>CAYZTY010000027.1:0-24592 GCA_964481525.1 uncultured Pirellulales bacterium
GTATCAGGCGCTCTATCTCGGTTTCTCTGCCGATTACAGGGTCAAGCTCGTCGTCAGTGGCCAGTTGTGTAAGGTCTCTGCCGAAACTGTCCAACGCCGGCGTCTTGCTTTTCGGCTTGGCGCGACCCATCGTCGGTCCCATCTTCATTCCAAGACCGGTCGGCCCGGCATCCACGTCAGCTCCTAACAAATTCAAAACCTCCTGACGGACTTCTTCGAGCTTCAAGCCAAGGTCCATTAGAACCTGAGCTGCTATCCCCTCAGTCTCTCGCAGAAGACCCAACAAAATGTGCTCAGTACCCACGTAATTATGATTAAGTGCTCTGGCCTCTTCGATAGCATATTCGATGACCTTTTTGGCACGTGGAGTCTGTGGCAGTTTGCCCATTGTCACCATGTCGGGGCCGCTCTTGACTCGCTTTTCTACTCCGAGTCGAAGTTTCTTGATATCCACATCAAGATTTTTCAGGACGGTAGCTCCCACGCCGCTGCCTTCTTTAACCAGTCCCAGTAAAATATGCTCAGTCCCTATGTATTCATGGTTGAATCGCTGTGCTTCCTGATTGGCCAGCGCCATAACCTTTCGGGCACGGTCTGTAAAACGCTCGAACATTTCATACCTCAAAAACTCTTTTGGTTAAATCCACCAGGGATAGCGGGTATTTTCCTACAGTACCATTATACACCAATCAACCAATTTGTCAAGGCGTTAATAATCCCTGTTTCTGCTCCTTTTAGAGCAGTATAATTCTATTATTTACATACTTGCGTTAAGCCGAATCTGTTCCTCTCAGCCTAATTATTTCTTCAGTATAGTTTGTATCGACAAAACATAGTGCAGACTTTTCGCCTGATTCCAAGAAATCCACGTTTTTGACTCCAAAATACAATCTCGTAGTAGTAATCTGTCGGTATTGCTGCTAATCTGTATCTGGGAATTTCCAGCTTTTTCACAACTTTTTTCGTGTAATAGGTATCTTACAGGTTATAATTCTGATGTTTCTAATAAGAGAGTTTTCTAACATTAATATTAAGGAGTTACAAACAATGTCCAAACGAGAGCATTTAAGAGCTGTTCTCGCAGCAGTATTACTGGTCCTTTTTGTTTTTACTGTACCGGTTTTGGCCCAGACAACAGGCGATGAACTGCTCAAGAGCGTGCCGGCACAGAGTTTGTTCTGTGTTCGGGTAAACAATTTTGACTATAGTCTTGGCATGATAGACCAGTTTTTAGCTGGTGCCTCTCCAATGCCAATGGCAATGATGGCACGGATGCAGCTTGCGGGCCAGTTAGGCGACCCGATGCTGGCTAATGTGAATACCGCCGGTAATTTCGCGATATTTGGTTTGTTACTTCCCGGTGAAGCCGTGGAACCCAAAGTGGAAAATATGTTCGTCGGGGCCTTAATTCCTATTACGGATTTCAAGCAATTTGTCGCCGGCAATCAGAATTGCAGCGAGCCGGATGCGAAGGGTGTTTGTAAAATCACGAGCGGCGGGGGAATGACCGGACAGACCAAAACAATGTTAATCAAGTCTCTTGGCAAATATGCTCTTTTAAGCTCTGAGAAGAGTTACGACAGACTGCTGGCGACGGCAGCACTTATTTCTCCTGGCAAGGACAGTGGTTTGGGCGGCACCCTTGGTGTTGAGGAGCTCAAGCAGGCCACGGAGGTACCACTTTGGGCCTTTGGAAATGTCCAATTGGCCTCCAAAGTCTTCGGCCCAGTAATTAAATCCGGCCTTGAAGAGGCGAAACAGAGCATGAAGACAATGCAGGCGACCGCACCAGGTGGTGACATGTCTGCTATAATGGATATGTATGGTGATGTTCTCGATACCCTGATGAAGGAAACGAAGTCTTTAAGCATAGCAGTCAAACCACAACCGGCGGTCTTGTATATTACCGAAACAATTACCGCCATGCCCGGCACGGATATGGGGAATATGTTCACTGCCGCTCCGGGAGCGAAACAGGAAAATAACCTGTTGGGGTACCTCAAAGATGGTGCGGTGATGAATTTTGCAGCAAATATGTGTTCGCCTTGCTGGAAGAAACTAAATGAAAAGGGAGTTGAGCTGTTTGCAACTTTCTCCGGAGAGAGCGTTACCGCGGAACAGACGGCAGAAATGAAAACTATCGCAGCGGATTTCTTTGATTCTCTTGCCGGCCCTGTGGTTTGTTCATTTTCAATTGACATGGCAGCCAAGTCGCCTTTTGTGGCTGATTATGTTATTGCGATTAAGGATGCCGATAAATACAACAAAGCCCTCGATAAAAGTGTTGAGATGTTTAATAAGGACAACTGCATTACTTCCTTCTACCAGAAAATGGGAGTGAAGACCAACTTTGAAATCAAGCGTGGTGTTGGTAGCTATAAGGGTGCTTCAATAGACTCAGCGAAGTTCGCAATGGAGTCAATGGACCCGAATTCGCCGGAGGGACAGATGATTAATGCGATGTACGGCCAGGGTTTTGATTACAGATGGGCGCTGGTCGATAAATTTTCTGTTTGTGCAATATCTGATGACCCTGACGCGGCTGTAAGACGGCTGATAGACCAGGTCAAAACCGGTGGTTCTAAACAAACTTGCTCTGAAATCAAAGCGGCTTTGGCACTGCTGCCCGGTGCCGAAAAAGCCGATTTTCTCGTTACGTATAACTATCTGCGACTTTTCAAGGTGTTCACTGCTTTTATGCCTGTGCCAATGCCGCAGCTTGATATCCCAACCAAAAGCAACTTCAATATTGCAGGCAAGGTTGGTGACGGCAAATTGGTGGTGGATGTCGCTTTGCCAAAGGAGCATTTAACTGAAATTATGAGTATGTTCATGATGATGCAGCAGCAGATGATGCAACAACAGATGCAGCAACAACAGCAGATGCAGCCACAAAGTCCCGCGCCGCAGGTAGAATAAAGCAGAGTATGAATTGCTTCTATGGCAGGCAAGTTAGCGCCGAGGATTCCATCGCATTAGTTCGTGGGTGCATCAGGCCCGCTTGGCTATAAGTTGATAAGCAAAACGTTTCAAAATAAACGCGCCTAACAGTCCTTGTAAGCTCGCTGCTTTTATATATAGTTGAATCGGCTAACTGTCTCTTTCTTCGAGTAGTTTCCTCAAATATGCGTTTTCTCTGCGCGTCGCCTCGAGATCCAGCAGCTGATACTTAATACATATCCGCAGATAGTCCAGCGATTCCTGCAAACGTCCGACACTTTGCTGGAGTTTTTCATGATTCGCCTGGGCTTGTCTGGCCAGGATTGCCAATTTTCTGTATTGCGGGTTATTCATACCCCCGAATTCTTTGACCAATTCGTTGAGTTTTTCTTCTAAGCTCGCCTCGTCCATAGTTCTTTCCTTCCCTTTTCAATCACCCATATTTGATGTCACTCTATAATACATATACAGCCAGTCCCATAAATTGTGCAAAATCTGTACCCAAATAATCCGGGGGCTGCATTTTTAGTAATTTAATTGGGCATCCTCATTAAAAGTTCATAAAGCGGTATTGTCCTGCGGCCTTTAGGTATTGTCCGGTTTTGCGTGAAAAAAGCCGTTATATTAGCTGGGAATCTGTGTTGCGAAAAATCAACAAACTGGGGTGATGTTATTGAAACGACTTTTATAACTTGTTTAATAGCAGAATTATAGGGCGATTGCTGTTAATGTTGATATTAGTAAACATCTGTGTTCATTTTTTGTAACAAATACCCGATGCTCGTACGGATTCTTAGCCCCGCTTTTCGATTCAAACTTTTATTTCGATATACCGTAATAATGTGGTATAATAACGTGTATTCGTTAGCGATACATCGGCAGGAGTTTATCAGCAGGCAAACCAGCAGCGTTTTGAAAAGTGAATACGGGGGCGAATGGCTTCGACCGGATGGCGGATGGTCAAGCTGCATGTCCAGGACGCCGGTTGGCCTGGCTAATCATCCGGCAAAAATGTAATTGGCAACTATCAGTTGCGAATGGCTGCTTAATTAGCGGCCCGTCCTTTCAGGCCATGTCTGTGGGTCTGATATGGGCGTCAGATAACAGGCTAGCCGAGCCGGTTGTTCGGGCCGGTAAGGCGAAATCTCACCGAAATAGCCGAGCCGATTGCCTGTCGTTTGGCGGTTGGTAAGGCGAAAAAACAATGAAGCGACTAAACATGTAGATGCTTGGTTTGAAACATCTCGGGACGGGGGTTCGAATCCCCCCGCCTCCAGTCTGCATAGCTCGCTGGTGGCGAACAAGGACTGGTGTATATTTGAAAAAATAAAACTAAAATGAATATACCTAAAAAAACTTATCCAACTATTGGTTGCTGCGGTTTAGATTGTGGTTTATGCCCAAGATACTATACAGTGGGGGCTTCAAGATGTCCGGGGTGTGCCGGGCCCAATTTTTTCAATAAGCACCCATCTTGTTCTTTTATAACCTGCTGTGTTAAGAAAAAAAATCTTGAGGTTTGTGCCGAATGTCCTGAATTTCCATGCTCTAAATTCAAAAGCGACGAAGAATATCAGCAATTGCAAGAATCTTCTTCTTATCCATCGAGTAAAAAAGTTATACCGAATTTGAATTTTATAAAAAAACATGGAATTAAAAAATTCATAGAACAGCAGAGAAGTCGAATTAAATTACTGGAAACAATGATAAAGAATTTTGACGATGGTAGGTCGAGGAGTTTTTTCTGCAAAGCAGCAACCTTACTTGATTTAACAGGCCTAACAAGTTCATTAGACAAAGCAACCCGGAAAATCAAAACAGATAAAATCGGGAAAGACGATGTTAAAAATAAGGCTCGAACTCTTAAAGCAATCATTAATGAAACCGCTTCTAAAGAAGGGGTAGAGTTAGTTAAGAAGAAATAAAAAGAATTTCACCAGCCGAAGCGACGGCGTAGTCGTGCCCGCCCTCTCCGTTCTTCGCTGCGCTACTCCCGTAAGGGACGCCTTACGGCGGAACGGCACAGTCGTTCTGCATTCGCTACGCTACTTCTAACAGTTCATCCCAGCGGGTTGTATATCGATTAGAGCGTCTGCGGAACTTCACCTGCCAGGGCTGGTTTATTCCTTCCGCCGCCCACTGAAGAGGACAGCTTAATCTGCTGTTGACGGCGTCTATTGCCTGCATAAGCCTCTGAGACCTTTCCCGGTCAACACCATCGAACAAATTTCTTTGAACCTCTTTTTCAGGCACAAGGGCGCTTAGTGTAATTCCGCATTTCTTAAACTCGCAGCCTTTTCGGTACAATTTTTCAATACATCCGCAAGCGCCGTGAATCAGCTCCGTCGTATCGTTCGTAGCAACGGGAAATCCAATGGTACGCGAGTTAAAATATCTGTCCTTGATAAATCGGCTGGTCGTAACAAATACGGTCATTACACCGGCAGCCAAATGCTCCTGGCGGAGTCTCTCGCCTGCTCTTGAGGCATAGCTTGAAACTGCTTCTTTTAGTTCTTCAGCCGACTCCACCGGTTTTCCAAACATACGTGAGACGCAGATTGTTTTTTTGGCCGGTGGATTATCCTCCAGCGGATAGCAGCAGATGCCTCTTAACTCATAGACAGTTCTTACCCCCACAACGCCGAATTTATTTCTAATCCAGCTTATATCTGCGCCGCTTAAATCAAGCGCGGTCTTCAATCCCGCTCTTTTTAATTTTATGGCTGTTTTTATACCCACGTTCCATACTTTTTCGACCGGGGTCTTGGCCAGGGCTTTACTCAGGTATGGTGCATCAGTCAAATCCAGAACGCCTTTTGCCTTACCAGACCTTTTGGTAATGTAGTTGGCTACCTTTGTCAGCGTTTTGGTTTTGCCTATGCCCACTGATACCGGCATGCCGGTCCATTGCTTAACGGTTCGCTGTATCTGCCGGCCGTAGTCTGTCAAAGGAGCCCCAAAACCTGCAAGATTAAGAAATGCTTCGTCGATTGAATATATCTCTATATCGGGAGTAAAAGTTGACAGTGTTTCCATAACTCGGCTGGACATATCGGCATAGAGGGCGTAATTTGAAGAAAAGACCTCAACGTTATTCTTTTCGATAACGTCTTTCACCTCAAAAGCCGGGACCCCCATACCTATGCCTAATGCCTTTGCTTCATTTGAGCGGGCTACGACACAGCCATCGTTATTTGATAATACGACTACCGGCCTGCCTTCTAATTTAGGATTAAAGACCCGCTCACAGGAGGCGTAGAAATTATTGCAGTCAACAAGTGCAAATATCTCATTCATAGCTTGTGTATCACGTTAGTAACCACTCCCCAGACCTCGAACTGAGTATCTTCAGTGATTTCCCGGGTGGGGAAATCTCCGTTTTCCGGTTCTAAGGTGATTTTCCTTTTGCGTATTTTGATTCTTTTAACGGTCAGCTCACCATTGACAACTGCTATAACTACGTTCTTATCTTTGGGTTCGAGACTGCGGTCAACCACCAGGAGGTCTCCGCAGTGAATACCCGCTCCAATCATAGATTCGCCTGCAACTTTGATGAAAAATGTGGCTGCCGGGTGCTTAATCAGATACTTATTTAAGTCGAGCTTATCTTCCTCGTAGTCGGTCGCGGGCGAAGGAAATCCCGCCGGCACCACCGCTTCAAAGAAAGAGTGGCGGTGTTTCACAGACAAATCGGGCGTATTAACCGTTTTTACTTTGGTAACCATTTCGCATCTGTTACTGGTCCAGGGCAATTTTTGCCAGTTGCGGATATGTCCGCAGAAGTCCCTTCGGCACGGGCTGCTTTTGGCCGGTCAGGAGACATTTTAACTCAATGGCGTTGGCAAGCTCGGCACCACGATAGTGATTGTTTGCAATTACGGTGAGTGTTTCAAATGCCCCGGCTAATTCATTTACCCGCTGCTTTATCTGGGTCATTTCATTTTCGTTGTAATAGTAGTTGTAAGTTTCATCTCTGCCGGCTTCTTTGCTGAACCACTTTTCTGTATTCCTGCCGTGCATCCTGAAGTAGCCGTTTTTACCTACGGTACACAGCCGCATATCAAACGAGTTCCAGGTGGTCGGATAGTCGAGGTTGCAGACTGAAACTCCGAGCCCCTGTAGAAATTCCAGCGCGTCCGGTATCTGCCAGGATTTGTGTCTTACCTCTACAGCAAGGCTGAAAGCACCGGAGAAGGCCTCTACTATCTTTGCTAAATGCCGCCGGCTTAGATTAGTATCTGCAAAATCATATCTGAACTGGACGAGCAGATGTTTTAGCTTGCCTGCCTGTAGGAAAGGCTCGAGGCCTTTATGAAACTGCTTTACTATTTCAGCGTCAATCTTGCCCTCGTGAGTAAAGTCTTTGTGCAACTTTGCGGTGAAGAAAAAATCCGGCCGTTCGGATGTCCTGACCAGCCATGATTTAGCGTTCCTTTCAGATGGCGGCCGGTAAAAGGTGCTGTTGATTTCTATACAGTCCACAAATCCGCTGACAAACTCGAGCTGGTCGACTTTTGAATCTGTATAAACAATTCCCTTCCAGTCCGGGTAAGACCAGCCTGCTATGCCGATGTAAACCCGACTATCCATTCACTACACACCTTCCAACAGCCTAAAGCAACTTATTACCTTGCCAACGATACGAAAATTTCCACTGCTTCGTTTTATGTATCTGGTTTTATAGCCTGCCGCTTTATTAGCTGATTTGAGCGCCACTCGGCCGCGTTGAACATATACCCTTTTAACGGTTGTCTCATCATCCAGCAAAACCACACCTATCCGGCCGTTTTCAATTGTTGAAGCGGGCTTGACCACTACAAAGTCGCCGTCCATAATTCCTTCATCGACCATACTGTCGCCAACCACTTTCAGGATAAAGTTGTCTTTTGACCTGCCGAACAGTTCCTTCAGGTCCGCATAGCCTTCGATGTTCTCTTCCGCTAATATCGGCTCACCCGCCGCCACTCTGCCTATGATAGGAATACCTTCGGTTTGTCTTGTTCTGTCAAGGTATGCCTTTGACAGCCTGAGCCCTCTATGGCCGCCCGAATCTGTCAGATAACTCTTATTTTTTAAATACCTTATCAACTGATGTACGGCATTCTGAGCCAGGCCAAAGTACCGGGCGATTTCTCTCTGGCTCGGCGGGCTGTTTTCGTGCAACCGGCTTTCGATGTATTTTAGCACTTTTTGCTGTTTTCCCGTCAGCGGCTCCATAATTGCCCTCTAAAATAGCTTTATTGCATTATATGGTTATTTGACCATATATGCAACAAAAATTTTTTATATTTATGTGATTGCCAAGAGGCAAGGAAAATCCCCATTTCTGATTTACTACAGGCTTTTATAAGCCATTTATGTGCTCCGACAAATTCGTCAAAATGCCGTTTTATTTCTTGGGCTTTAATAAATCCTTAATGCCTTCCATCAGTTCTTCGCCGGTTTTTTTACCTTCTTCTAAAAGTTTTTTGCCTTCTTCTACAGTGGCTTTACCGAAATCTGCTGCTTCGCTCAAAGTTGCTTTCATAGCATTTGTCATACCCTCGGGTAATTGTCCTACACCCTGTTTTGCTACGCCTGTGGCAATAGCCAAAAGAATCTTGCCTGATAGCTTAGCCACATCCAGCTTATTATCGCTGCCCAAATTGATCATCCGAATCGGGTCGAGTTTCAGGGTAATAGTATCTGCTTTGCCGGGGACAGGCAGGAGTTTGGCTTTGACTGTTATGTTGGTAATTTCCAGATTATCTATATGAAGTTTTTTAGCGGGTTTTTCTGCTGCTTTTTCGGGCTTTGGTTTTCCCTGTGGTATCGCCTTGATAATGTCCTGGAGATTGTTACTCGTAACTCCTTTCTGTTCAAGGACGACATTGACATTATCAAATACAATTTCCTTTATGTTAACAGTATCCTTTAGAAGGGAACCTATACTAACTGCAATTCGGGCTTTGCCGACTTCAAGCAGCCTGTCATACTGGTAGCCCGGTGGATTATCGATGATGAGATTCTGGAAGCCGACGCTTCCACCTAAGATTGACAAATCCATATCACCTATGCTAACCCCTACGTCCAGCGTTTTACTTGCCGCAGTTTCGATTCCTGTCTTCATAATGCTGTTGCCGAAAAGGTGAATCAAAACCACAACGGAAAAGACCAATACTACAATTACTAATAAAGCAATTTTCAGAAATTTATGTGCGTTTTTCATTGTTTGTCTCCTCACAAAAAATGGTTCCCGTTTCTATTCCTGGACCATCGCCTTGATAAATTCATCAGCCTCAGATATTGAAGCTTCCATCTCCTTAATCAGCGACCCGATATCAGCTTCCACGGAAGCCAGTTCGTCGTGTAACGATGCTATGGCCTGGGCATTCAGATTATGTTTTAGGAACAGTACCTGGTCGCGGAAGGCTGAAAGTACCGGCTCAATTTTGGCTTCGGCACGCTTCATGGCGTCAATAAGCTGCGTATACCGCCGGTTTGTCTGCTCGAGCTTTCGCTCACTTGCGCGACGTAAGTTATCATTGGTGTATTGACTTAACTCAGATTCCCATTCGTCGAAAAGCGCCTCGGCCACGTCCTCGACTTCTGCAACACGTTTTCGCACGGCCTTTGCTTTTGACTCGCTGCTTTCAAACTCGGCCTTTAGGTCTTTGTATTTTTCCTCGAGTTGGCCACCGCTAAAATTCATCACTACAGTGAATTTTTCAAGGGCTGATTGAAACTGCTCTTTGGCATCCTGCTGTGCATCTCTGGCATCTTCGACACGGTCCACCAGCAGGTCTCTTTTGTGATAACCGAATTTTTCCATCGTTTTGTAATAAGCGCTCTGACAGCCCGTCAAGGTAAACAGGCAAAGAACTAAAAACAGATTAAGCATTAATTTCATTTTTGTTGCTCCTGTTTTATACGTATGTGTTTAGCTTATACGGCCTGTGTAATGTTTATACAAGGCTCATTAATCCAATTGCTGTTTACTATCAAAATAGCGTTTTTGAAACAGGTAATCCAGAAAAAAGCCTGGAATATTTTTAGGGTAAAATGGATGGTCTTTTCACAGGAAAAGACTGTAAGCGAAAGGGCTCTTATAATACAAGAAGTTAAGTAAAGGTCTAAAGCCTTAGTTACTTATTTTTCACTGCTTCGTTTAGTTCAGCGATTCGAAGCTCCAGCCGTTTGATCTCTCTTTTGGTGCCGTTTCTATGGAGTGTTTGCCAGTATACAGTCTTCATGTGAGTGACGAACTGTATACAGCAGACAAAAAGAGCGGCATACATTATCTGGAATTGGAGTTGGTCGGTTTTGAAGAACAAGATGCCGCAAACAATAGCCAGAGCAAAGAAAAACGAGCAATATACAGCGTGAATAATCAAGCTGGAGTGCATCCTTCTGCCGTAGAGTTGCCCTATTATCGATAGTACCGTATCTTCTTTCGAGTCATCATAGGTATCTTCGAGTATTTTTTTGATTTGTTCGTCGTTCATTTTATACCTCCAAAATTTATTCGTAATATTGTTGCCAGAGTTCTTTAAGCTCTTTTCTTGCATTATGAAGCCGTGATTTAACTGTTCCTTTTGGAATTCTTAATGCCAGGCTGATTTCCGAGACACTAAGCTGTTCGATGTAGTACAAGCTAAGGACGGCTTTTTTTCTTATGTCCAATTTTTCAAGCAGCTCTTTAATACCGGTGTCTTTTTTCTCTTTGTGCTGTTGCTCTTCGATTCCTTCAATACTGATATGCTTTACAGCTTTTGTTTTTCTAATCCAGTCAATTGATTTGTTTGTTGTTATTCCATACGCCCAGGCCTTGAAATTCGCAGGGTCGTGTAATTTTCTCAGACCCTTTATAATGCCGAGCCAGCATTGCTGTGTAACGTCCCAGGCGGCCTGCCTGTCACAAGTCAGTCGAAAAGCGTGCTGCCAGAGACGCTTCTGCCAGCGTCTCACGAGTTTTTCCATAGCCTCGGCATCGCCGTCCTGGGCATCCATAACCAGGAGCTGATTTTCGATGTTTGAAAGATTATCTTTCATCTACTACTTTATTTAGTCTTGTAAGCTGTTCAATTGGTTCATTTAATTTCAGGTTTTTCTGATTTCTACCCGGCATTATTGAGAATCATGGGCTATCGGGTGATTATTTTTGCTTTACAGTTTTGATAGCTTCGAGGATGCGTTTGGCGACAAACTCGTTGCCGATTTCGTTGGGGTGGAGGTGGTTCTGCCAGTAAGGAACTCGGCCGTTGGGCTTGATATCGGCCTGCATATTCGGGACATACGCGCAGCTATATTTCTTAGTTAGCTGCTTTTCCATTTCTGCAATGGTATGAGCAAAATCGAAGCGCTCCGGGCCGAATTCCGACTTTTCCTCGCTGGCATAATCTCGCCCACCAAAAGTGCTGGCGACGATAACCTTGATATTGGCAGCTTTGGCGCGCGATAGCATATCCTCAAGGTCGGCTCTAAGCTGTGGAATTTGTCTTTTACCTTGCCAGAAATCGTTCGCGCCCAGCGCAATAACAGCAATGTCGGGCTGAAGGTCCAGTACGTCACGCTGAAAACGGTCTCTGCCGCCAGCAAGCGTATCGCCTTCAAGGCCTTTATTGATGATTGTATCATTCGGCAGCCACTTTGCCAGCCAATCGGAGTATTTTCCATCCGGCCCGCCGCAAAGTGTCAGACTGTCGCCTAAGCACACTATAGTTATTGGTTGCTCGTGCTTACGACAACCGACTGTTATGAGCAGTAGAAAGGCCGGCAGAAAAAGGACATGTCGGAATATCCTGGCTCGGCTTAACATCATTTGTTATTATAAATGAAACGGGAGGTGTTGAAAAGAAAACGCACAGGGATGCTGTTGTTTATGAGTGGAATGGGAAAGGAGTTCTATTGGGGCAATGAGGCAAATTATTTCTGCATCCCGCAGGACCGACATACCGGCATTTTATGGTGATTGGTTTATCAACAGGCTTAAAGAGGGCTTTGCCGGATTAGTCAATCCGTTCGGAGGACAGAAGTATTTCGTGTCACTAAGGCAGGCGGATGTGGCGTGTTTTGTGTTCTGGTCGAAGAATTTAGCCCCGTTTGTCAACAAACTTAAGGTAATTGAGCAGATGGGATACAATTTTTATTTCAACTGTACCATAACGGCTTTGCCGGGTGTTTTTGAATCCAACGTGGATAAGCAAGCCGCCATTGAAGCGCTTAAAAAAATAAGCCGGATGTACTCAGCGGAGCACATAAACTGGCGGTACGACCCGATTATCATATCCAGTGTCAGTGACTACGATTTTCACGTCAGGAATTTTGAGAACATCGCTGCTGAATTGGCCGGTTGCGTGCGACGATGTTATTTTAGTTTTATGGTTGAATATGCCAAAGTCAAGAGGAACTGTGCCGAATTCGAAAAGAATTATGGAATTAAAGTCTTACAGACCGACAAAGAACTGAGAGTAAAGCTGGCAAATGAATTAGCGGAAATAGCGGCCGGCTATGGGATTGAGATGTTTAGCTGTTGTGGCGACTATCTAATTGGGCCCCGGATTAAGAAGGCACATTGTATTGACGGTGGGATTGTGCAGCAGTTGTTTGGACTGGACGAATGGTCGTATAGTCCCAAGCCGACCAGAGAGCAGTGCGGCTGCACGGAAAGTACGGATATCGGGGCTTATGATACCTGTCCACACGGGTGCGTGTATTGTTACGCGAATTCGAACAAGCGGAAAGCCCGTTTAGTATATAACAGGCACGATGTGAATTGTGCTTTTTTGGGCTTTACAAGCTCGGAAGCGGCGAATTGGCTCACAGACAGCAGTCTGAAGAAGTGAAGGTGAAACAAGGGGCAAATCGGATGGTTTTTGGCTTTTTCGGAGCATTTTGCTATAATGTATTAGTTATTAATTAAAGGATTTGAGGATGGGTCGATTTGCGGCGATTTTTATTGGTGTTGTGCTTGCCTGGCAGGCCGGCTGTTTTGGGGATACATTCACACCTCGTGAGGGGGGTGAAGTTCTCCACGGCTATGTGACACAGCAGATGGGAGAAAATAAGACGGCCGTATATACTGAAGAAAAAGGACTGCTTCACCTGGACCTTGCTGCTTACGAGGTTCGACGCGACAGGCTCGGCCGACGTAATAATGTGATGGTTATCCCCATTAAAGAAGACATAATGCTTGAGATAGAAACGGAGGCGATTGAAAAGGCATTGGTTTCAGCGTCTAATAAGGGGCCGTTGTTTATCCTGATTGAAATTGATACTCCGGGGGGAAGGGTCGACCTTGCTCAGCGGATATGCGGCGTGATTACCGGGTTAAATCACTGTGAGACGGTGGCTTTTATCTGCGGCGGGAAATATGGAGGGGCATACTCGGCCGGGGCGGCTATAGCCCTTGCCTGCGATAAAATTTATATGGCCAAGAATACCGGTATCGGGGCGGCAGCTGCAATTGTACAGACACCCACAGGTCCCGCGGACGTGGGAAAACTCTATGGCGAGACGGTTGAAGAGAAGATAAGCTCATTCTGGAGAGGATATCTTGCATCGCTGGCGGAACAGAATCAGAGGCCAGGTTTGCTTGCTATGGCGATGGCCGATAAAGATATCGAGGTTGTTGAGGTTGACGAGAACGGCGACCGCATCTTCCTCGAGTCCGTGAACAAGAAAGCCACTCAGAAAGTGGTTCACATGTGGAGCAAGAAGGGCTCGCTTCTGACGCTTCCAGCGGCGGACGCGGCCAGGTGCGGGATAGCTGACAAAGTTGTCAGTTTGCGAAACGACGTTCTTCTTGACCAGAAGGCGATAAAGGCCTCGGTTGTTGTAAATAATGATGCTCAGCAGGCAGGGAGAAAATTCAAGCGAGTGAGGTTGAAATTCGACAAGCTGTTGGATTCTCTCGATTATCGCTCCAAGCAGGCAAAACTGGTGAAAACCAGGACTAAACAATTGCAGATTATGCGCGGAATGATATCTGACTATAAGAGCCTGATACGCCTGGCCAAGCAGTATCCGGACATACCTGTTTCTATAGATGTGCTTGAGGAACGGCTTAATTCTGTTGAAGCCTTGTATGACAGCGCCAAGACCAAGAGACGATAATGGGTCGGCTGTAGCTCGTAACAGAAGCCGTACGGCACGGAAAACAACAGAAGTACTGAGAAATATAGCTCGTATCTTCTGTATCAACCGCGTTTGACGGCGGTAATATGGAAGCTTAATGTAGTCTGCAATGAGTAATGAGCTAAAGGTAATCGGGGTTATTATATGAATATGTCAGGAAGAAAGCAGGCGGTAACAGCAGCAGCTTTGATTGCTGCTTTGTTGTTAAGTTGCACCAGTGTCCCGAAAGAAAAACCGCAATTATCCGATTTGTCGGAAGAGTTGGACAGGACAATAGGTTCTGTTGCGGAAGTGGTCGCGTTTAAGCCCGTTCCAGTGGAAGGTTACGGGCTGGTGGCGGGACTTGCAGGGACCGGCTCGAGTGAATGCCCCCTCCAGATAAGGGAGTATCTCAGACAGTTTATTCTTCGCCAGCTGCCGAAATTGAGCACAATAAGTGCCGATAAGCTCATCAGCAGCAGGGATACGGCAGTGGTGAGGATATATGGTCTTATTCCGCCGGCTGCTTCGAAAGGCCAAAGCTTTGACTTGGTGGTAGTGGCCCTGGAAGGGACGCAGACCACCTCACTCGCAGGGGGACGGTTGTACACGGCGGAATTGTCGCCATATACCGGATGGCAACAATCATCGAGAATTCTGGCGAGTGCCCAGGGGCCGGTACTAATTGATAAAATCGATAACGAGGCGGTAGACGAAAGAACAGGATACGTTCTGGGTGGAGGCAGCATTGCCGATGATTACCGGGTCGCCCTTACCCTGGCACAGCCGGATTATCGATTGGCCAGTGTTATCAGGAGCCGGTTGAATCAGCGTTTTGGAGCTACAACAGCAGACGCTGTCTCAGCGGGATTGATTTATTTGAATCTACCCGACAAGTACAAGGGCCGGAAAGAAAAATTTGTTTCGCTGGTCAGGGAAATGTACATGGCAGAACAGGAGCAGCTGACCGAACAGCGAATCAGTGCCCTGGTTCAAGAGCTGGCAGTCGGAAAGGATAAGGAGGCGGCGGAAGCGGGCCTGGAGGTTATCGGCAAAGGGTCGTTGAAGAAGCTGTCTGTTTTGCTCAATTCTTCAAACGAGACAACGCGTTTCAGAACGGCGAGGTGCATGCTGAATCTGGGGGATGATAGAGGTTTGGGAGTGCTTCGTGAGACGGCACTGAATGGACCTAAAGAGCGGCGTATCGAAGCAATCAATGCAATCGGCAGGGCGGCAAAACGCAATGATGCTATAGCTATACTTAAAGGGCTGCTCAGTGACGGAGATTTCGATGTCAGAATGGCGGCGTATGAGAACATGACCAGATTAGAAGATATTTCTATAACCAGACGGGTAGTAGGCAACAATTTCTATCTGGAGACCGTTCAGCGCGGCGGGCCAAAGGCGGTGTTTGTTTCACGCCGTTCGGAGCAGAAGATTGTACTGTTCGGCGGACGGATACGTTGTCAGCAGAATTTTTTCACAGAGTCGCCGGATGGCAGCATAGTAATCGACGCCCCTGCGGGCAAAGATTTTGTTTCCTTGATGCGCAGACACCCCAAACGTGGCACACTAATGGGGCCGTTACAATCCTCCTTTGAATTGGCGGATATTATCAAGACGCTGGGCGAAGAGCCGGTTCAGAAAGGAGAGCTGCGGAGAATTGGATTGGGGGTTCCGTATTCGAGTATAGCGTCCATTTTGAAAAGGATGTGTGAGAATGGTGCGGTACAAGCGGAATTCCATGTCGGTCCACCGCCGGAATTGGAGCTAAATATCAAGAAATCTCAGACAAACGGCCGATAATAAAAATAGTCGATACTGGATTGTTAATACTGGAAAAAACGGGAAAATAACTACTTTCGGCGCGCCAGGCGGCGGTTGGCTCGGAGCGTAAATTTTCCAACATCGAATGAGGAATGTTTAGCATTGTGATGAAAACCACGTGGCACGCGCCGTGGGAACTGTAGGTAAGCACATTCGTTGTGCAATCCCCTTGTATTATCGAGACCGGGACCGTGCAAAGGGGAAAATCAGGCTATCAAGGAGGATAATCAGGATACAATGAGACTCGAGAAAATTGTTCTAAACGGCTTTAAGAGCTTTGCGGATAAGACGGAATTTTGTTTTGACCCGGGTATTACCGCTATAGTCGGCCCCAATGGCTGCGGTAAAAGTAACGTAGTGGATGCCATCAAGTGGGTGCTGGGCGAACAAAGTGTAAAAAGCCTTCGCAGCGGGCAGATGGCCGATGTCATATTCGGGGGTAGTGGAGCAAGGAAGCCGCTCGGACGGGCTGAAGTGGCACTTTGTTTCACTGAGATTGATGGACAATTACCGATTGGCGGCGAGCAGTTGGAAGTGACTCGGCGGTTGTATAGAAGCGGCGAAAGCGAATACCTGATAAACAATAAAACCTGCCGGCTGAAAGATATTCGTGAGTTGTTTATGGATACAGGGATAGGCACCAAAGCCTATTCGGTCATCGAGCAGGGCCAGGTCGAACGATTGCTTCATGCCTCAAAAAACGACCGGAGAATCATATTCGAAGAAGCGGCGGGTATAAGCAAGTATAAAGCACATAAAACCGAAGCGCTGCGGAAACTAGAACGTACCGAACAGAATCTTTTGCGGTTGGCTGATATTCTCGGTGAAGTGCACAAACAGCTGCGCAGCGTGAAACTGCAGGCGGGCAAGGCCAGAAATTATCTGAAATACAGTCAACGGCTGAAAGAGTTACGGGTCAATTATTCACTGGCCGAATTCGACAAGATAAATACGCAAAGCAGGGACAGGAAAAATGCGCTGGCTCAACTGGAAGATACCCTGGGAAGTATGGTGGCGCAGGTTGCCGGAAGTGAGACACTTCTTAGTGAGCTGTCCGATGAAATAATACGCACCGAAAACCAGATAAACCATTCGGATAATTCTCTTGTGGCTACCACCGGCAAAATCGAACAGCATCTCGAAAGAATCAAATTTCTCCGTAGAAGAAGCGAGGAGTTGCAGGAACTAAAACAAAAGGCCGGCAAAGAAATTCAAAAACTGCGAGAGCAGGTAAGCCGGTTTACCTGCGCTCTTGAGCAATGTCGAAGCGAGCTCGAGGCAGGACAGCAGGCGATTGAGCAAAAGAAGTGTGCGAGCAGGGAACTGGAAGAGATTATTAATTCGGTTAATATGCAGTGCGCTTCACTTGAGGCTGAGTTGGAGGACGAGAAGTCTGGAATCATCGATATTGTCAGAAGAACCGCCCAACTGCACAATGAAATTCAGAGCATTTCGACGTATCGCAGCGGCCTTTCAGGCCAAAAGGAGAGACTCTCGGGGCGGGCCAGGACGACAAAAGCCCAGCTGGAGCAGCTTCTGGCGGAGGAGGCACGATACAAAGCCAGGGCCGAGGATATAAATAAGGTACTGAGTGATTCGCAACAGACCTTAGAGGCCGAGAGAAAAAAAATGGAGGTAATCAGCAGTGAGATGACGATGCAACGTGAGAAGCTGGCTCGAAGAAAAGAAACAAGGAGCGCGCTGCAGAGCGAGCTGGCGGTTCTTGCAGATATGGAAAATAGATGTGAAGGTTTGAATAAGGCGGTAAAGAACATTCTGACCTCGCAGAGTGAGAATGGAAGCAGGCTCGATTATGTTCAGGCGATACTTGCGGATATCATAAAAGCTGATGTTGAATATGCTGATGCGGTCGAGGCGGCCCTGGAAGGAAGAACAGATGCTGTTGTAATCAATCAAGTCAGGCGGTTGTTGGAGGACAAAGAGGGGCTGAAGAAACTGGAAGCCAGAGTAAACTTCATCCCGTCCGAGGTGGTTGAGCCGTTTGTAGACAATCTGGATTTATCTCAATATACGTCGGTACTCGGCAGGGTTGTCGAATTCGTGAATTTTGAAGCGAAGTATGCCCCGTTCATCTGGAGTCTCCTCGGCCGAACACTTGTGGTCCAATCAATTGAGGCCGCAGCAGAGCTGGCGGAAAAAATCGGCCCGGGGTACAGATTTGTTACGCTTGAGGGCGAAGTCCTCGAAACCGAGGGTTCGGTGCGTGCCGGGCCTTTAGGTAAGTCGACGGGGCTGATATCACGAAAGAGCAGGCTGCGGGAGTTGGAAGCGAGCCTTGCTGATATTAACGCGGAAGCGGCAGTGCTTGAGAAGGACCTTGAGAATAATATGCGGCAACACGAGCACCTCTCCAGGTTATGTAAAGACCTGCGAACGGCCGTTTACGAGGCCAATACGGAAAAAACAGAGGTTAGCTCGAAGTTTGGACTTATCGAGCAGAATATAAAACGGCTTGCTGCCGAGCAACCATTGATAAGTGGTGAAATCGATGTGCTTGCGGAGCAGATAGCTCAGTCCGTACAAAGAGAATACGATTCCAAGCAAAAATTGCAGGAGCTGGAGGCCGTCAGCACGCAGCGTAACCAAAGGGTGCAGGAGCTGCAGAACGAGCTGGCCGCCGAGAAGAAAAAATGCGAGCTTAAGAAAGCTGAGCTGACTGAAGTGCGTGTAAGTCTTGGACAAACCGGGGAAAAGATAAAGGCAGTGAAAGAAACGCTTTCGGCTTTGCATAATCAGAAACAGCACGCCCAGGAAAGTCTGACTTCAACCGAGGCGGAGGTTAGTGATTGTGATGACAAAATCAAGCAGAGCCAGCGTGATATTCTTAGTTGTGAGTCGGTAGTTTCAGAGTTGTTTGTGCAGAAGGAAAAGGACGCAAAGCTGAGCGCAACCCTGCGCGAGAAAGTAGAAGAACTCCTGGCGCAGCGAAACCAGACGGAACAGCTTGTGCGACAAAAAAGGGCCGAACAGTCAGAGATTGAAGAGCAGATACATCAGCTCAAGCTTGAACTGAGTCAACTGGAGGTTCGGGAGGCGGACCTGGTCCAGAGAGTACAAGAAGAGCTGCAGATTGATTTGAGGGAGGCTTACAGCAACTATGAAAAGGAGAGCATAGACTGGGAGCAGGTGCGGACCGAGATTGGGGAGCTTAGGGAGAAAATTGAACGGCTCGGCAATGTGAATCTTGATTCCATAGCTCAGCAGGAAGAATTGCAGAAAAGAGATGAGTTCTTGAGCAAACAGGTTGATGACCTCAACAGCAGCAAAAGGCAGCTCGAACAATTAATCAAGCGAATCAACCGGGAAAGCAAAGAAAGATTCCGTGTTACGTTTGAGCAGGTAAGAGTCAACTTCCAGGAATTATTCCGCAAGTTGTTCGGCGGCGGCAGGGCGGACATAATCCTCGAAGACCCTGAGGATATACTGGAGTCGGGCCTGGAGATAATAGCTCGTCCGCCGGGCAAAGAGACACGAAGCATAAGCCTGCTGAGCGGCGGAGAAAAGGCGATGACGGCTATAGCACTGTTGTTTGGGATATTCAAGGCCAAGCCTTCGCCGTTCTGCTTCCTGGATGAGGTTGATGCGGCCCTGGATGAAGCGAACAACGAGCGTTTTAACCTGATATTGAATGAGTTCGAAGAGCACTCACAGTTTATTGTAATTACGCACTCTAAACGTACGATAAGCATCGCCGATGTTCTGTTCGGAATAACGATGCAGACACAGGGAGTGAGTAAGAAAATAGGTGTCAGATTTGACCATACAGAGTTGATGCAACCTGACTCCTCTGTCGCCGTGGCCTAAATCCCGGCCACTTTGTAAAAGCTTCGTTGGGCAGGTTAACACCGAACTGTATAGTTTTGATTGGCTTTCTACTATATCACCTCCTTAAGGCCCTACGGAACCATACCTTTCACTTCATTCGCCGAATTGCTAAACTGACGAAATGTTATATAATGATTGTGGTGAGGGGTCATCCGGCAAAGACCGGACAAGGATAATGAAAACTGGTAAGGTATATCTTGTTGGGGCCGGGCCTGGAGATGAAGGCCTTATTACACTGCGGGCCGTGGAGCTGCTGCGAACTGCCCAGTGTGTCATCTACGACAGGCTGGTGAATCCGGCTTTACTCAAATACGCACCGGCAGGGGCGGAACTGATAGATGCCGGTAAGAAACCGGGACGGCCCGCCGCGACGGGCAGGCACTCGATAACGCAGACCCGGATAAATAAACTGTTAGTTACGAAAGCGGGAGAGGGAAAGAAGGTTGTGCGGCTTAAGGGCGGCGACCCGTGTGTATTCAGCAGGGCGACCCAGGAGTTAAAAGCTCTCGCTCAGGCCGGTATAGAGTTTGAAATAGTCCCGGGTGTGACGGCCGGTATTGCAGCCGCGGCGTATGCGGGGATTATTCTTACCGACAGGGACTATAGCTCCCAGCTAATCTTTGTTACAGGTCACGAGGCTGAGGAGAAAAGCAAAAGTAATATTGACTGGGATTTGTTGGGCAGATTTAACGGGACGATAGTTTTCTATATGGCGGTGCGTAATCTTGGCCTTATTGCCGACAGACTAATGGCTAACGGCAAGGCTGCTGATACGCCAGCCATTGTAATTGCCAGTGCAACTTTGCCGACGCAGCGGGTGACAGGGGCGCCACTGTGCGAAATAGCTGCAAAAGTAGAAAAGATAGATATAAAACCACCGGCTATTATTATTGTTGGTACAGCGGCTGAAAGCGACCGGAGACTGAACTGGTTTATGAACAAGCCGTTGTTTGGCCGAAGCATAGTCGTTACCCGCGATGACCGCGGCAATGCGGAGTTGGCTTCGAAGATTGTTTGCCGAGCGGCACTTCCAATAGTCTTTACCACTATTAAGATAAAAACCTTGACCGAGAGCAACCGGTTTATAGAAGCGGCGAGAGAACTGGACGTATATGACTGGATTGTTTTCAGCAGTGCCAACGGCATAAGGTCTTGTCTTGAGGGCCTGAAAAAACTGGGCAGGGATGCGCGTGCCTTCGCGAAGGCAAAAATTGCATGTATGGGACGCCCGAGTGCCGGCTTGTTGGAACAGTTCGGCATAATGGCCGACTTTGTTCCGACGGTTTTTACAAGCGTGCAGTTGGCCGGGCAACTGGCCGAAAAAGTGAGCCTGAAAAATAAAAAGGTATTACTCTTAAGCTCGGCAATTACCTCGGGACAGTTGGCTGATGAACTTAAAAGCTTCGGAGCGACAGTTAACGAGGTCAGTATTTATACGACTGTTCCTGCAGGAAATAAAGCGGACCGGCTGATAGAGAAAATCGAGCTGGACCAGATTGACTGGATTACTTTTACGAGCCCCTCGACGGTTCGTTACTTTTTTGAGCAGATTACCCCTTCACTTATAAATTCGAATCGCGCAAAGATAGCATCCATTGGCCCGGTTACCTCGGCTGAATTGTCGCGTCTCGGCGTCAAGCTTGATTTGGAGGCTCAGGAGTATACGACCGACGGCCTGATAACGGCCATAGAGGATTTTGCAAGACAGGCCCCTAAGGGACAGGAAGCGATTAAAGGATGAATCACGCCCATCGGACGGGCGGAATGAAAGGAGCGTTGTGATGTCTTTTCCGAGTACGAGAATGCGCAGGCTGCGGAAAAATGAAACGTTGCGAAAGTTAGTGCGGCAGACAAGTCTTTCAGCAAGCGACTTTGTTTATCCTCTGTTTGTTCGTCCCGGCCGGGGTCTGAAGGAGCCGATTAAATCGATGCAGGGATGTTTTCATTTTTCTCCGGACACTGCCGCGGTTGAAGCAGCCGAGGTCTTCTCATTGGGGATACCGGCGGTCATTCTTTTCGGTTTGCCCGAACGAAAAGACGCTACCGGCTCGCAAGCGTGGGCGGAAGACGGCATAGTGCAGCAGGCGGTGAGAGAAATAAAGAAGGCTAATAGCGAACTTGTGGTAATTACTGATTTGTGCCTGTGTGAATATACCGACCACGGGCATTGCGGTGTTATCAAGGACGGCAGGGTGGATAACGATGCGACATGCGAGCTTTTAGCGAGGACGGCATTGTCGCACGCGCGGGCGGGGGCTGATGTAGTTGCACCATCCGATATGATGGATGGACGAGTGGGTATAATTCGCAGTGCTCTCGAGGAAAACGGTTTTCAGGATACATGTATTATGGCATACTCAGCCAAGTATGCCTCGGCGTTTTATGGTCCTTTCAGGGATGCGGCGGAGTCTGCGCCGTCATTCGGTGACCGAAAAGATTATCAAATGGGCCCGGCCAACAGCGATGAGGCAATGAGGGAGATAGCACTCGATATTGAAGAGGGTGCTGATATTGTGATGGTTAAGCCTGCTTTGTGTTATCTTGACGTTATAAGTAGGGCCAAGGAGCTTTTCTGTGTGCCGATTGCCGCGTATAATGTAAGCGGTGAATATATGATGGTCAAAACAGCCGCAAAAGCGGGGCTGTTGGACGTCGAGCAGGCAATGCTCGAGGTGCTGCTGTCGATAAAAAGGGCAGGTGCGGATATTATCATTACATATTTTGCCAAAATGGCAGCCGAATTATTGAACCGGTAAAAAATCTCCATCCAATCTCTTACGGTGGGCTCATTAAGCGGGAAATCAGGCCCAGGGCACCAGTAATTGCCTTTTCAAACCTGCAACAATCATTACCGGACGAATTTAATTTTTAGGATTGGCATAAAACCTTGATTTTTAGGGCTTATATTGGTAAAATGCAGGTTTGTAGCATTTATTACCTGAAGAAACCCGGGGGATTGGAGGAAGTGTCAAAGGCCATTTCTAATGTTGATAATTTATATCAATCCGGAAGAATGAGAAAGTTCGAAGGGATAATATTATTTAGCATTCTGGTGTTTTTCGCTGGTGTAACTTCATCCCCGGCAATAGTGCCTGAGGATGACTGTGATTGCAGTGGAACTCAGGAGCTCTCTTCAAATCCGAGACTCGTCGATTCCAGGGAAATTATGAAAGGCTTCGAACAGGGCCAGAAACGGGTCAAGGTTATTGTTAATCTGGTTGAACCATCACAAGTTCTCTCAGAGGTCGACTGGAAGTCAAGAGGTTCTTTGAATAAACTGCACAGTGAGATTCACGCCCGTCAAAGAAAGGTTTTGGATACCTTTTCCGATGTTGAGTTTAAATTACGGCATCGTTTCCAGAATCAGGCTGGATTTTCCGGAGAAATCACACAAGAAGGATTAGAGAGGCTTTTGAATGATTCGAGAGTAAAATCGATTGAGCCGGTCCGCGTTTTTAAAAAGCATCTTGCCCAGGGAATTCCTTTGATGAATGCATCCGGATATCGCTCGAGTTATAATGGACAAGGGGTGGCCGTCGCTATTTGTGATGATGGGATTGACTACAACCATGAAAAGTTGGGAGGCGGAGGCTTCCCAAACAGCAAAGTCATCGGTGGGTACGACTTTGGTGACAACGACACCAATCCTTTTCCCAACGGTGGTAACGCTCATGGAACCTGCTGTGCAGGTATTGCCGCGGGAGATGTTGGCACTGTTGGTGATTACATTGGAGGAGTCGCTTATGGCGCCAAACTTTATGCTTTGAAGGTAGAGAACATGTACGGCTCTATATATGACGATAAGGTCATCGCAGCCTGGGATTGGTGTGTCACTCACAAGAATGATGACCCCTGCAATCCCATTCTCGTAATCAGCACGAGTCTCGGCGGCGACAGGTATTTCAGTGCGTGCGACAGCTCGGAAACTGCACTTGCGACGGCTGCAAATAACGCAGTCGCAGCCGGGATTACGATGCTGGCCTCTTCCGGCAATGAAGGTTACTGCGAATCAATGTTATGCCCCGCCTGCCTTAGTAATATCATTTCGGTAGGCGCCGTATATGATGACGCTCTTGGAACCTTTGTCTTTTGTGTGGATAATGCGTCTTGTGCGACTCCGGGTGGCGGCGTCAGTTGCGACTTCGGTGAATTCCCTGCACAGCAGACCACAGGAGCGGATATAGTTGCGGTGTACTCCAACACCGCTTCCTTCCTGGATATCCTTGCCCCTGCTCACAATGCTCACACCACAGACTTGAGCGGTTCAGGCGGTTATTCAAATGATGACTACTTTTCCGAGTTTGGGGGCACCTCGGCCTCAAGTCCTTATGCGGCTGGAGCTGTTGCGTGTTTGCAATCTGCTGCAAAAGAGTTGACAGGAGATTTCCTTTCGCCTTCGGAGATTAAAAGTATTTTGACTTCGACCGGTGATGATATAACGGACGACAAGGTGGCTATAACGAAACCTCGTATTAATTTGGGCCAAGCCATCGACAGTATCGACAGTTTTGTGCAGAAGGAATATTCTTCTACGGATGTGCCGAAAGATATCCCCGACTGGGGAACAGTAACTTCAACTCTGAATATTGCAGATGCTTATGCAATTATTGACCTGAACGTCAAGCTCAATATTACCCATACCTTCGATGAGGATGTGGAAGTGCATCTCATTGCTCCAGATAGTACGCGTGTTGAGCTGTTCACCGACGTTGGCGGTTCGGGTGATAATTTTACAGATACGATACTTGACGACGAGGCATCAGTAGCGATTACGAGCGGGACAGCTCCATTTGACGATTCATACCGGCCCGAAGGCAATCTCAGCGACTTCGACGGTAAGAACACTGAAGGAACCTGGACACTCGAAGTAACAGATGATGCTCCT
>CAYZTY010000028.1:0-24470 GCA_964481525.1 uncultured Pirellulales bacterium
TGTCTCGGCAGTGTCTTAATAAACGTATAGAAGATATTGGAAAGCTGAATGCAAAGTGCGAGGCTTGGCTTAAAAACCGTAACAGGCAAGCCAACAAAGTAGATTGGCGTTTCACGGCAGAAGATGCCAGGATAAAATTAAAAAAACTATACCCATCAATTGATTAGAGACAGAGCACTAGTTAAGTATAAAGGGCAATTAGAACGGTTCAAGGCCTGGTGCAAATCAGAGGGTATTCGAAGGGCGAGGACGTTCTCTCCAGATGACCTTTTTGCTTACCGAACGTACCTGGCTGAGCAATGCGATCTCGCAGATAAGAGCATCTACCACGAAACGATATTTATAAAGCAACTCTTCAAGTGGGCTGCAAAGAATGGATATCTTTCCCGAAATCTCTTGGAGCCCATTCGTTTTGCCAAGGTGAAATCACCAAAACAGCCCTGCTCCACAATAGAGCAGGTGGAGTTGCTCCTATCAAATGCTGAAGAAGAGGCTGTGCCGATATTCACGACATTGGCTTTCACAGGTATGCGAATCGGCGAACTGCAGCAGCTTCGCTGGGAAGATGTTGATTTTGACCTTAATGTGATTCACATACAACGAGGTGGGAGTGATGGCAAACCCAAGAACAAGGAAGACAGATTTATCCCTATCCATGGTAGGAAACTTAAACCTATTCTCCAAGCCTTGCTGAGGAAATCAGATCAGGTATTTCTTATGCCGGATGGCAGGCAGGTATCTCCAAAGAAGCTTCGACGTTATCTGAAGACTTTATGCAGGCAATGCGGCTTTGAAAACCCAGGGCAGTACAAACTCCATACCTTCAGACACTTCTTTGCCAGTTATTGTGCTCAGCAGAACTTGTCTTACAAATACATTCTGGAATGGATGGGCCACTCATCCAGTGCCATTTTGGACATGTATTTCACTATGAACGACAGGCAGGCACACAGGGCGATGAATAGTTTAAGCTTCAACACTGAAAAGTTAGAAAATAGGACAGTTATAGGACAGTCAGGTACACACTTCCAACAAGTACTTCCACAACGTACACATTCCTAAGTACTTACAAAACCCCTTAAAAAACTAACGGAGAGGGCGGGATTCGAACCCGCGGTACCAGCTTATACCGGTACGACGGTTTAGCAAACCGTTGCCTTAAGCCACTCGGCCACCTCTCCAACCAAGTACTGCCCCAATGTACATCGCTTAAACGACTTTTGCAAGAATATAAAGATGCCTATTCAAGATGTTCGCTGGATATCGCAGGAATCAGGCCGTATCCAATAGATTCATTGTTGACTTTTGGCCCTGTTGCGTTCATTATACCGTCCGTGAAACGAGAAGTTTCAGTCGCTAACCAAGCCCGCAGGCAGATTTTACAGGGAGACATTGTCTTATGCCGCTTTCGGACGAGCAATTAGAGCGAATTACACGTATGGCCAGGACGATTCGCTACGACATCGTCAGTATGATTGGGGCCGGTAAGCCCGGCCATCTCGGAGGGTCCTGTTCGATTGCGGAGATTGTGGCAACCCTGTATTTTTACAAGATGAGACACAAGCCGGATAAGCCCAAATGGCCCGACAGGGACAGGTTCCTGCTAAGTAAAGGGCACGCCGCTCTGGCTCAATATGCGGCCCTGGCCGAGTGCGGCTATTTCCCGAAAGAACATCTGCAAACGCTAAAACAATTAGGCACCATCCTGCAGGGGCATCCGGATATGCTCAGGACACCCGGCATCGAGGCCAATACCGGCTCATTGGGTCAGGGGCTGAGTATTGCCTGCGGGATAGCATTGGCTGGCAGGCTGGATAAAAAAGATTACCGCGTTTACTGCATCCTTGGCGACGGCGAAATTGCCGAGGGACAGATTTGGCAGGCGACAATGGCCGCGGCATATTACAAGCTCGATAACCTCGTGGCAATACTGGACAAGAACAAAATTCAGGCGACAGGGCCTATAGTCGAGCGGTTTGATACAAATCCGCTGCCGGAAAAATGGAAGGCGTTCGGCTGGTCCGTTTCGGAAATTGACGGCCACGACGTTAAACAAATTGCTCAGGCCCTGGATGAAGCTGAGAAGGTAAAAGACAAGCCGGTTATGATTATCGCTCATACCATTAAAGGCAAGGGAGTACCTTTTGCTGAGGACAAGGCCGCTTTTCATCACGGCATAATGACACGAGAACAACACGAACAGGCTATGCGGGCCCTGAGTGATTAAGGAGCAACCCTGATGCGAACGCAGAACTGCAGAAAAGTTTACGGCCAAACTCTGGTAGAGTTAGGAAAGCACAATAAACGAATCGTGGTACTGGAAGCCGACTTAGGCAAATCGACGATGAGCTGTTTTTTCCAGGATGCTTATCCCGAGCGATATTTTGAGATGGGTATTGCCGAGCAGAATATGGTATCGACCGCTGCGGGGCTGGCCATAACGGGCAAGATTCCTTTCGTGAACTCATTCGCCGTTTTTTCAACAGGTCGACCTTACGACCAAATTCGCCAGAGCGTTTGCATCGGCAAACTGAACGTTAAGATAATCGGGTCAAGCTGCGGCCTTTCAGATTTCGGTGATGGTGCGACACACCAGGGTATTGAAGATATGGCACTGATGCGGGGCCTGCCGAATATGACGGTTCTGGCACCGGTGGACGGTATCGAAACAAAAAAAATAGTAAAAGCGGCAGTCGAGTATGAAGGACCGGTTTATATCCGCATCAATCGCAACGAACTTCCGGATTTGTCTGACGAAAACGAGCAATTTGAAATCGGCAAGCCGTATGTTATCCGGCAGGGAAATGATATTACCGTCTTTGCGAACGGTATTATGGTATCTAAGGCGCTCAAGGCTGCCGAGGTACTTGCAGAGGAAGGAGTATCACTGCAAGTAGTCAATATGAGCACACTGAAACCGATTGATGATGAAGCAGTTAAAAAACTGGTACAAGGCAGTAAGGGTGTTATCACCGCCGAGGAGCATACGATAATGGGCGGGCTGGCAAGCGCGATTACGCATATATTACGCCGGTCAACTATACCGATAGAGTGCGTTGCCATTCAGGACCAATTCGGCCAGTCTGCTCTCGACTATGAAAAGCTTCTTGAGCACTACGGCCTGACCACTGAAGAGATTATTCGCGCGGCACGAGAGCTGCTGCGTTAATGAAGGGTACACTTGATGCAAACGATGAAAGCCGTAGTTAAATACGCGGCCGACGCAGGCGCAACTGAAATTAGAGATGTTCCGGTCCCCGAAATCGGGCCTAACGATGTACTGGTCGAAGTTGCCTTTATCGGCGTGTGCGGCACCGACCCACACATGCACCACAACAGAATATCCTTCAAGATGAATGTGCCGATAGTTCTCGGACACGAATTTTCCGGAATTATTGTCAAAACCGGTGAAAACGCAAAAGGATATGAAATCGGACAGCGTGTAACCGCAGAGACCCACGCAGATTACTGCGGCAAATGCGCCCTTTGCCGAACCAATAATTACCACATCTGCCCACAGCGTAAAGGCTATGGTTTTCACGTGGACGGCGCATTCGCGAAATATGTAAAAGTTCCTACAAGAATTATTCATAAACTTCCTGAACAGGTTTCTCTAAGGCAGGCCTGCCTGACCGAACCACTCTGCGTGGCCTATAAGGCAGTAATTGCTAATTCTAACGTGCGGCCGGGTGATACGGTCGTTGTCATAGGTCCCGGTCCCATCGGGCTGCTGTCTGTCAGGATGGCCAAACTTGCGGGCGCAAGCCGGATAGTCGCCATCGGGACCGACGGCGACGATAAGCGTCTGCAAATGGCAAAACAGTTCGGTGCAACAATAACCATTAACAGCAGCAGCCAGGAACCCTTGCCGCAGATTTTATCTTTGGGTGACGGTTACGGAGCGGACCTTATAATCGACACGGCCGGTCCGGCCGAGACGCTCGCTCTTTCTATGCAGGCTGTTAGGCCCGGCGGACAGATAACTAAAATCGGTTGGGGACCTAAGCCGGTGAATATGAGTCTGGACCCACTGATTTCGAAATCGGTAACACTTAAAGGACATTTCAGTCATACGTGGGATGTGTGGGAAAAGTGTTTAACACTTATGGCCGGCGGACAGGTGAATCTGGAGACATTGATAACACACGAACTATCCATCGAAGAGTGGGAAAAGGCCTTTGAGCTCGTGGAGAACAAACAAGCGGTTAAAGTGGTTTTGAAACCCGCTGATTGAATTGAAACTTTAGTGTCTGGAAAGCGAGGCAAGAAATGAAAAAGAAAATCGGGTTTATCGGCCTTGGCGTTATGGGTAAGCCAATGGCGAAGAATCTGTTAAAGGCAGGCTATCAACTAATAGTCTATGACATCCGGCCTGAGCCGGTCAAAGAGCTTGTGGCAGCCGACGCACAGCAGGCAACCTCAAGCAGAAACGTTGCGGAAAAAAGCGAAGTGATAATTACTATGCTGCCGAACAGCCCTGAGGTTAAGGAGGTTGTGCTGGGAAAAGACGGCGTGCTAGAAGGAGCAAGGCCGGGGACTATCCTGATTGATATGAGCTCCATCGCCCCTTTAGTATCGAAGGAAATCTCGGCAAAGGCCCAGGAGAAGGGATTGCAGATGCTGGACGCACCGGTAAGCGGCGGAGAGCCGAAAGCGATTGACGGCACGCTGTCAATTATGGTTGGAGGCCCTGCAGAGGTATTCGAGCAGGTCGAGGATATCCTGAAGATAATGGGCTCCTCGGCCGTTCTGGTCGGGGATATCGGCAGCGGCAACACAACCAAGCTGGCAAACCAGATTATCGTGGCCTTGAATATCGCCGCGATGTCCGAAGCAATGGTGCTGGCCACAAAGGCCGGGGTAAAGCCGAGCAAAATTTATCAGGCCATTCGAGGTGGACTCGCCGGAAGCACTGTTCTTGACGCAAAAGTTCCGCTGGCCCTGAAAAGAAATTTCAAACCTGGTTTTCGCATCGAGCTGCACATAAAAGATTTAGCCAATGCGCTGGACACCGCTCACGAGCTGGGTGTGCCTGTGCCGTTAACCAGCCAGGTAATGGAGGTTATGCAGGCCCTTAGAGTTGACGGTAAGGCAAAGGACGACCACGGCGGCATCATTCAGTTCTACGAGAAACTGGCAAAAGTGCAGGTAACAGATTGATTCATTACTAGCGGTAAAACCGTGGGCTAAATGTAGTCACGGTCATCAGATGATTTATATATTCTTTACTATACTTGATATGCTTTGAGGAAGCTATCAGAATATATCTGTTTATTCATAAGCATTTCTGCCGTTGCCACTACGTTCATCATATCCCTGTCGAGCACTTCCATAATGGCGGCATCGCATCCGTGCGACAGTGCCATAGCAAGAAAGATCCGATTAATCAGGCTTCTTTCGGTCGTACCCTGAGAAATATTGGAAAGCCCCATTACTATATGCGGCGCCGGGTCGGCCAGGTATTTTATCTGGTCCATCGCCATCAGCACATTCAGCGGTTGAATCTGTGCATTAGGGACATTTACCGGCAGGATAATCGGGTCGATAAAAAGTCGCTCGGCCCCAAATCCTTTTTCCATAGCCTTCGATACGATTTCGGCCGCTATCGCAACGCGAGTGTCCACGTCCTGCGGCACACCGTTTTTGTCCATAGTCAGTGCTATAAGTTTTCCATTAGACCCGGCCTGCTCGGCCATTTCGATATATTTATCGAGCACCTCCTCGTCATTTTTCTTATTGAGCGGACTGGAGTTGAGCAGAACCCCCCTGCTGGTATCCACGACTTTCAGACCCGCTGCGATAACGTCCGGCTTTTGCGAATCCAGACAAAGGGGCGTGGAGCAATCGGCCTGAATCGTCTCCACAAGCCATTGCATCGTCCCGGCCTGGTCGGCGGCGGCTGTGCCCACATTTACATCCAGATATGACGCGCCCGCAGCCGTCTGTCTGGCTGCAAGGTCCTGTATCACTTCTTTCTTTTTTCCTGCGATTGCTCCTTTTACATCGCTAAACATCCCGTTAATTCGTTCACCAATGATTATCATTCTAATTCCTTTCTCTGACTTTTTGCTCACATCCTGACAGGTTGGTTGCAAGAAAAACTATCACTGCCATATCTGGTTTATAAAGTCCTTTACGGTTTCGACCGACTTCGGGTGCCGCATTCGAATAATATCCGCACCGGCCTGTAGAAGACACATTGCCGTTACGGTTTCCCACGTAGGTCCTCTTTCTTTCACATCTCCCCAGCCGGGCGCATCTTCGAGTTTCGCTTCCTTTACCCGCCAGGACTCGTAGCCCGCGTCGCAGATTACCGGCATCGTCATCATTTTATCCCCGCCCAAGGCGGCAAGTCTCTGCCGCTCCTGAATGGAATACGAATACTCTATTCCATATCCCAAAGCACCCGTCGCCTGGAATGTAACAATCCGTTCGAGAGGAAAGCCCATATCCGAGACGAGGATATTGACCTGCTTGGCAATGTTGATATCCAGCGGCGCCTCTGTAATAAGGTGATGGCCGTCCGCGAGGGAAATAGCAGTCAGGGACTTGTAGTTGTCCTCGGTAACGGTGCCAATCAGGCAGTCCTCGCCCTTGGCCGCCTCACTTACTTTCGGCATAACCTGATTATCCTTCTCGTCGTTGCCGCAGCCCCACAAAACGAGCGGAACACCTACCGCCTGCAGAACCTGTTTTGTTACACCAACGGCATAATCGGCATCTTTATCACCCTTGTCCGGATGAATGGCATCAAACTTCAGGCACACTATTTCCGCACCGAATTTTTCGACGCACTTTTTCGCCCACGCAGCGGGGTCATTCATAACATCTTTATAAGGCTCAAGCAGACTCGCCGGCCAATCCTCCGGCGGGCCGTCCAGAACATCCATAGCAATAACAGGCTTTTCGCCCACGTCTTCTATGGACCCTCCGTATACAACGTTCTTAGCTCCGCCTACGGTAACCGTTGATGTTCGCGTACCGCCGGCCTGGCTCGTCGCACCGAGCGTAACTTTGTTCACACAGCCGCTGAAACTATCTGTAACTTCAGGTACTGCCATTTGGAATCCTCCGGAAACTCTAAATGCTTTTTTCCTTAATTCCTAATTGCCGGTTCAATATCTTGCGAACCTCGGTAAACGCGGCGTTTTTCTCATCAATATCAAATATCGTCCTGCCATTAACACAAACTTCTTCGACCGCATCATCGTAAGGCACACATCCAAAGGTGCTGATACCTTCCAATTCGCCTCCGGCGCCGCCTTCCTTATTCCATATAACGCCGACCTTGCCGACGGTTATCGGCAAAGACCCGGTCAACTCGGAAATCCTCTTTATTGAGATTATTCCAATCGGTGTGGACTGGGCTACGATAAAAAGCAAATCAACATCGTTGGTTGTCCGGCGTGACAGGTGCTCCATCCCCGCTTCGTTGTCAATCACTACAAAATCATAAGTGCCGCTCGCCTTATCCATAAACTTTCGAAGCATATTATTAGCCGCACAATAACAGCCCGGCCCCTCAGGCCGACCCATCGTAAGCAGGTCAAAACCTTTCTCCTCGATAATCACCTGTTGAAGACCGTACTCAAACGTGCGTATTCGGTCCACACCTTGTCCGCGTTCCGATGGGCTTTTAAGCGCCTCTTCCCGCAATTGTGCGACCGTGCTAACCGGCTCAACTCCCATCATCAAGCCAAGGCAGGAATTCGGGTCCGCATCCACCGCCAGCACACCGCGGCTGGACTGGTCAAGCAGCGCTCTGACCATCATAGCCGCTATAGTACTTTTACCAGTCCCCCCTTTTCCACTTATCGCGATTGTCACAGCCATTGCTTAGTTATCAAACCTCAATTCCACAATTCTACACTTTGCCCACCGCCGCCACTGATGGAAATAGCGACAAATCCGTATGCGGCAGAAACTTCGCCTGAATAAACTCTTCCATATACTCGGGGTGACTCATTAAATCAAAGTACGTCATCTTGCCGGCTATCTCCTCGGCAGTCTCGAGGGCCTTTCGGCTCAGCAAAACCGTTTTGGCTCCGGCGATGGAAGTATTACCCACAAAATGAATTCTCTCAATCGGCACATCCGGCAGCATTCCGACCGTAACCGCCCTTTCAACATTCAGAAAATTCCCGAAGCCGCCGGCCAGATAAATCCCATCGATGTCGTCCGACTTTACCTGTGTTGAATTCATAAGCGTTCTGATGGCGGCGAACACCCCCGCCTTCGAACGTATCAAGTTATCGATATCGGCCTGGGTAATCACAATCTCGCGCTGGCCGGCCTCAGGTCCGACTAATTGGAACTGCCAGCCCTCGTCCGCTTCGCTGAGCCTGTCGTCTTTGCCGAGCTTGAATCGGCCCGTCCGGTCGATAATCCCGTTTACAAAAATTTCCGCAAGAGTATCCAGAAGCCCTGAGCCACAAATACCTGCCGGTCGACCACCTCCAACGGTGGTAAACTCAATACTGCCATTCGGAAGGATATCCAATTTCTCAATGGCGCCCGCCGCCGCACGCATTCCGTGTTTGACGCCGCTTCCTTCAAATGCCGGACCAGCCGAGCTTGAGGCACAAACCAGCCAGTCACGATTTCCCAGAACCACTTCTCCGTTGGTGCCGATGTCAACAAAAAGTGAGATTTCCTTTTTCGTATAGATTCGGGTAGTCAGAACACCCGCCACTATGTCGCTGCCCACATAGGCCGCCACGCCTGGCAGACAGTACAACAAACCACGTTTATTTATCTGGATTCCCGCTTCGGCTGCTCGTATGGGCGGAACGAATCCGGCTGATGCAACGTAAGGCTCTTTGCGAATTCGAGTCGGGTCAAGGTTCAGTAAAAAATGAACCATCGCAGTATTACCCGCACATATAACCGCGGTAATATCCTGCAAATCAACTTTCTGCCTTGCCGCCATCGTGACGATAAGATTATTTACATCCTGAACAATCCGGTCCTGAAGCTGGTCAAAGGCATTATTCTGTTCAGCGTAAATGATTCGACGAATGTAATCTTCTCCGAAGTTTATCTGGCTGTTATAAGTGGCCTCGGTGTCTATAGTCTTGGCGGTGCTCAGGTCGAGGAGATGCGCAACAACTGTAGTTGTGCCCAGGTCAACAGCCACAGCAAAATTCGTTTTGCATCCCCTGTCCGGGTCAACCTCAATAACTTCGGTCGTGCCGCCCCGACGCCCAACGGTTACCGCGACTTTGTAGCCGGCCTCCTGAAGCAAACTCGGAAGCTTTTGAAGGATGCGAAATCCGGTCTGCATAATAGGAGCGTCAATTACCCGGCGTATTGCGACGTACAGCCGCTCGTGGTCTGCGGTGTGGTCCCGCACAGTTGGTGGAGACATCTCAACACATAGTTTTCGCACCAAAGGGTCAAATTCAAACAGTCCCGCCTCAGCCTCGCCCTTGAGCTGGCTGAATCGCCGGGCGTCCGAATCCATCAGGATTTGACTCGCCTCCAACGTGTGTGATTTCGGCACCGTAACTATCAGGTCCGAAAGCACCTTTGTCTGGCAGGCAAGCACCACATTCTCTCTCACCTCTTCGGGAGTTAATAAAGTCGTGGGCCTGCTTTTGAACTGCCCGGCATCTATAACAACCTTGCATTTGCCGCAATACCCGTCGCCCCCGCAGATACTTGTCAGATAAACCCCCGCTTTATGCGCTGCTTCCAGCAGAATCGCCCCGGCCGGGACTTCAACCCGCAGGCCGCTCGGCTCAAACTGAACCAAGTACTTTTTACCCTTCTCTTGTATCATTATTTCCAGACTTCCTGCAGATACTTGGGCAGCATTGACGATTCCCTCGGCCCAACCATAATATCCCAACCGGTAGCCTCTTCAAGCTTACCGCTCATCACCGCAACATAGCCCGGAATTATCAGCTTCTTGTGTTTAACCAGCGCCGCCACATCCTGTTTTTCCATAGCCTGGGCAACGGTCTTCTCGTTAAGTTTGTCGCCTGAATAGGCCGTCAGCACGCTGGTCCCCTCCGTATCAACAACGAGGATATACGACGGCACGCGCGCAGCCTCTACATCAGACTCAACCGTATAATAAGTCAACGAGAAGTTTGTCGTAAACATAATGGGTGAGTTCTCGTTAACTTCACCTATCGGGTATACCTTCGGCTCGACCTGCACCGGCTTTTGCGGGTCGGTAAAGATGTTCATCACCGTGGTAAGTATCGCCAGGACGGCTGCTTGTGAAGTCGTATCAAGAACAATAACACCTGAGTACTTGCAAACAAGCGCTGATGCGACAGCCGCCTGCTGATACACGTCACCATCAGGCACAAAGGATAAGGTCGGATATCCCAACGGTCGGAAAACCTTCTTCAGGGCCAATACCCGCAGCCTTGAGAGGTTGTAAAACTGCCCGCCCAAGTCAAGCCCCTCGAACGAAAGAACAATATCTTCAACGCCCTGAGCCTTGATTTTCTCGGTCAAATCAGCCAGCGCTTCAATTGAACCGGCCCGCGCAACAACCGGACAGTTTGTATCTTTGGCAATTTTTGCCACCTCTTCAGCCGACTCCGAGGTCGCATAGGCTATAAGTGGGACTCTATCAGCAACCTTTGGGACCGCGGCAGCAAGTGCCTTTGCGGATTCAGAGACCAGAATGATGGCAAGTGAGGTTGAAGATTTTATCGTCTCTGCTACGGCTGAAAAAGTCTCAGCCGAACCGCTATCGTTCATAACCGCTATGGCACCAACGCCTATCTTCTCGCCAACCCGCTCAAACTGCAGCTTGTTTATCGCCTCGATTCGTTTCTTAAGCTCAGCGGCGATGAGCTTGTCCGATACGCTTACTGCGATGATGGTAGGGCTGTAGAATTTCTCCTCGTGCCTGAACATAACCGTTTCCTGCCCGAGCTTCACCTCGTTTTCATCTTTGCCGAACTTTACCAGGCGCATAGGTGGAGTCGCGGCCTCAGCCAACAGCTTCTTGGCCTCTTCTGAAGCGTGTGGACAATCTTCCAGCTTCGCCCGCTTCTGTGCAAGCTGCATAGCAAAAGCCAGACAGGTCGGCATCCCGCATTCCTTACAGTTTGTCTTGGGCAATAATTTGAAAATTTCTAACCCCGTAAGTGCCATAATCTATCCTTTCTTATGACTCGTTTTTCTGCTTTTTGCACGAGCTACACATTTAGAACATAGGCTGCAGATTTGCTGCCGGATGACCGGTTTTGGTTATAAATTCCAATACTTCTTCTTCGGTATTTGCATTCGTCTCGTCTGCAATCTTCTCGATGAATTCTTCTCCGCCCAAGCCAAGCTCTTCCGCCCGTCCGGCAAGGGCGTCCTTAATTTCTTCTTTTAGCATTTTCGGCATCCAAACAATTCGCCGGATTCCGCCCTCTGCAGCTATAAACTTCTTTGAGTTGATGTAGTGTTTTGAGTGTCCGATGAAGCCGGGCGTTTGCTGTCCGCCGCCCACTGTTCCGGCAAGCGTGGAAAACTTCATGCCGCACGGCGTCATCTCCGGAAACTCCCGGTTGACAACCATTATTCCACCGGTGGAAGGCAGCACGGCCGAGATACACTCGAAGCAACCGCAGGATGTCATAGGGTCTGTAATCATACTATACTGGCTCATTCGCTGCACGTTACCACCGCTGGTCTTGAGAACAAATTCGTTTATCTTGTCCCACTGGCCGATATCCTGCGCGATACAATTACCTTTCAAGATTGGCTGATTTGGGCCCGTGGGAGTTATTTCATACGCGGCCCGGCAGTCTAACCAGCTATAGGCTCCGCACAGGCCGGGCCGTTCCGGCGAAACCACACAGACGTGGTTCGGAGCGAAACTTTGACAAAGTGTGCAGGAGTAAAATGTGTCCACGTCTTCATCGGCCATACCTGCAATACGTTTATCACGCTCGGCATATACCTTGCGGGCCATCTCACGAAGCTCCTCTACTTTTTTCTCAGCATTGTAAATCTTGACCTGCACCTTATCCAAAATATTGGAATACTGCTCGTGATACATCGCGTGCAGGATTTTGCCGATATGCTCAAGTCTGAAGCCTGCCTTAAAAGCATCCTTACTGATTCGCACCCAGATAATGTCTCGCTGACCCATGTGCCACAGGCCCTGGGCCTCGTTCATAAATGTATGTACCTGGCGTTCCAGCACCGGCTCAAAATCAGCCTGCATTTTTCTTCCTGCAACTTCAACCACAATTGCCAGGGGCATCTGGCCGCCCTCTTTAACAGAATCCACATCCGGACCAATCAGTTCTATCTTGCCGTCCTCAACCTCGCTAATATCCAGCATCCGAAGCCATTCGAACGCCGGTGTCCTTTGGCCGCCAAACTCGCAGTACATATCGTCTTTTCTGATACGTTCACCCTCGAAAGCGGGGCTGTACGATACCGGAATCGGCACCTCCGAGACCTTTATCTTCAGCCCGCGCACTTCAATCGCTTTCTCGATTATCTGCTCGTGGGGGACATTTGATACGACGTGCTCGTACGTGCACACCCCCGTTGGAAGAATCTGCGGAATGTCCGAATCGGCTATCACGGGAAAGCCGTAGTTAATCGCACCGGCCGCCGTGGCGTACCATTCATCGGTAACCTGACCTAAAGCCACAACGAATGCAAAAATCCTGTTCTTATTGTAAAGAAGGTTCTGCTTGAAATCGCCGGCTTGCACGCCCCCGAAGCTAAGGGCAGCGCGACTAGCAAATCCGGCGGCGTATATTGCCGCGGTGATTTCGCGGCCGAAAGGAACAAGCCGCGTCTCCCAGCCCAATTCAACACCGCCCTCAACTAACTGTTCTGCAAAAGTCGTGCCGTTGTTATGGCCCGCCATAAACACGTAAAGACTTCGCTCCTGGCACTTGCGCGCGATTGAAACCGCGGTCTCCACATCCGGCGCAGCGCCGACAATAGCGGCAAAGCCGGGCGCCGAGCCATCCACAAATTGAATGCCGCGTTCACGCAGAACTACGTCGTCTGCCGCTCCGAGCCAGATGTCGTCCACCGGATTAGGCCCGATTAGATATTTGCACGCTTCGATAATCTCTTCTGCAAAAAGCGTTGCCATACCAGCATCAAGAGCGGGGCCGAGGTAAGGCAGCCACATATCATCGGTAACCGGTTCCGGCAGCAGAGTTTTTATCTCCTGCATTACCTTCTCGAAATCGGCCAATCTTTCTACCGCCCGTCCCGTCATCGAATAAATCACCGGTATGTAGTAGCCGGTATTCGGGAACTCAACTTTGCAGTCCCCGCTTTTCTGCTTAATAGCCTCGGCCAGCATCTTCTCCGCTTGTGCGGCTATCTTATGGGCTCCATTTATGGCGGCGGTCGCAATGATTCTTGACATCTGCAAATCTCCTTTTAATCGCCCGGCCTGCTGCGACGGGCGCAGCACGGCGAGCTAAACAACAAGTGCCCGGCGCTCTTCCATATCATAAAGTTTTCGCTCTTTCTCCACGTTTATGCCCAGCGCTTCACGCTTACTCTCGATATGCTCAATCATCATTTCAGCGGCCTTTATGGGGTCTCGTTCAAAGGCCCATTTGCCACCTATATCCTTTTCGATTTCGTCTGTTAAATAACGCGCTAGATTCGGAGCACCAAGTACAGGCAGCGGCTCAGCAATAACGGTGTAGACTCCTGAAGCGACAAAATACATCCCAATCGAGACGGCCTTTTCCGACATCCATTCCGGCGCGGCGCCGGCAACAGGTAAATCCGAGATGTCCTCGCCAAGTCCGCCTTCGGCCACCGTGTTCGCCAGAATTGTAAGTATCCTGCTGTTGTCTACACAGGAGCCGACGTGAAGCACCGGCGGTATTCCGACCGTTTCACAAATTTCGGCCAACCCGGGCCCGCAGTATTTGGCCGCTGCATCGGGCCTCATCAAACCCGCCTTTCCCGCAGCAATGGCATTGCAGCCGGTAGTAACTACCAGCACATCATTTTTGATAAGGTGCTTTATCATTTCAACGTGACAATAATCGTGCATCTGCTTGGGATTATTGCAGCCGACAACACCTGCGGCTCCTCGCAGACGCCCCGAAATGACAGCATCATTCAAAGGACGGTAACTTCCGCGAAACCTGCCGCCAAGATTGTAAAAAGTATTTTCAGTTGTAAAACCCGCAATGCCCTGCTCCGTTACGTTTGGAATTTTGATGGCGCTTTTTCTGTTGGTGAAATTTTCGATCGCCATCCTGACAATCTTACGGGCTGTCTCGACCGCTTTATCTTCGTGGAATTCGATGTGCTGCGCCCCTGCTATTTTGCATTTTGGCGAAGTTGTAATAAGCTTTGTGTGGAAGCAGCCGGACAGCGACCCCAGCGCGGGCATAATGCACTGAACATCCACTAACATAACGTCCACCGCTCCGGTCATTACGGCCAGCTCCTGCTGCAAGAAATTACCGGCCACAGGTATCCCGTGCCGCATCAATATCTCATTCGCAGTGCAACACATACCAGCAATGTTTATCCCCGTCGCGCCTTTGTCTTTCGCGAGCTTTACAAGTTCGTCTTCCTGCGATACCGCCACGACAATATCCGACAGAGTCGGCTCATGACCATGCACAATAAGATTAACCTGCTTCTTATCCAGGACACCAAGATTGGCGCCAAATCGAATCGGCATCGGGCTTCCAAATAAAATATCTGAAAGCTCAGTGGCGTAAAGACTCCCACCCCAGCCGTCCGCAAGACAGGCTCGTATACCCTGCTTTACAAGATTTTTGTAGTCCGAGCCGACGCCTATATGTGTCCTGTGCATAATCTCGACAATCTCACGGTCAATCGCCCGTGGCGTAACTCCGAACTTCTCCCAGACCCGTTGTCTTGCTTTCGGAGCGTAAGCCGCTACACTGTCAAGTATTCCTTCCTGCTTACCGAACTCGTTCATCACCATGTTCACCAAATCGGCGGCAATTTCCTTTTTTTGTCTATCTTTGGTTTCGATGCCGTACCTTGCCGCAACCTGCTTGAGTTTCGTTTCGTCCTTAATCGTATAATCGCAGGCCTCGCTCTCAACGGCCATTTTGAAAGTATGAGCGATGTCCCGGCCGTGGTCCGAATGCGCTGCGGCACCGGCGGCAACCATTCTAATCAGGTTTCTGGCCGCGATTGTATCAGCGTTGGCTCCGCATACCCCTTCCTGCGGACCTTCTTCAAATGGGTCTATCCGACAGGGGCCCATCGCACAATTTCGACAGCAAATACCAAGTCTGCCGAACCCGCACTGCGGCTCCTGGGCCTCCAATCGGTCCCATGCGTTTGCAATGCCCGCCTCGGCCATCAGCTCTATCATTTCCTGCGATGCTTTGTCACTACTACGCTTCTTTGCATCCATAATTAAACACCTCACTTTAGCGATTTTTACACCTTGCTACTTTGGCGTATTACGCCATGTTAAAGATTCACCACCTTCAAAACTCTCGACTGATATCGTCGAGGTTATCGTCTGCACCAGAGCCCCGGCAAACTTTGCCCGAGGCGAGATAAAATGCTCCAGAAATTCGGCCCTGTCTTCCGAGACCAAAACCGCACGATACAACTGCCAGGCATACTGCGAACCATGACGGCTGGTAACAAGCTGTGCGCCGACGATTCTATCTTCCTTGTCGGTCAACAGCTTAGCCAGCTCAAAAGCCCTCGGTCCGTAATCCTTCTCTGCCTGCTCGGGCGCCGCCAGGTCCTGCATCTTAACTTCCAGGTCGACTTCCTTTGCCGTCGTCGCACTATGCCCGATACTGAACATCTGCACACCTAAAATCTCATCAGCCTGAGCTCGCAAAAAACCCTCTGTTTGTTCATTTCCTCCTGCCGCGTTTCGGCCCGCAATTCTGCCGGCCATAGCACCTATACTGCCCACAGGCGAATACACAAATCTGCCCGTGCCTAAATCGGGGCTCTCGGCACAGTCACCGGCGGCATAAATATTCGGCACCGAAGTCTGCATTCGACTGTCAACCTTGATAGCCCCGCTCTTTCCCAACTTGATGCCGCACTTCTCTGCCAGAGCTACATTCGGCCTCATCCCCGTCCCCATAATTACGACCGTCGTCGGTATTTTCTTGCCTTTGTGGAGAACATACTTAACCGACTTTTCACCACCAATCTCAGAAATCGCTTCGCCGGTAAGCATTCTCAGTCTCTTGCGCTCAAATCTACGGCTCAGAAACTCTGAAACCTCCGGTTCAACAAGTTTTCTCAGTATGCGTGAACGAACGTTAAAGTAAACCTCCAAATCCTTATGCATAAGGGCCTCGGCAATCTCAAGCGCTATGAAACCCGCGCCAATCACCACTACAGTCTCAGCATCACGAACTGATTCGATAATTTGCCGAGCCCCCTCAAAAGTTGTGAAAGTGCACACGCCCTTCTTATCCGAACCCGGAATCCCTGGTATGATTGGATAACCACCAGTCGCAATCACGGCAGAGTCAAACGCAAGCTGCCGTTTTTTCCCTTCGCTCTCGACGGTTACGGTTTTGTTCTTGGCATCAATATCGATGACCTCAGCGGGGCAAAGCAGTTCGACATTGTGTCGAGTTAATGTACGTTCCGAGAAGACACCCACCTGACCGGGCTCAGAGACATAGCCGGAAATCAATGCAGGAATGCCCGGCCTGCGATATGCCGTCGCATCAGTACTGATGACCGTTACCTCTGCATTTTTATCCTGCTCGGCAGCAGCTATGGCCGCCATCATTCCCGCTGCGCTGCCGCCGATTATAACTACTTTTCTCACTTGGTTTTTTTCCTCGTTTGCGATTTAGCTCCTTCGCGCGACTTTTTCGTAAGCTGCTCAGATGCCTTCTTTCGTTTCGATTCTGTAAGTTCATTGATAGATATACATACAAGTGCTTTTGTCGGACAGGCTGCGACACACTCCGGCTGCTCGCCGGCCTGCAGACGTTCAAGGCACATATCGCACTTGATAATCGCACGTCCTTCCCTGCCGATTTTCAAAATGCCGAACGGGCAAATAAGCATACAAAGTTTACATCCGATGCATAAATCTTCATCGACCAGCACAGGACTTTCTTCATTTTCCCGCCGAATAGCTCCGGTCGGGCAAATCTCGATACAGGGCGCCGCTTCGCAGTGCCTGCACTGGATAGGTACGCCGTATTCACCAGCTACTTCCACCGCCAGCATTCGCTGAGGCATCGGCGATTCCGCTATCGCTTCCTGTAGAACTTTCGATTTCGAATGCGCTACTGCACAGGCCAGCTCACAGCTTTTGCAGGCCAGGCATTTGTCGATATTTACAACAATTATCTTATCCATTCCAGCTCTCCAGCAAAATCTGCTTGGGGACTCCAACTCTAAAAGCCCACAGCAGCCCCAGCTAAATCTACCAACTTCTTTTTTGCATCCTTCAGACGGTCTACAAACTGTCCAGCAGCCTCGAAGACCGGCTGACGCTTCAAGTCCGCCTGTAATAATGACGGATTATAGCCGAGACTAGCCAGAACATCTACTTCTTTCAACTCCGATTTGATTACTTCAACCTGACGGTCCTCTGTAATCTTATTTGCAATGGCCGCAACGTTTCTTATCCCCATCTGTCGGGCCATTTTCACAATCTTCTGTGCCGTCTCTATGCTCCTTGCCCCCGGCTCAACAACCATAATCAGCACGTCGATGCCCTGCACACTTGCCCTGCCCATAAACTCTATGCCCGCGGCAAGGTCGACAATAATAATCTCCTGCCGCTGTAATATGGTGTGGGTCAGCAACGCCTTCAGGAATGCCGACTCCGGACACGCACAGCCGCTACCAGCCTGCCTCATTCCTCCAAGAACCAACAGTTTCAGTTCATCGACTTCAATGCAGAATTTGTCCGGCAAATCGGATACCTTCGGATTGAGCTTGAAATATGCCCCGACTGATTCTTTGCCGGCCCCCGTTCGCTGCTGAATAAGCTCCTTCATTTCGATGAGCGGTTGAGGAGTCTTTTCCGGCGCCAAACCAAACGCAGAGGCCAGATTTGCATCCGGGTCTGCGTCAATTGCAACAACCGTGCCGCCCTCCTGGGCGAATAACTTCGCCAGAATCGCACAAACGGTCGTTTTACCCGCCCCTCCTTTGCCCGCCACCGCTATTTTCAGACCCGACCGCAATTAGAAACTCCAAGCTTAAATCAGTTTACTATCTGCGGAATCCCCCTTCCACAAGCAACTACGCTGCCGGAATCCAACAGACCAGTATCATATAATTTGATATACCCGGCGTCAAGTTTTTGTTCAGATGATTTTCAACAAACAGAACCAAATACTTTCCCCGTCCACATATATACTTTTATACTTTAGAAACTATCTCAAAACTAACAGGTTTCGGCATCGGTCTGAATTATAACACCGACTGCGAGCTTCACAGCCGTCCATAGCGCATCTAACGGCAAATGCTCTCCCGCTGTCTGGTCAAATAGAAAATTTGCCCGCGCAGAAAACTCATCACACCGACGCCAAATTACGATTGTCAAAGGAACTCGCGGTAATATGAGAAATCGAATTGAAGCATCACCAAAACTACACGCCTCGGCGTTAAGCCTGTCCGCCGGTCTAAGAAGCCTTTCCGGCTCTTCACCGAAAGCCGTTTCGAGCTTTTCAGCCGGCAGAGCATGTAGGCCGCGAAAGAAAAACTGTCCTCCCTTTAGCAGTTCAGGCCCGACATATTTGTCAGCCATCGGCAAATCCCGGGCATTTATCAAGTAAGCAAGAATACAAAGCTGTTCAAGAAAACCCACTTCCTGCCCTTCGGATGCGCCCTCGTCAAGCGTGATTCTCCTCTCAGCCAAGTTGATAAGATAACGCTTGTTAAGGAATGTGATAAGGTATTGGTGTGACTGCTCGAGGTATTTGCACTTCGCTCGCTTAGCCGTTAATTCCGGTTCAAGTTCGCAAAGTTGGAGCCAAAGGCCTTCATGAGCCATAGTATTTAAAAATTTAATACGAAGCTGTTAAAACACACAGATTTTATATGTTACCTTACTGTCAAAGTGATTATATCCGGATAGATAGCCACTTACAACTCATAATAGTAATTGCACCGTATACCCGGCTGATGTACTTCTATTGATAGATGAAACGGATTGTATAGTGCGGTTTACGAAGTGTATTTAACTTATTCGTTGTCGGCCTGGCGGCGCAATTTTGTCTTAACGCACATTTGCACAAGCTCATTAAGCTTCTTATTTATCTTTTCTATTTCTTCGGTGTGTAATATTTTCTCGATATCTGTAACCTTCTCAGCCCACTGCTCAAATCCCGCTGAAACTGCCTGCTCTTTCAAAGCCCGTATCTGAAATTGCACCTCCTGAAGATTGCTTTTGTCGAATGTTTCCTTCATTTTTGCAACACACTGCGGCAGCTCACAAACCATTCTTTCAATCACTCGTTGATAGTCTTCTTCGGCAGCGATTTTGCAGACAATCTCGCTGCTCTTTCTGACGGTGCCGAGTTCCTGCGTCTCCTGAACGCATTCATTGATTTTTTCAAGTAAATTCTTCTTTATAGCGGTCTTGTCAATGTAATCATCAAAGGTCTCAAACAACTCTATCCATCCATCTGCATCTGCATCATTAATTATAGCTATTATGAATGTATCCTGGTTATTGCCGTGTGACCTGACAATTTTTGCCGTCTCCCGGCCATCAATTACCGGTAGGTCAAGGTCTATCACTACAACACTGAAATTATGCTGGCATGCAAGACCAACCGCTTCGGCCCCGTTTGTACATATGGTAACTTTATAACCTGCCTGCCTGAGCAGCCAGTTTACAGTTTCCCTTCTTTGCTGGTCGTTGGACGCAAAAAGGACCATCGGTACGTTTTTTGATTTATCATTTTCTTTGGAACCTCTCTCAGTCGCCATATTCCAAACCTTATCTAAAAAACCAGCTCGGCTCTCAGTCCCCTTTACAGCGCTCACTTGTTTTCGAAAAAATCGCCTACTTAGCCTTCATCCAGCAGACCGCCCCCCAATTCTTAATACAATACCATTACAATCGACTATCCCGTCCAGAGTCTTTATCCCCCAGAAATACTCAGCCTGTTAAATACCCCCAAATGTCCCCCAATCCACTACAAAAATCTCTATTCTATACCGGCAGATAACCCCGTTGTTCCTATAAGCAATCGTTGCTAACGTAGCCATCACCCAACACTCAGCACAGCCGACGATCGGCTCTCCGGCTACCAGTCAGTCGATTCATTCTCTCCCGCCGACTACTCTTGCTAAAGCGTCTTCATCTTTTTTATTTTGTCCTGAAGTTTATCCAGTAACACCCCCTGCAGTTTGTACAACTGTAACAGGTTTTCAACTAACTCCATAGCCTGTGATTTATCACGGTCCGATTGTTTATCACTGCTGCCCAGCTTTTTACTGGAAACATCTTTCTTATTGCTGTTGTTCGCCATTTTTACCATCCTTTTTGTTGACCAATGCTGTTTTTCACGTATACTTTAACAATAAACGAAAGGTTCTAACAAAATATAAACGCATATGCGTACAAAAGCAATCTATAAATTCGCGACAGCGTACATTTATGTGTGATTTTAACGAAAAAGCAGTCATTGAGCGAGTGCGGCAGCTTCGGAAGGGATTTTCAGGCTCTCGTGGCAAGAGAAAATTCGCCCGGGCGATAGGTATAAGTCCTTCTACCTACAACTATTATGAAAAAGACCGTCTTGCTCCGATACCGGTTTTGCTGAAGATTTGTCAGGTCTGTGAGGCCGATTTAGAGTGGCTTCTGACGGGAAAAACGGCACAAAGTAAAACTGAGATGCTTCCGAATTTCGGATTAATGCAGACTAACCCAGAGCTGGCCGCTAAAAGCACGAAGTTATTGAAAAAACTCGAGAATTTACTAAGTAACAATCACAGTTCCCTCGATGCAGTCCTTGCTTTCGTCGAATTGCTTTCCGAGAACAAGGCGACCGAAGGCAGCACACCAGCATTTGCCGTCAGGTCGAAACCTTCCCGACCAGGATGGATTCCAGTCCTCGGACGCACCGCTGCCGGAATAGTGCACTTCTGGGACGAAGCGACCTTACCTGAACCAAGACAAGCAATCGTCGATATCGATGAGCTGGTCGAAAAACACACCGGCCAGACCATCCTGCAGGCTTTTGAAGGCAAGGTATCTGTCGATTTGCCGGCAAGACCGCTCGCAAAAGGCCTGAACAGTAATCTCACAAGCCTTATCCAGGTTAGCGGCCAGGGTCATGATGAACTCGTCAGCTTCATCGAGAGCAGGGAGCTGTACGAGATTTTCCCAGACAGTTTCGCTTTGCAAATCGACGGTGATAGTATGTCACCCAGAATAGACGACAGAGATTTTGTCATATTGAGCCCCTCAGTACCAGCCGCACAGGGCCAAGCAGCCATAGTTCGGCTTGCCAACCAAATCGGCGTGACCTGCAAGCTGATAAGAACCACGGAAAACGAGGTCCATCTAATACCCATAAACGAAAAATATGAAACAAAAATCGTTCCCAGGAAAGAATTGTTGTGGGCGCTGGCAGTTTTATGCCATATAAAGATTTGATGATGGATTTACGTCTCTTAATAGTGTATCTATAAGAAATACATAATAACATTTTTTTATTGGAGGCTCCGGCAATGGTAATATGGTTTTTGCGACTAATCTTTGTCATTGTCCTTATCGCTGTCCTTTTTGTCAGTCTTACCTCCCGCGCAGAGTCCGGTACACTCGCGGGCAGCCGGCCATTTATTGTCGTCATATGCGGAATAGCCGCCGGCTTAATCGTTCTACTTGTCGATTTCCTGACGCCTAAGAAGTCCCTTGCCGCCCTGGCTGGTATATTCTTCGGCCTGCTGGTCGGCATATTCTTTAGCTGGGCGATGTCACCCGTACTGGATATGATTAACGATGTATACAATCTTGAAATGAGCACCCAGGCTGTGCAGACAAGCAAATGGCTCCTCGGTATTTGCATTTGTTATCTTGTTATAAGTATCGTGATACGAACCAAGGATGACGTCCGCTTCGTGATTCCATACGTCGAGTTCGCAAAACAATCCAAGGGCCAAAGACCGCTGATTCTGGATACTTCCGTCATTATCGACGGCAGAATCGCCGATTTGTGCGAGAGCAGATTGTTTGATGCCCCGCTGGTTATACCACGATTTGTCCTGAACGAGCTGCAGCTAATAGCGGACTCCGCAGACAAGCTCAAACGCAACCGAGGCCGACGAGGGCTCGATATGCTCAACAGAATGCAGTCCAATCCCATAATCGACGTGAGAATCGACGATACGTCCGTACCGGTAGACGAGGAATCCGCCGGTGTTGACCAAAAGCTCGTCGCCTTCACAAAGGCCTGCGACGGACGGCTGGTTACCAATGATTTCAATCTCAACAAGGTCGCACAACTTCGCGAGGTGGATGTAATAAATATCAACGATGTAGCCAACTCCCTTAAGACTATTGTGCTGCCGGGTGAGTCACTGCAGGTCAAGATTGTCAAACCGGGCGAGGAGGCTCAGCAGGGAGTCGGCTACCTTCCGGACGGCACAATGGTGGTTGTCGAAGAAGGCCGAAACTCTTTAGGCCAGACGGTCCTGATTACGGTTACCAGCTCACTGCAAACATCCGCCGGTAGAATGATTTTTGGCAAATATGAAGCCACTCGCTCGTCCTCACGCCAGCCCAATAACAAGATACCGGGGAGAAGACCCTTTGAGCCGGGAAGGCCTATCGGCCCGCAGGTAAGAGACTAATAGACATTGCATAACAGAATACGGCCTTGTGTCCGACTGGCCGACTAAAGACCGGGTAATTCGGCGAGTAGTGCAGGGATGATTTTATCCTCAGGTACTATTGTTTTTCTACGCCCCCGCCGGTAAATAAACCCTTTGCCTTTTGCACAGCAGACGGCCAAATCGGCGTCCGCTGCCTCTCCTGGCCCATTGACAATGCAGCCCATCACCGCCACTCGCAAAGGCTTATTAATATCCTTGAGTCCTTTGCGTACCTTCCGAGCCAGTTTGACAACATCGACCTGAGCCCGGCCACAGCTTGGACAGACTACAAGCTCCACTCTGCACGGCTGATACAATCCCAGCGAGGCCAGAATCTCCTTTGCAATTGCCACCTCTTTAATGGGATTGCCCGCTGCGCTGACTCTGATTGTATCGCCTATGCCCTCGGCAAGTAAAGTTCCCAGTGCGACCGCCGAGGGTACTAACGCATCCTCGGGCAATCCAGCGTGAGTTACACCTATATGCAGCGGATAATCAAAAACCTCGGTTATTTTCCTGTTGACCTCGATAGTTCGCAGAGCATCGCTGCTTTTTGCACTCAGGACCAGAGAGTGAAAGTTGCGAGTCTCGAAGATTCGTACGTAATTCTTCATTTCCTTCAACATCAAGGCTGTTCGTTTCCCTGCAGGAACGTCGGCTTTTTTTAAGTCTCTGATACTAGCTTCGTTGATGCCGATTCGGATGGCCGTTTTGTGCATCTTTGCCGCATCGATTATCCGTAGAATCCCGGAGAGTTGCTTTATGTTGCCGGGGTTCAGTCGTATCTTCGCCGCCCCGGCCTCAATAGCCTCAATAGCCCGGGCAGGAGAAAAGTGAACGTCCGCGATTAAAGGAACATTCACCTTTTGAACAATCCTGGCAAACGCTGCCGTCTCAAGCCGGGTTGGCACCGCCAGCCGTACAAGTTGACAGTCCACCGCTGCAAGGCGTTTTATCTCTCGTACAGAGCGCTCGACATCTGCGGTCGGCACCTTAATCATAGACTGAATAACAATCGGACTTGATGAGCCGATTTTTACAGGGCCTGCCTTGACAGTAACGGTTTTTCTCCTTTTAATCATAGCCTGAATTGTAGCTTGTTTTAGCGGGTCGGGCAAATTAAAATGAATCTGGCCTGGCCGGCCAACCGGATAAGTGGCATAGATGTGGTTAAATACTTGCTGTTTGGATTGTTCGTTTTGCTTTGGGGTGGATTTTTAGTGTCACGATATCGGAAAGGCGGTATAAAAAAGATGCTCATATCCATCATCACCGTCCTGTTGATAGCCTACTGGGGCCTCGGCCTTATACTTTATTTTATGCAGCCAACGTTTCTGTACCGGCCTACACCCGACGTCTTATATACCCCAGGCGAGCTGGGCCTGGACTTCGAAAAAGTCGTGCTCACTACCCAAGACGGACTTAAGCTTTCCGGCTGGTACGTTCCCGCTGAAGGTGCGGAACTAACACTGCTGTTCTGTCACGGCAACGGCGGTAACATCACCCATCGGCTGGACAGCATAAATATATTTCACGACCTTGGCGTCAACTGTTTTATCTTCGACTACCGCGGATACGGCAACAGCGAGGGCAAACCGACTGAAGATGGAACTTACCTCGATGCAAAAGCAGCTTATAAGTGGCTACGAGAGAACAAGAAAACCGCCGCATACAACATTATTATTTTCGGC
>CAYZTY010000029.1:0-2800 GCA_964481525.1 uncultured Pirellulales bacterium
AAGTTTGATAGATTCTAATTCAGCGGCCGCTTCTGAGGATTCCGGCGCTGTTCGAGGAACCAAATTCTCTTGTTGTGGCAAAGCCATAGCAGGCACGGATTTAGTTACAATACCCTCGGATATATCCCGGTTCAAGTCCTCAGTTGCGGCTTTTTTCATTTCCCACGGTTGCTTTGCTTCGGGGGTTGCGGGCTTGACCTCTCTCGTAGGGATTTTGGCCTCTGGCTTAGCCGCTAATGGCCGAACGGGGGCCGGGGCGGGTGTTGCTACCCCCTTTTTCACTGGCGGGGCTTCTGGGGCCTTTGGTGCAATTCCAGCTATTTTACCGACAACCTGAGAAGGCTGTACCGAAGCTTTAGCCAGTGGGAACCTGCCGAAATCTTTGACTGGCGGTGGTGGTGCTGCTCTTGCTGCGACTTCCGGTGATATTCCGGCATATTTCACTCTCATAGCGTCCCACGCCGTTCGGTCTCCGGTCTTCCTCATTTTTCTTAATGCCGCATATACTTCGGCTCTTGCGGCAGCCCTAACCTCGGCGGCAGAGCCAGAAGTCGCCTTTTTAAAACCGGAAATCCATTTTAAAAACCTGCCTAATCCTACCTCGCCAGCACCAAATAAAACGCCAATTCCTCCCTCAAAATGTATGCCCTCAAAATCTATCGGGTCGCCTGAGACTATTTTGTCGGCTGTCTCCTTAGCTGCCCGGCGAGTAGCAAAGGTTAGCCCGGCACTAAGCATTGTTTTAAGCGCCTGACGTGCGGCTATTCGCTTGACAAGTGAGCCGGTTAGACCTCCGGCAGTCTGTAAACCGGTGATAAATTCAACACTTTCGCCGGCCTTAATTTCATTCTGGGTTGGCTTGAAGCCCGTTAATTTATTTACAAGGTCGGCAAGGGACTTTTCTGAGCTAACTTTTCCTGTGATTATATCCGGGATGTATAGACCTAAACCAGACAGTGCTTTTGCGCCGTAAAATGCACCAGCTTTAGCAATAGTTCTAAACGGTTGTTCTTCTCGATAAGTACCAATAGGCTTTTCGCCCGGCATTACCGGTTTATATAGGCTTTGTTTTATTCTCTTGATTATCCCAGGCTCGGGCGCGGCCTCAAAAGCCATTTGTCTTTTCGGCTGAACTGATTCAGGAATAGTCTCGTATTCCGGCATTCCATTTAAAGGCTGTGGCCTGTTCTGTATGTAGAAAATCTCTTCTGACGGCTCTGTGGAAAGCAGGGCCTCGCTGATAGGGCTTATCTTTTCCGGCTGGGTCTCTTCTTGTAGAGCAACGGCGCCTTTGGGCCTGTATTCTTGCTCTAACAATACTGCGCCTTCTGGTTTCCACATCAACGCTTACCTGTAATTACTTCCAGTTTTTCGGTTTTTCATTCGGATGCTTTTTGTAATATCTATCTAATGCTGATTTTGCTTGTGGTGATAATGATGGTCGGCTTCTTTTCATTTCGTCTGCTATAATCTCATCTGCAACTATAAAAGGGTTTCCTCCAAATGTTCTTGCGTGCCCCCTTATTTTTTCCACAATACCAAATGCACGTGCTTTTGTTTCCTGATAAACAAATTCTCTTATACAATCCATTATTTCTCTATACGTTAACTTCGGCCCTATTGCGGAAGGATATGTTTTTGAGAGAGCATCTGCTATTTTTCCGGCTGATTCTTCTGCGCCCATCAATTCTCCGGCTTGCCCACCAACGCGCTCTATTTTGACCCCGCTTATAGCAGACGAAGATAAAAGTTTGAAATTTCCGGTATCCTGAAGCCCCGAGAGTTCTTTCGGGGTAAGTCCCGTTTTTCCAACCGTCTTGCTCTTTTTTGTTTTTTCTTTTGTCGTAGTTGGTGTTTTTTCACCTGCCGCGGCTATTGCCTCACCCACACTGCCCGGGCGCGGGCCTGTCTTAACTCCCATCTTTTTCATCTTCTCCTCGGCGCTCTGCTGTTTGGATACACCCAGTCTCGCCGCGGTTTCCGATGCCGTCGCTCGTTTTCCAAGGTTCATCCATTCAGGTACAGTATCTTTTCCAGCCTTTCCGGTCGTCTTTTTTGCGGGGGCCTCAGACCGTTTCCAGCCGTGCTTCTCGGCCTCCTTGACCTCGCCTGCAGGGACAAGGTATTCCTTACCGTCGGGCGCCGTCATCGTCACAGAACCCGCCTCTGCCTGAGCCTGCGGTTCCTCTGTTTTCTGCAAAGCCTCTTTTAACGGTGAAGGTTGCTTTGCGCCCTCTCCCTTCATTCGATAGCCCTTTCTCGGCGGTATGTCTTTTGCGAGCCAGTCTATACCGAATCTTTTACGCTTCTCGCCGGGAATATCAAACTGCTCAAGACCAAGATTGCCCATAACGCGTTGTCCGAGAACATCCTTTATGGCCTGTTCCTGCGGATTAAGTTGCTCACCCTCAATCGGTAAAATTCCCTGCCACGCTTTTATAAGGGCCAAAGATGCCTCGCTTTTCGGCGCAGGGATACCTAAGTCCACCTTTTCGCCGGTCTGGGGATTGATAAGCCAGGTTGTGCCGCCGCCTGTAACTATCTTTCCAGATGGTTGTTTTGTTTGGCCGGCGGTTCTTGGTTGGCCGAGTAAACTGGTTGCCTTCTGGCGGTATGCGATATTGGCCTCGGCCTGCCGGCGGCCAAGTTCATCCTTTTTTTCCTGACGCATCGCCTGGCCTATCTGGTAAAGGGCCTGTATGATGGCACTGCCGCCGTCTGTGTTTGATGTATCTATGCGGGAAACTCCGCCGCCACCACTTATCGGTATCCGTGCCTGGTATGGCTGTACTTGTATCAT
>CAYZTY010000029.1:2900-18211 GCA_964481525.1 uncultured Pirellulales bacterium
GCCTGCTTGATTAAGCGTGGTAGTGCGCCAAGTGTTTCGGCGGCCGTGATTCGGGCAACAGGGGCCTCTTCGCCGTATTGAGTTAGCTGGAGTGCCTGTTGCACTGCGCCGAGACGACGCTCGCGCTCTCTTTCCTGCAGTTCGCCGAGCGTAACGGCCATTTGGCCTAATGCGGATTCCTCCATTTCACCCTCTGTGGAGATTCGCCCGCCTCCGAAAAACTTGTCCCCGGCCGATGCACGGGCGGCCAAGCGGTCCTTGGCCTCCTGTATCTCACGCATTATTTGATTTTTGTATGCCTTGTAGTAGTCGCTGTTGACAGGGTCGTATTCGCCCTGCAGGGTCTTTAGAATCTCTTCCTCGGCGCTTCCGTAGAGTTCTCCTTCCGTGCCGAGCGGGCTATTAAGATAATCACCGAGTTCAGCCAGGCCCTGCTGCTCGAACTCCGAGAGGGCCGCGACAAGGGGACCCTGATACTCTGTGCCTGCAAGTCGCAGGCGTTCCTCCGCCCCAGGCTGGGCCACCCCGGCAAGCAAACCCCTGTTTGCCTTGGCGCCCGGATAAGACTCCGGCTCTATATACTTTGTTTTTTTATTTGAAGTGAATAATCCCATTTTAATATCCCCTCAAAATACACTCAGAGATAAGGCTGTATTGGCCGCGTCGCATTTCAAATATATGGTCGTACTTGTCCAGGCCGTTCCAGAATCGTACACACTACAGGCCTTGTCGCTCTTGGTTATAATGAATCCGTTCGGCACCCTGCCCAAGTGATGAGTTACGCTAAACTCCGTATTCGCATTTCCGGTATCGGACACCGTTAAGGACTCAGATTGATTGAATGGAATGTCGGCGACCTTGCGGAAGGTTGTATCGAGCATCTGTTGCAGTTTGTCCGCCCATTCCTTGATATTGACGAACTGTTGCTTTATGTGATAGTCCGTTATTTCATCGGACGGCTGCAGGCGCCCGGTGGAGGGCCAGATTTGCGTCCTTTGTAGTTTCGCGCCGTAGGCTATTAGGCCGCAGCTAACTATGAATGTTATAATAGCGATTGCCTTTTTCATTCATTAAAACCTGCTTCCCGACGGTTGCCAGTAAATCCTTGCTTCTCTGAAGTCAAAATGCTCGCCAGCGTTATTGTTTCTGAACCGGAATCGAATCATATCGCAATCAATCCGCCAGTAAACTCTTGCTATTGCGTAGGTGTCCTGACCGGACAGCGTTCGTTCATCGTTCCACGTCAAACCGAAGTCTGTTGAATATGCCACTTTCAAATCACCTTCGCCGCCGAAGTAAACATCCATTCGCAGAATGACCTGCCTCTCCATAAGCTGCGCGAACATAAAATCCTTTGTTGAAAACCATGCATCAATCGTTGTGCCATCATCGTTTGACACAAGGCGGTCGTATTCATAGATGTAGCCGTCCGTATCCGCGAACAGCGTTGTTGGGGCGGCGTCAAGGACCGTTCTGTCCCCGAACCGCCAGGTCTGCTCGCCAATCGTGCCCTTAAGGTCGCCGATTGTCAGCGTGGTCTGCTTCTCGTAATATCCGTAGTTGGAGATACCGTTTGTCGTTCCATCGACCGCGGCGAAGTCGTGCTTTGACCATTTGTTCAGCTCATAATTAAAGACCCATGCGGTATCGCAGTAATCGCTGCCCGTTGAGGGCACGAAAAGCCAGTATTCCTTCTGCTCCTCGATAATTACGCCGAAGCACTTCTCAATTGCGCCCGGGTCGAGGTTGTCGAACAGCTCCATCTGTATGGGCGCCCCGATGGACTCGTAGTCGATACCGTTAAAGACATAAACATCGTCCCAGCCTAAGAAAACCAGCTCGTCACCCAGCGACTCGACCGTTTTAGGCGCGGCGCACCCTGCGCCGGTAACTCTCTGGTCGAACTGGAATATATCGCTGTCGCCGGTGGCATAGCCGACCCAAATCGAGCGCTCCTTGAAGATAACAAGATAATCTCCCTTGAATTTGACCGCCGTTTGGACCCAGTCGGCGCCTGAAAGGTCCTGGTAGCTTGCGTTGCCGTTTAGAAAGTCGCACGGGTCGGCGGTGTCCGACCATCGGACGCGCTGCGGGTATCTGTCTCCGTCCTCGGTAACATCAAGAAGAAGCAGGTGGTCTTTGAACTCTACCAGCTCCTTGCAGGTTAAGGACGTTACACCGGAGGGGAAATCGGTTACAAGCTGCGATATTGTGCCCGAGCCTGTCCAGTACCAGAGTTCGTCCACACCGTTTGTCATAACCCACCACGGCTCGGTCTGCGTAACATCCCTGATGTAATCAAAAACACAAAGGTCGGTCGAGTCGGAATCGTACTGCAGGCTGGACGAGAAGATTGTTACGAACTGGATATCGTCAATCCTTAAAACGGCGGCTCCGAAGTCCGCCGTTGCCTTAAGGCCAAGCGAATCTATTGAGTCTATACCTGCTGGTGTGGCTATGGCGATAAACCACAGGTACCAGGTATCGGCGCTCATAGCGGGAATGTCGATATGCTCATCTTCTGTCGCGCAGTTTGCATCGTTCGAGATAATAAACTCAAGCTGGCCGGCAGTTACAGCGACCGAGGACTTAATCCAGAACCTCACTACCCCGTAGCCGCTTTTGTCGCCTAATGCCTGGTTTCGATAGGAAAGGATTCCCGTAGTAAATGCAGCGGCGGGACTTATTTTCTGAGCAGTTAAGCCTTCCTTATAGTCAGTCGTATCGTCGGCAACCGTAACATTCGTCTTTGCCGTCCAGGTGGTTTCGCAGTCATCCTCCTGCTCTTTTGTCATTATCGTTTCCCAGTAATCGCTTGCGGAAACGTAATGCCATACCCCCTTCGTTGTCATAGTCAGAAGGAAATCAGAACCGCCGAATAGATAGAACTGGTCTGAGCCGATAATCACGCCCGGCAGCGGCAGATTATCCCCTAACTTAGAGTAGCCGAAACGCTTCTTGACGTATCCCTTCTCGAAAAATACATTCTGGCAGTCCGTCATTTCCGTATCGGAAATGAGGTTGCCGGGCAGGTCCATCCTCAAGCCGCCACGAGGGGCAAGGTAGGGATGTATTTGTGTCTCTTGACCGAAGAGCAAAGAGCAAATAAACAATAATATGATTATTCTTTTGAACATTATTTAATCAATCCTGGTCTATTGGCCTACTTAATGTACCAAAGGATTTCCAGTATATAGTTGCTCCCGCGGCTGAGGTTGTAACCTCAAAGTATTCATCTTTGGCGACAAGGAAAGATATGCTTGTATATCCTGCCGCACCACCAGCAGAGAAACCTGTTGATTGAACCAAATCACCAGCACCTGCCGGGTTTGAGGTAAGGCCTACATATCCTTTCAAATATCCTGACACAAGTAAATTGGCATAAGCTTCAACCATCCCATCGGTGACCGCCTTATAAGCGTGCGATTTCAATAATGTAACCGCTTCGGAATCCTGGTCTGTATAGGCGCTCAGAGAAATATGGGCCGTTATCTGGTCATCTACGTATTTCTTGTTGGCAATGCCTTTTTGACAGGTTGGCGCTGCGTTCGTGGATGTTTCGCTTTGTATAGGTATGACGGCTAAATCATTGGCGTCGGCCTTAATTAGTTCCACTTCGCCGTCACCGGCGGCGTTAGCAGCTACAAGGTATGAGTTGTTGTCAAGCTCAATGTCGTCCTCATCGATGGAGTTGGCATCTAAGTCGCCTGCGGAAATCTTTAAGACTCCACCGGACGTAATCTGCTTTTCATCTCCATCTTCATCCATCCAACACAATTCACACTTGGAGTTGATGAGCTTACCGTACAATAGGCCTTTGTTCGCCGCTGGCGTGGACGGACTTGCAGACTTCTCGACGAAAAGGATGTGATAAAATCCTTCATTCGAATCACTCGCATTAAAGCCGCCGATATATGTCTCAAGTCGTTCTGCAGCATCGACTCTCAGATAGCGGTTATAGTCGTCAATCTGGTTGGCTACGGTATTGTCGGTTGGGGTCGATTCGGTCCAGCTTCGCGTGAAGCCAAGCAACGTCGCGGTGATTAACAATGACGCCAGGATCACTACTGCTATGATTTTCTTTCTCATTTTTGCCTCCCAAGATATGCTTCGCCTACTTTGTAAACAGCAACATGTAGATAATCTGAATCATACATAACGAAAAGCTCTGGATGGCGACTGTTCCATCTGTCGTTTGTATATTGCATCTGAAGCGAGAGGTAATCGTCACCAATCGCCCACCGCATACAATTATCAATTTCATCTTCGGGTACGCCAGCCTCACGAAGAGGGTTTTTCCAGCTATCTTGCCAGATTTTGACATAGTTCTCTCTATCCAATGACTCCAGCTTATAAACACCGATTCCACCCAAAAAAATGAGCAAAACCAAAAAGGTTATTTGTCCTGTTTTTTTCATTTCAATTTGTGTACCAGTCCGTCCCCTGCAAAAACGCAGTTAGTAGTTTGTTTCTCATAGCATTGTCTCCATAAAAAAACCCCCGAAGTTTTTGGCTTCGAGGGTCTGTAAATTTGTTTTTTATCTAAAGATATGCCTTTCGTATTTTGCGGTCAACTTTGGGATATTTATTAAAATATTTACAAAAACCATACCTATGAGTTGAATCTGCAATCTTCTTATTTCAATATCTACCATATTACCTAAATAAGAAATGGCCCAACCGTGCCTAAAAGGATTTTTGTGCCAGCAAATACTATAATCTCCCCAACGAAATAATGTGATAAATTCTTTTTTCATTGTTTTTAAGTTGTGTACCATTCCGTCCCCTGCAAAAATCCCTTATACGGGTCGCCGCCGCCAACAGAGTTAGCGGGGTCGGGGAAGAAACCTTCCTCCTGACCTGAAAGTTGCAGTTCTAAGTCCTCATTGACCATCGCGGCGAAAACATCCCGCGCCAGTTGCACCCATTTTTCGTATGATTCCCAGTCTTTTGCCCAGGCGTATCCCTTTGCGGTTATACCAAACTCCAGTACAAGCTGGTATTTGTTTGTTATGACGTTATTGCCGCCCGAAGCCAGGTCTGCCAAGTATCCGTAAAACTCGAAATTCATCGTCCAGGCCTCGCCGGAGTTGTAGGAGTGCTTGGGGATTTTGTAGAGCCAAATCCTGTCCTGGTCCACATCATAATACTGGGGTATGCCGTTTCCTGTTTCTTTGGCGAGGACCTTTTTGTCCTCAAGGATTTGCTTGTGCAACTTGGTAAGCGGTACACGGTAGCTCTGCGAGTTTATCAGCTCCAGACTTATATCCCGCTTGAATCGCAGAACGGTTCCTTCTAAAACATCCGTCCAGTTGGAGTCTCCCGCGGTCGGTAGAGAGTATTTCTGCGTCTCGTCATCGGTCGAGCGCGTAACCTCCTGCTTCATAAAGGCGAAATTGTGCGCAAGGCAAATCTGCCCCTGCACGTCATTTGCATAGCGGGTTAGAACCGTTGTAGTCAATTCGGCCGAGTGAAACCCGGACGGGAAGTTAGACTGTGCCTGCGTTACTATCGCAGATAGGGCTGTAGTCATGGTTTACTTTCCTGTTTTTTTCTTTGTTGTTTTTTCCTTTGAGTCCGCCTGTTTCTTTGCGTGCTCCGGGTGTTCCTCAATCACGTGCTTCACGATGTCGATTTCTTTCGTTGAAAAAGCTGGCGGAGAGTTCGTGCAGTACGGACAGACAAACAACTTGTCAGCCTCAACCTGCCTGCCATCCGCATAATATGCCTTTTTGTCCTTGATGAAGTACACCAGCGAACTTCCTTTTGCGTCCCTGATGTGTACTTCGTCAGCTCCCTTGAGAATTGCTGGTAGATTTGTTTTTGCCATTTTTCCATTCCTTAAAATAGTATTCGAACGCCTTGAATACGGTTTCAGGTTTTATATTTTCCGCACAACGCGGGCGGCCGCCAATTTTGCCTTTCGGGCAGTCATCTACATAAATCAGCTTATGACACGGGTGACACCGGCAGTTTTCGGGATGCAAAGCCGTTACATTCCGCCAGTATTTTGTCAGGTTATGTTCCGAGCTATGGCTTAAAAATATAATCTTCGGCGTCTCGAAGCAACCGGCCGCGTTCAGCATTCCGGTCTCCGGGCCGATGACAAGGTTTGCGTACTTGGTTAGTATCATCGATTGGCGAATTGTGAAAACCCCGCACCGCGGCAGTGTATTCGGCAGGTTCCATTCTATCATCCTTGCAATATCATCGCCTACCGTTACTATCAGTGTTTCTTCACCGTGCTTCTGGTTTATTGACCCCGCTACATACTCGGCCCAGGGGTAAATTTTGTGTATAGATGAGCCGCTCATCGCCCAAATAATCACGAACCGGCCCTTGCACTTCTCAATGAATAACCTGGCAAGCCTTTCTTCCTGCTCGGTAAAGAACAGCTCCGTCGGCTCGCCCTTTAAGTCGGGATAGCCTGCCCTTTCCATTGTGTAGTCGATGTAGTTATGATTACATTCCTTCCGGCGTTTTTTGTGCGACCAGTTGAACTCCGGCTTGCCCTGCACTTTTAAAAGCGTGTCCTCGATGGTTGCCGTAAGGTTTATAACTATGTCGAAGTCCTTGCCTATTTCCGCCCAGTAGTCATCGAGCGTATTGTTGGGTATTACGTCTTTCTGCTGGATGATGTATTCGTCGATATTGGGGTTTTCTTTGAGTACCTGGACGGCATATTCCGAGCAGTTAAGGACGACATAGTAGCCCTCTTTCTTTAGCTGGCGCAGGACCGGCGTAATCATAACCATATCGCCCATAGCGCCGTAGCGAATAACGAGGGCCTCTTTCTTGCCCTTGCGCACCCTCGGAAAAGCCGACATCCCGGTATAAATTTTATCTAACGCGGCCTTGACCGTTTTCAATCGTGCGTATCTCTTTTGGATTATTAGCTGCCAGCTATACTCGTTTGATTCGTTATGACGTGAAGAACTTATCAGCTTGGCGTTGCCAAAGCCCTTGACGATTTTCCATACATCCTGCCAGTAAAGGTCTTTCTTGTGGCGCGGATTGGCCCCCTGCGTTCCTACTCTCGGATAGTAGTCCGGATCCGGCCCGTATAGTATTAAGTGACCGCCCGGCCGTATCACCCGCCACCACTCCTCCAGAAGGCCCTGCGTCTCGTAAAAATCCTCAAGGCAGTGGCTTGAAAAAACGTAATCAAAAGAGCCGTCTGCAAATATTCGAAGTGCATCGATGCCGGAAAGGTCTATTTTAACGTCCGCCTCCTTGTGCGCATTATCTACACCGATGGCGGCCTCGCAGACCTTTGTTTTGCCGCATCCCAGGTCCAGGCCCGCCCCGCGCAGAAAAGAGGCCACGCGGTTACGGCACTTCGCCATTTCGTTTCCTTCGGGTAATTCAGCCGACCACATTTATCTTCTGTCCTTTTTTGTACATGACTATGTTTTGCTCCTGTGGGCCCTTCTGCCAGGTAAAGCTAAGTTCGTTAAACAGCCCGCCGCACCACTTCTTCAAGAGGTATTCGGTGTCCTTGTTCCTTCTCAGGTTCATTTCCTCCGTGAGTTGCAGACTCTTCGGTCTGTGTATTCCTATTGCATCGCTTCGCCATACTTGCCAGCCGGCCGCCCTTGCGCGAAAACAATAGTCCACATCCGAGCAAAAGTGGACCAGGTTCTCGTCAAGCAGACCGATTTCCTCGACCATTTTCGTCCTCAGAAGCCAGCACGCCGCCGTCGCCCATAACACCGGCGCTGGTTTGACCTCGAACCGCGACATCTTCAATGAGCCGCCGTTCGGTATACACCAAAGCCCGCCGGTATCAATGCAGATTTCGTCATCATCGCTCGCAACCATACAGGCACAGACAATGCCGATGTCCGGGTCAGACTCCATCACTTTGACCATTTTTTCAATAGCGTCATCTTCCAGAAATACGTCCTGATTTATGACGCACGCATAGGTATTTTGATACAAACCATGGTCTACAATTATCGCTTTTTTTATTCCCTTATTGACCGCCGCTGTAAAAAATATGTTATCAATACTGTTATCGTGAACGTATATCTCCCAGGGAACATCATACCTTTTGAAGTTGTCTTCGATACACTGCTTGCACCGCTTTAGGTCATCCGGGGCCTGATAAGATGGGATTACAAAGCCTATCATTACACTTTAACCTTCTAATAAAAGGGGGGCCGAAGCCCCCCCTTTTTTTATAATCTTTTTTTACGATTGGTCGGCAAACGTAGGAATAGTGTCGGAAATAACTATCCCTGTAATATACCAATTCGTGCCATCACAATAAACATCTACAACGGTTCCTGCTGCGGCATTGAGGATAGCCAAGATAGAATTGCTATTGCCGTCAGCGTAAACTCCTGCGTTGATTTCATCGGCTGCATCACCGGCGTCAAGGTCGGCAAAAGCAACACCGCCTTTGAAGTAGTTGGTATCACTTCCCGTATCTATCGTGTGGTCGTGTGACTCAGTTGCTGCAGCGCAATAGATAAACCTGAAATGCAAATGGTCCGCCGCAGAAGGCAAGCTAATAGCTGTATCCTGCGTAAGGTTGCCGATTACGTGAACCTTGCCGGTGTTTTCTGCCAATACAGCGTAAGTGGCAGCATCCGTAACGGTTACTATGTCCGTCTTTGCGAAATACGCTGCCTCGTAAAAACCAAAGCTGCAGAAAAGAGCTATGGCTAAGACTGTACTCAACAAAATGTAACTTATGCGTCTCATAATCAGTTCCTTTCTGCGCCTTAGACGCTGTTGATGTGAATAATGTGGCACTCTGAATCACCTGTGTAATCCCACATTTTGGCGAATCCAAGGATGCCGTACCACCCAATACCCCTGGAACGCCCGTAATCAGTCGGGATTTTGGCCCGTATCTCCTCCGACAGGGCCACAGCTTCAACAACTGCGTCCCTGCCGAACATCACGGCCTCGCCGTAGGTGCTCCCGCCTCTGGCGTTAGATAGAAAATTTGTTTCCTCAACACACCTGACACTTTCAATCCTTCCGACCTCGCCGCTAAACAGCCTTTCCGGGTCGCCGTACTTGGCCGCATCGGTCCAGTCGGAATGATTTTTAATGCCTCTGAGTGCGTTCACAGATGCTATACATATGTAGTTCTCGCCATCGTACTTCGGTACGTTCAGCGTCTTTAGCTTGTCAACACACTCTTTTAGATGGTACATATCGAAGTTGCAGCCGCTTGTAGTGGTCCCAGCAGTAGCATCTGCGGTGAGGGTCTGGAATGAACCCGCCGAAGATGCCGTTAGGCAGGCATACTTTAGCTGAGACAATACGAACTTACCGGCGACGGCAGAGTCGAGCACCTTTGCCTGGTCGTTTCTCAAGGCAACTGTTATGATGTTATCGACATCAAACTCGGCCAAAGCCTCCAGTTTGCCGCTGTACGGGATAGAAAGGCCGTATTCGGTAACTTTAACGGTGCCTGTCTGAATCGTAACCTGCGTCTCAGGCATCGTACTGGTTTCAACCAACGTGCCGCCCGCGGTCGCTACGTTCGATATCTTATCGAAGAAAACTAAGTCGTTCTTGTTTTTCCCGAGTGCTTCCTTGATTTGGCAAAACTGTCGGAACTTCTCTATGGGCTGTGCCGCGTGACGTATAGTCCTTGACAGTTTGCGATTACCAAGAAAGCCACCAAGGGAATTTGTTACCCATAGCTGTCCCATCGGTAGCTCCTTTCTCTAAAAAGTAGTAAAGTTTCAAATCAGGCCGCTTTTTTTGGCCTGATTTCGCTTTCGTTCTTTGAGTTCTTCCTCTTCCGAAAGCTCCTCTTCACCGCTTTTTGGAGTTGTTGTTGAAGATGACGTTAGACCCGATGCCTGGCTGTTCTTCTCTTCACGCGCCTTGGCTTCCGCGTCCGCCTCCGCCCTTGCTGTTGCCTTGGCCTCTTCTGTGAGGGCTTTAAATTCTTCTACTGCGGCATCAATGCTGTCCTCCGCGCTGGCGCCCCTTCGCAGTGGCTTGCTCGGATTTCTCATTATGCCTGCGATAACACCCTCGTATTTAACGTGGTCGGGGTAGGTCTTGCGAAAGTATCTGTAGGCGGTTTCTGTGCGAACTTGGCTTACGGCCTTTTTGACGGCCTTGTCTATCATGTTGGAAGCAGTCTTTCTGTCCACAAAGCCATCATCATCAGAAAAATCATCGTCTGGCGGTGTTTCAGGACCGGCCTGCTCAAGTGCCTCAATTTGGCGCTCGAGCTCGGCTTTTTCCTGTGCAACTAACGTATGCTCTCTCTGAAGGTCTATGTAGCGTTTCTCGTAGTCAATCTTACCGCCGGCGTCATCCTTTGGGGGTGTTCCATCCGGCTGAGAGTCCGGTTCGGGGGTATTCTCAGGCTCGTTTGGAGTCCCTTCGATTTTTTCTTCGTCTGCCATCTTCTTCAATCTCCTTTTTCCGGCCCAGTCCTGCCACTGCGTGTTCACCAATAAAAAAAGCCCCATTTCTGGGGCTTCTAATCAATGAGTGCCGTCCGGCAGGGTGTTGAGCGTTAAGCGGTATCTTTGATTTCTGTAATTAAAATATAACCTTCCCTTTCGTATGTGGGAATGGCATATTTTTACAAAATCCACAGGGCCAATTTCCTCTTGTTAATATCGAAACGGAGCTGGTTATTCGTTTTTTTCTCATATTTCAGCTCCGTCTTTAGACGAGACTTCGCCAACAGCGGGCAGGGTATTGAGCAATCCTAAATCAGAAAAATACCTTGGTTTCATTGCTTTTATCACGCTATTTATGTAAGCCACTTTCATACTGTGAGGTACTTTTGGGTCTTTAATAAAAGCACAACCAATTGCCACTTCTATATCATCCCACGATAAGCGAAGCTCATCCTCGGCCTTTTCTATATTATCATTATCCATTTTCAGTCTCTCTCCTTCGGTTTTTCCTTTGCTAAAATCTCTACCGCCTCTTTTCCCTCTCTTATACGGCGGTCAATATCACTTTCAAGCCCAAGGTATTCATCGCTTACAAGCAGGCTACTTATTTCCGAGGCCGCCTGGGCTTTATATAAGTCCTTTTCGTTCCTGCCCTTGTATAGAGCTTTTCTTAGTGCCGCCTTTCGCATTTCCTCGATGGTCGGCTTTATAATCTTCTGCCAGCCGGCAGTCTGTATGGTCTCGGCCAGCATCCGCATATCGGTTACGGCCTCTTCGTACTCCGCTCGTCTTTCGTCACTTAGCATAATTACCTCAAGAGTTTATATTTATCTTGCTCTCGACCTTTTATTGCGCTGTCGGCGGCGGGATTTAAGCGTTCCAGCCTCTTTTTCAGGAAAATCCAGCTCTAAGACCTCAAAGTTAAACGTCGGCCCTTCGGCGGTAAGGGAATCAAGCTTTACTGTGCCGGAAAACCTGAATGTCTGACCAACATCTGCCGCATTGAACGGCAGGTCCCTATGGTCAACCTTGAAATTCGGGTAATCGCCTGCCTGCATCGTGGTCATTATCCTGCCCTCCGATTTCTGAGCTTTCGCCGCTCTTTAATGTATGATTTGCCATCGGCAACTTCGGCCGGTACTCCACGAGGGCCTTTGCCTTTACCTCGGCCTAATCCACGGCCTTTGCCCTTGCTTCGTATCTTCTTGCCGGACAAGCCCGCCTTGTATCCTTCGGGCGTGCCCGCCTTCGGGCTTTTTCTTTTCGGTAAATTCTTGCCCTTGGCCTCCGCGCTATGGCTTTCGAGTTCTTCCATTGTCATACCTCTCGCCATATTTTTCGATGCTCCTTTCAGCTTTGACTTCGGCAATTTGCCCTTCCTGACCGCTAAAGCAATGTTGCCCGCCTTTGCCTGGGATTGGGAAGTATATTCTGTATGCTTTCTATGCTTGCCCTTTTTGGTCTTTTTTCCGCAACCGGGTCTGGTCATTTTAAGTCCCTCCTTCTTCTCCTGTTCGCGGTTCGCCGATTATCACGCCAAAAGTACAATTTGATTCTCGTTTTTAATGGTATAAAAACGATGTTGTGAACTAATCCGCAATCACAACAAGCGAGGTTCATCGTTGCGCCTTTGGTTTTTAAGGCCTGAGCATATTTTAACGTAATCGGTTCGCCTTCCTTAATATCATCAAATTTGTTCACTATTTACGCCCTTTCGGCTTCCACGGTTTTACAGCTCCTCTGTTAAACCGCTCACCATCCGCCGCCTGCGTTTTCTGTGCCCCGCGAACTCCCGTAGAGCATTTTCTGGTCTTATTTGTTACCGAGGGCTTCGGCGCTTTAACAGGCGGGTTCTCGTTGGGCTCGTGAGGGTTCGTGTTGTATGGTAAGTTCTTTTTCTTTGCCATAGTTAGCTCCTTTTGGTAGCATAAATGGCCCTGTATAGGGTCCCACATATATCAATTTACCTTGCAATGCCCTTATGAAATAACAAATGCTATCCCTTTTTCCAGGGCTTCTACTCGCTCTTTGAGTGCGTTTATTTCTTTGTCTCCATCAGTTGCCATCCTCTGTTGTGATTCTCTAAGGGCTTTTAATTCGTCAGCCACCTTTTGAAGTAATTTTTCAGTGGTTGTCTTTGCCATAACATTCTCCTTCTATGCCGCACCAACTGTGCGTAATAGTCTCATCTATATAAGAGCTGTTTCAGACTTTAGTTTTTTGCAAATCTCCTCGTATTCTTCAGGCAATTCTCTATCTCTTACATACGTAGGACAATACTCTTTTGTTACTTGTTTGCAAGTTGGACAATAATCTCTTTTCTCAACTCTTTTATATTCAACGGCACATCCGAGTTTTTTCTTTTTTATCATCTCCAAAGTGATGTACCAAACGCCGTTTCGCCATTCGATATATTTCCAGTATTCAGGGGGAACATAAGTTTTAGCCAACCCCAATATCCCGCAATTGCCCCATTCAAATTCTGTGCGAGTTTTTACTATTTCCTCAAATTCATTGTACGATTGCAAAATTGAATCATATATCTCTTTTAGGGTTATTGATTTCAAATAGTGCCCTTCCTTATAGCCGCGTTGCCAAACCTCAAGAACCAGTGGGCTTATTCTCTTTGCTACGGACTTCCACTTTTTACAAGGTTTTTTGGCCATATTCTTTTCTTTCTGGGAATTGCGGCTTTTTCATAACATTCTCCTTACGCCACTGTTCGCAGTAGTCTCATTTTACCTTCCGGCGGCAGTTTTCTAAAGTCCTGTTTCGCCTTCTGGGCCGCGGCCTCGGGCGACTTGGCCTGCCCGCCTGGCAACGCCCCCTCCTCTTCCGACTCTTTATAGGCATCCTGAAGATTTGCATACGTCAGGCGTTTTTTCCACAGTACATCTATATCCGTCCTCTCGGCCAGCTTCTCGTTTTTGAGCGCTGCCCCGAGCAAAGTATCTATTTCCTCACGCAGTTTCTCTTCCTGCAACAGCAGACTCAATCCGCCGACCTTGAAGATGTAATGTCCTTCCAGCCCTTTGAGTACATGGCTGAACTGAATTAAAAGATTATAGCTGTCTTTGATGAGCGGGCCGATACTGTTTCTCTCCAGCCGGCGGGCGATTACATCGAAAAAGCCGTGACTTTCGGCGGTCTTTTTCTCGATTTCGCCGAGAGTCTGCTTATGCTTGGACGGCAAGGCTTCGATGTACTCCGTGATTGCTGTTGCTTGCCTTAATTCACTATCTATAACCTTAATGGCATTTATAACCTCCGGTCCTACCGGAGTGGTGTTTACCTCCTGGACTACGCGCTCGCCGGTTGATTTTAGAAAGATTTTACCTGGATAAATTCTCTTGGCCTTCTGTTGTTCAAGAAGGCCGGTCTTTTGAACCTCAAACATCTTGTTTACGGTGAAGTTCAGGTTGTCCATATAAAGATTGATTAGGTTGTTAAGCGTGTACTGCAAAGGCACAGCACCCTCAACGAGCGAAGTGCCAGCGATTCCGCGATGAGGATAGGGTATTGCGACAGTCAGGCGGTAGGGCGGCAGCTTATCGTTAAACGGGTTCTCGTGGTGGCGGATAAGCTCGGTTTCGTTGGCAACGATTAAAAGCTGGTTTTGCAGGATATGCTTTCCATCTTTGCTTATTATGTCTCCCCAAAATTCAAGCAGCTCTACGGGTTTGTCTTTGGCGGAGTAGTCGCTCAGGCCCCGGCGAGTTCTTTCTCTTTGCTTAATATCCTGCTTGGCGCCGATACCGGCCTCCAGCTTATCGACTGCACTTTTGATATATACATTTTTTTTCTTCTTCGCCACCTTACCGAGAAGAACGGCTAATTTCTCCTCCTTCCGCTCGATAATATAACCTGGTCGCCGATGGACAAAAGGAATATAGTCGGGGTCTATCGAGAGGTTCAAAACATCTGTGTTCTCGAAGCTGCATTTTTTCTCATCCTCGTCCCAGAGCCTCTTAATAGCTCCCAGGCCAAGCAGGAACGTGCTTGTGGTGCCCACCCCGTAAGAGTCCGCGAAGTTTGTCTGCTCCAGGTGAGATTTGATTTTCTTCTCAACCTTACGGGCGTTTTCTTGGGCTTTCTCAATCTCGCTCTCCTCGTAGGCACCCTCATCTATATCGACCTTGAACAGTGTCGAGGTCTGAAGCACCGCCCGCTCAACAAGTGCCGAGGCCCTGGTAGTGTGCGTAAAAATCTTGGGTGTGAACACCTTGCTCTGCCAGTTCTTCTTGTCGGTATAGTCCTGCTTGTTCTGATAGAGTTGCCAAAGCTCGGCCCACTTGTTCCTGCGTTCGCTTACAGCTTTGTCTGCCTCTTTCTTGCGGTTCTTGACATAATCTACAAGGTAAGCAGGGTCGCTGAACTCATCAGGCGTGTCCTTGTCCCGCTTCTTAGTCTCGGCCGCGTCCGTAGTCTCTTTGGTGGTCTTCTTGGCCTTCGTAATTTTCTCTGTTTTTTTAGCCATTAAATTAACCCGTATCCGTCGTTAAGTTGACTCCAAACAACATCCGGCAAACAACTATCAGGATAGAAATGCCAAGCTATTCCATATTTACGTCCATAATCAGTAGGAATTTTAATTATGAATTGTATGCGATGTCGATAATTTTCGGGCACTACATTTATCATGTCCTTATAAAGAACTTTTTTGATTTCGTCATACCATTTTCGACGTTCATATCCCTTTTTGACTGGAAAATTTAACCAGTCAAAACTGTTGCCGTATTCTGCTTCCGGGTTGAAATCGCTTGGCTTTATGGATTTTGATGGCTTAAAATCTATTGATTTTTCATTAAGGCCTATTCTTTTTAATAAAGCCAAAATCGGAATACTGGCACTTGTTTTAAGAAATTCTCGTCTGTCCATTATTCAACCCTCAGAAATTACTCTTAATACTATACGATGTTGCCA
>CAYZTY010000029.1:18311-24374 GCA_964481525.1 uncultured Pirellulales bacterium
TCAGAAATTACTCTTAATACTATACGATGTTGCCAGCTCCATATCATCTTCGCTTTCGTGGCCCCGGCCGTATGCATCGATATACTCATCCATATTTGGAACCTTATCGTACGACCATTGACCGATTACGAAGCAATCCGCCCGGTCAGGGCTTCTGCCAAGTCGGGCTTTTATGTCCTCTTTGCTTTCGATAATCGTTCTGCTTTTTCTAAACTTATATGTTGGAGTGCACAATTGCTCGGTTAGGGTATCCATATCTACATTTTTGGCGGCGTTTTTAAGCTGAATCTGACCTTTAGCAAATTTTCGTCCTGTTATGCACCAAGCCTCCGCCCGTTGGTTGTAATATTTTTTCGGCTTATTGGACTTCCCTTGTGGGCTGAAAATTACCACCTTCCTGCCCTGTGCGATAAGCTCATCTACTACAGCAGCGCCCAGGTCCGAGCCTGTCGCCTCAACAACTATAGAACAATCATTATGCTTGAAGCTCTCCTCGCTAAGTCTCTGGCTTATCTCGGTGGAGCGGCAGTATGGCATTATTATCTCGTCCTTGATGTCTGTTGTCTCCATATAGTAAATAACACACTCATCATCGCCAAACCGAGCTGTATCACAGACCAAGCGGGGCCGCTTTTCTAAGCCACCAATCGTTTTAGATAAGGCCTCTTTAATCCATTTGTTCTTTATTATCTGCTCTGCCCCCGCCAGAATATCCCAGTCGCCGAGCAAGTATGCCCTTAACAGCTCAGGCCTATCCTCAAATGTATCTCGAAGCACGTCCTCGTAATCCTCGCCAAGATGAGGATTGTCACTCGGCAGAGCTCTTACGAACATTCTGTTTTTGACCTGCCTGTCTATGAACTCGGTCTTGAGCCAGCATTGCCGCGGGTTCGCCGTCCATAGAATCTTGCCCGGTATCTTGTTGCCGTTTATGATTAGACGATAATGTGTTGCCGCTCGCAAAAGCCTTATTTTATCCTTCTCTGTCTCCTCGGCCTGGTCAATAAACACCCTGGCATACTCGGCGGAATTGAACTTATTAATAACCTCTCTGCGGTCAAGGCCGCCCGTTAAATACTTGACCCTGCCGGCAATGATAATCTCCGGCGGGTTGCCTTTTATCTCGTAGCCATTTTCGGGTATGATTCTCTTCCATGTCTCCAGTGTGGTGTCCTTGAAGTCCTTGGCGACCATCCTGCCCAGAAAGCCCAGGCATAAAGGATTTTTGCGCGGCTGGATATTGAAACGCTGGATGTCCTTAACAGCCTCAATATACATCCACACACATCCTAAGTGGCTCTTGCCGCCACCCTTGGCACCGCCATATAAGACCTCTATCGGGCCGGGCTGTCTCAGGGCTTGTATGGCTTGGGTCTGCTTTTCCGTATATTCAGGCTCAATTCTTATTTCCACGGCCTTTTCCCTTGAACTTTTCGTTTATATAAATTTTGAGGTCGCCAGAAAGCTCTGTTTCTGATTTATCTCTCATATCCGTCAGATTAACCGCCACAAACTTGAAGGTTGGCGGCATATATAGTCCCTGCAAGGCGTTTTGAATCAAGAAGTCCTTGCGGATTTCCTTTGCGGTCTCAAAGGCAGCGGCAAAGTCTTTTTGATAGGATTTGTGCGTTTCTCTAAGCCAGTCGTAAACCGTGCTGATGGGCACCCTTATTTTCTTGGCAAAGTCCCGCAGCGTGGGTAGTTTGCGGGCTACCCGCTTGAAGTCCTTCCACTTGATACGGTGGGCATCTGTGTCGAAATAATGCGGCAAAACTACAACCTCAAAGGGCTCAACATCAAAGAAATCAACCAGTTTTTTTGCGTATTCCGGCTTGTATTTACTCGGCCTTGCCATTAGCTCCTCAGCCCTGCAAAAGTCAAAACAGTTTGCGGACATGTCCCATTTGTTTTTTCTATGATCATATCCTTTAAAGCTATATATTTATAATGCTCTTGTGGAATGTATTTTATAAATTTTGCTTCGAAGCTGTTTCTTTCTCTATATGAAGAAAACGAAAAAGGGATTTCTTTTTCTTCACCTTTTTCGTTTATAACAAACAAATTGATGTGAACACCATATTCGGCAGGTATAATTATCTTTATCTTTTTAATCAGATAATTCTTAACATGTTTTTTTAAATAATTTTCTACTTTTTTCCAACAATCTTCTTCGTTTTCAAAATATCTCACCATCAACTCCTCAATCCTGCAAAAGTCATAACGCTTGACTTGTACGTCCCTAAAGCCTCGTGAACGGCCCCGCCAAAGCTAAACGCCGTGCCGCTCCAAATCCGTGTCTCGCCGGGATGCAAAAGAGTATCGGAGGCAGGAACGGCACTTGCTCCTAACTGTTTATAGGGCCGGCAAACATACTGACCTACCCCTGCCGCGGCTGGCATATCGCCGCTATAAGTACCATCGCCGTTATCTGTCAAGGTGATAGTGTGTATAGTGCCATCGCTTAATCGCTCGGCAGTTATGTATAAAGTGCTGCCTGTGGAATAACTTACTGTAAAATCGTCAGGCATTTGAAATCCCTTAGTTCATATTCGGGTCTGTCGTTTGTGAAATTGTTTCCCATTTTATTACCTAACTTTCGCTTCCCATCCAAAATCGAGATTGCTTGCGCCGGGGTCGGCACTAACATTCAATACAAAACTCGTCGTGTTGGCATCACTAACCCACCATCTGCCGTAATCATTTGTTCCCTGTTCCAAAAAGTGAATATTTACAATCGTAGGCGTGGTGGCCAAACCATGTGTTACCACTTTAGTTGTATCACCATTGGCGATATAGGTTGTATCATAATTCTCGGTCAAATAACCGAGATTGTTTATAATGGTACAGCCCGACGCAGGATTGATACCACCCGTCTTGTTGCCAGTGACATCGTTGTTGGCAATCAACACATTCGTACAAGTTGCACTTGCCGCCTCAATGCCATAATTCTGTGTTTTAGAACCTTGATTATCACCGCAACGATTGCCAGTTATCGTAATATTATTTACTGTATTAAGAAGTCTTATGCCACCTCTTGTCCCGCTACCTATCTGCTCATTGTTGAATATCATATTATCAGACACAACAACATCACTATTGTCATATTGAAATCTAACGCCTTCATAGTAATTATTCTCGAAAAAATTATCAGATATAAGTAATTTATCTGAACCGTTAATATGGAGACCACCACCAGCAGTGCTTCCTTCACAGATATTATTGCTGGCTATTATTCTCTTTGTACCTGCGCTACTAAGTCGCATATTAAAATTTGTGTTTTCGTGGCACAAATTACCAGAAACAATAGCACCGACAATAAGATTGTGTATATCAATACCATATGAATCGTTACTAAAGGCAATATTACTGTTGACAATAAAGTTATTGCCCCCATTAGAAGTTAAACCATTGCCATTAATGTAAATTCCAGTACTGCCATTGTCCGCGCAGATATTGCCATTAATAGCGACATTTTGCATAAGAGTAGCATCACTAATGGCTTCTACCAAAATCCCGTAAGTTTTATTATCGTAGCATATATTATTACCTACAATTACATTAACAGGAGAATTATCAGGAGACGTAGAAGCAATTACCTCTATTCCACCATAGGTTATGTTGTTACAACATATATTATTCGTAACAGAAACATGGTCTGAAACTTGCGTAACGGCTATGCCCCAGTTTAAATTACCAGATGCTTCCACGCCTGTTATGGTAACATACTGACCATAATGGCAATGAATACCGGATGCTCCGGCTGAAGCATTATACAAACCGCCTGTCACTGCTATTCTTGAAGCAGGACCTATGGATTGATGGCCGATGATTATAGAATCATCGGCACAATCCTTTGCCTGGCAGCCAGACAAAGATATATCATTACAATCCACGATGTAATATCCGTATCCAACATCGTGCCCTTCCGAAAAACAATTATCAAATTGTAAGTAATTGCAACTATTTGTCACTTCACTTGCCGCTGTCGAGAATCCAGTACCGCCACAATCAGTAGCAACACAGTTTACAATACGGCCTCTATTGCTAACATTTCTGAAAAAGAAACCTGCTTGCTTGGATTGGTGTGCAGTAACATTTTCAATAAGAAAATTAGTTACTTTTAATAAGGAAACTCCGTGGCCAGAAGTATTATTGGCTTTGTTGCCGATAATTCGGAAATTTTTCAAAGTTATATTGGTATTCCCGCCGCTTTGGTCGGAGTTTTGTATTACATCACAATCTGAACTATTCACCAAAGATAATATAGTCGCCTCACCAGCACCTTCCAGTAAATCGTTGTCGTCAACAGTAACTGATGCAGCTATATTAAAAGTTCCAGCGTGAAGAAAAATCCTGCCATCAGTAGCACTGGTTGCTGCGTTTATTTCAACATCATCAGCCGTTCCGTCACAAACATAGTTGGATATGTCCTTAATGTACTGATTGGCATCGGAAGGTGCGATACTAATATTTGCCGTACCCTTTGTTGGTGCAATTATTTTGCCTGTCTTGACAGGCACAGCAAATGTTGCCTCGTTTGCATCGATTTCAAATCTCTCGGATGCCTCAGTTGAAATATTCAATGTATCGGCGGCAGAACTCCAAATACCTGTATCTGTGTCGTCATTAAATGTAAATGAAGGTCCTGTTACAATGCCGTCTGGAATGGATAAATAAACTTGAAGAGACGCATACGAATTACCTATCTCGAGTCTCTCTATGCTATTCGTTGAGAAGTTCATTTTATCGTCCCCAGAACACCAAATAAAAACATCGGTGGCTTCCTTAAAGGAATATCCGACAGTTTCACCGGACTGGACTTGTGCAAAGCGTACTGTATAGTCAGCCCCCAAACCAAGTGAGTTCCTTGCTGTTGCCCCGCCCTCCGAGGTCCAGTTAGTGCCGTCGCCGACAATAAAATTACCGTCGGTTATTGCCAAGGTTGCCAAACCACCGGCAAGCACGTTGTATTCAGATTCCGATAAATGATAATACTGCCCGGCTTGGCCGCCCTGTAGTGAATCGATGCTGTTGTGGGTGATGGTCGGTATAACTACTGCTCCCCCGGCAAGCACCATTGTTATACCTAAAACCAAGCTCAGAATTAAAATATTTCTGCTCATTTCGGAACACATCAAAAAGAATAACCACAGTTAAAACACTTGCAGGCCGCGCCAACGAGAAGGGTCTTATCGTGTCGAAAATCAAAACCGCCAGGCACGATTTTGTCCTTCCGATTTATGAAACCTGTGCCTCTTACTGCTCCACAAGAAGGGCACGTCTTAGACTCTTTGACGATACAAACGACCGGGGCGGCAGGATAATTGTGGCCTGAAAGTGTAATGTTGCACTTCACCTGTCATAATAGCCCCCTAAAAAACCTGCTTTGTCTGATTTTCGTAACTCGCCGGCAGCCGAAGCAGCCTTAAACCGCCTTTTTCAGTGAATAATGCAGGATATATTTTTTTTATTTTTCCGAGAAGCTGGTTTACATTTGCACGGCTGCAACCCATCAAGCGGCTTGCCTCCGCCGCCGAGCAACCTTGAATGTAAACCAGTCGAAAGGCCTCTCGCTGGCGGTATGTTAGCTTCGGCCAGTTGCACCGCCCCATCAAGACCCGCAGGTATCTAAGCAGAATCGGTATTTGAGATAGAGGTTCGCCTGAGTGTGCCCGGATGTGACAGAGCATACAGAGCGCCCGACCATTGCCTATGTCCTCAGCCAGGTCCGGGAATTTGCTCTTTGGTTTGATATGGTGTGCTTCTAAAAGCTCTTTGTCCAGCTCCCCACAATCTTGACAAACCCAGCAATCCCTTGACTTGACGCCAACGGCCCATGCGTGCACGTTATAAGCGTCCGAAAACTCATCCATAAGTTCTATTATAACATAACCCATCAAGTAGTTAAAAGCCGGTAACTATTTCTATCATTATATATTCCCCAACATTTTTTCTCCCAATTTATCAAGGGCCAATTCGGGCGTTTCGGCATCGGTGATTCGATTTTCTGTGCAATCAAACAAGGAATCCTCGTCTCCAATATTAAACTCTTCTCGTCTGACA
>CAYZTY010000030.1:0-24295 GCA_964481525.1 uncultured Pirellulales bacterium
GGAACGTTTGACCCGATTCATAAGGGCCATACCATTGTTGCGGAATATACCCAAAGGTATATCGGGGCCGAAGCAGTTCTCTTCATACCGGCCCACCGCTCACCGCATAAGCAAATACCTCCACAGGCGGGCATTGCCGACCGCATTGAAATGATAAGCCTTGCTATAAAAGAGAGGAAGAGTTTCCATCTAAGTAAGTGTGAATTGAGCCGACCGGAGCCAAGCTATACATTGGAGACGGTCAATGAGTTGAAGGAACATTACGGCTATGAAGTCCAGATGTACTGGCTTCTCGGTGCCGACAGTGTTAGTGATTTGCCGAACTGGTACAGGATAAACGAGCTGATTGACAAATGTAACCTGTGCGTGATGTTTAGGGCAGGTTTTGATAAGCCGGACTTCAAAAAGTTTCAAGGTCTTTTTGGGCCGAAGCTGATTGAAAAACTGAAGCAGAATGTTATCCCAACACCCCTTATAGATATTAACAGCACCGAGATACGCAACAGGATAGCAGCGGGGCAGAACGTCTCTGATATGCTGCATCCGGCAGTATTGCGATATATTTACCAACGGAGTCTGTACCTGCGATAAAGGAAAAGTTGACGAGACGAGGTCGTAAAAAAAATATGACGAAAATGCCGACAGGGGGGATTAATTAGTCTACATTTGCGGCGTCAAACCATCTGGAGCATATAGATATGTTTTTCATTGACAATCGAGCCGAAAAATTTATAATATTTATAGCTAAAGCAAGTTGAAGCAGAGCTGTGGAAGGCGGGGTATGATATCCCCCGGGTGTTGGTGAAAAGGCTTCAAACTCCTAAAAATGCTTAACCGAGATGTTTTTTATCTGGAGAGAAGTAATGTTTAATAGAAAAGCAGTTGTAGCAATTGGTGCCGTGGTTTTTCTCGCAGCAGCCTCGGGTTTTTGTGAAACCCTTGAGGAGAACTGGAATGATTTTCTTCATTATACGGTTATTGGCCGGATGGACCTGGCGGAGGGTTTTGCACAGAGGATTGTGCAGGATGAACCTGACCCGCTGGAACTGCTGGAACTGAGTGAGTCGAATCCACGGGGTTATGCGATTCTGCTCAGAGTCCAGGATAGCAACACACCACTAAGAGAGATTACGGGCAAGATACTGGATATTATCGAGCAGGGACGATACCTTCGAAGGACAGAGGCCAAGATAATTGTTGAGGAAATAAAACGCCTTAGCGGCACTACCCGGGGTCGAATTACCGCAGTGGAAAGACTCAAAAACTCGGGGGAGTATGCAATAGTTTATATGCTCGAAGCAATGGCGGACCCGGAGCGAGAGGAGGAACTGCCCAACATCATATGGGCACTCAGCCAAATGGACAGGGCGGCAATTCGTCCGCTCGTGGCGTCACTGCAAACCGATAACGTAGCGATTAAAGCCGAGATAATTCGGGCGCTCGGGAATATTGGTTACCCACAGGCGGCAGGCTATTTGAAATATATTATGGAAAACGACGAGTCCGAGCAGCTTCGTAAGCTGGCCCGGAAAAGTATCGAACAAACAGACCCTGCGTTGGTAAAGCTGCCGGCGGCGGAGCTGTTTTTCTCGCTCGCCGAGTCATACTACAATCATGCCGAGTCGCTGGCGGCGGCGGCCGATTATGAATTTGCGAATATCTGGTTCTGGGACGCAGCCGGCCGGAGGATTGTTCGCCGGGAAGTTGACAAAAGATGTTTCAACGAACTAATGGCAATGCGGGCCTGTGAATGGGCCTTGAAAGCTGATATGAATATCGGCAAGGCTATATCGTTGTGGCTGACGGCTTTTTTGAAGGCTGAATCAACAGGCCTTAAGATGCCGGAATACTTTGACGCCGGACACGCAGACGCCCTGACTTATGCGACGACCGCCGGCGTAGAATATCTCCACGAAGCGCTGAGCCGTGCCGTTAAAGATAAAAACGCATACATCGCGCTTAGGATAGTTGAAGCGCTGGAGAAAACAGCAGGGGAAAAGTCTCTGCTTTACAGGCTGGAAATGGAGCAGCCGCTGGTTCAAGCGCTATCATTCGACGACCGGTCGGTCAGATATAGTGCAGCCATAGCTATTGCGTCGGCCTGCCCGAAAGAGCACCTCGACCAAAGTAGCCTTGTGGTTGAGAATCTCGTTGAGGCGATGGAGGCCAAGCCTGGCGAGGGTTGGGATGAGGCCACGGCTAATTCTTATGCGGTCCGCTCTGTTAAGGTTATGTTACAATTGGCGGAGAGACGGAACGATGTGATTGATTTGTCAAAGGCCGAGCCGGCCCTTATAAAGGCGACGAGAGACCCTCGAAAGTCGATTCGAGTCTTGGCCGGTAAAGTTTTGGCCTGGCTCCATTGCCCTAAGGCCCAGCAGGCGATAGCCGCGATGGCGCTGGATGAGGATAATGATATAAAGCTTCGCATATCAGCCTTTGATTCACTTGCCCAGTCGGCAAAAATAAACGCCAGCCTGCTCGATGACGAAACCCTTGATGCGATTTATTCGCTCATTAGTTCTAATACAGCTCCTCCCGAGTTGCGAAGCCATGCTGCCGCTGCCTACGGTGCCCTGAACCTGCCCAGCCGAAAGGTGAAAAATCTCATCCTCGACCAGGCAAAAAGCTAAGTGGCAAAATCACAATGGGGCACTTTATTTGTAAGGGGTCTTAAGCTCAGCTATGGTAGTAGTTTTCTGAAGCTGAAGAGTTTGTTGAGAATATCGCTGTTCTTATAGAAAAAGGCCAAGATTGATTCTCTCTAATATTTTTATTCCCGTTTTTTATTTCTAACAAATTGTCACCTCTGCCTTCAAGACGATATAATATATAGCAATGATTATTATTGACGGTCATAATCTGCTGTGGTCGATTCAAAAATATTCCGAGGATTTCGAATTAGTTACATCCGTTCAGTTGTGCCGGATGATTGATGCATATCTTCGGCAAATCGACGAGGCAGGCTGTGTGGTTTTTGACGGTATCGGCCCGCCGGATAAAGAAATTTTTGAAAATATGGTAAGACTGGAGGTTATCTTCTCGGGCAGGAGCACAGACGCGGACGGGGTCATTGAGGATAAGATAACGGCAAGCACGGCACCGAGAAGATTAAGAGTTGTTAGCAATGACCGCAGATTGCGCGCCGCGGCGAGAAGAAGAAAGGCAACATCTCTTAAGACCGAGGCTTTTTGGGAAAGTGTTCTATCCGAGGCAAGCAAAAAGCGCAGGCCGAGGGAGCCGAGAGTGAAGCGGGAGGGAATAAGCGAAAGTGAAACTGAACAGTGGCTCAAAAGCTTTGGCCTCGATGAAGATTAAATTCCTTCCGCAGACAAATTCTGTGATTCACCGGATATTAAGGGAAATATCGCTGACAGTTTTTATCGTTTACGATTCATCGGACTAGGGTGACTCCGTTTCACCTTCGGCGAACAAGTTTTTACTGCTGGTTTTTCTGTTCGCGGATAACTGTTACTGGTGCTATCTCGGCCAGCTCATTTTCGAGTTTTTCCGCGTCGCCGACAACAACTATAGCCATCTTCGAAGTCTTCAGCGTATTTTCAATCAGACGCTCACAGTCCTTTGCCTCGGTCCCGGCCACTCCTTCGAGCAGGCGGTCCAGGTAATCATCACTTAGTCCCTGCGATTCAATCAGCCACAGGTCGCGCGCAATAGCTTGCGGCGTCTCACGTTGCCGGACGTAACTGCCGAGAATATATGAGCGGTTGTCCTCAAGCTCCTCTCTGGACGGCGGCTTTGTTTTCAGTCGTTCAATTTCCGCGAGAGCTGCTTTTACGGCCTGGGCGGTACTTTCGGTTTTACTGAATGTGTTTACCTCAAATCTGCCCGCAAACCGATTTGCAATATAGCTGCCCCAAACGGAATAGGTCAGACCCTTGGCTATGCGAATTGTCTTGTTGAGTCGGCTGCCGAACGCCCAGCCGAAATAGCTGCTTACCAGCCGGCTGACAAAGTAGTCCGGATGATGGCGTGTAATACCGAGCTGCCCGATTCTAATCTGACTCTGGACATTTCCCGGCCGGTCCACAAGATAAATATGAGTTTCGCTGTCGGTTGGTAGTTCGGGCAGTGTTGTCTGTGGTTTTTCTGCCTCTGCCTTCCATTGGCCGAGGGTTTTTGCAGCCACGGCCATCGCTTCGGTCTGCTCGATATCGCCGGCAAGAATCAATACCGCCATATCCGGCCTGGCAAACCGGCTCCACCAGTCTTTCAGTTCATTTAACTGCAGGGCCTCGACGTCTTCAATCTCTGCTCTTGCCGTTCGCGCATACGGATGCTCGCCGTAAAGACACTTTCTAAACTGCCTATCGGCAATGTAGTCCGGTTCCTGGGAAGCAATGGTTAATGAAGTCAGGACCTGTTTGCGGAGCTTGAGGAATTCCTCTTCGGGTAAGGTAGGTTTTAGAACCACCTCACCTAATAGCAGCATCGCGCGCTGAAGATGTTCCGGCAGACAGCTTCCGGTAATTGTGCAGGTATCCATCTGTCCTTCGCTGGCCAGTCTTATCGCATAAGTCTCCAGCTCCTCGGCCAACTGACCCTCGGTATAATTCTCTGTGCCCTTGGTAAGCATCTGCATAGTCATTGCAGCCGTGCCCGGTTTAGCTTCCGTCCAGGCACCGGACAGGAACCCCAATTGAATGCTTATGAAGGGAACTTCGTGATTTGGTATGACGATGACTTTCAGGCCGTTTGCCAGTGTGCTGGTGTAGTGTTTTGGCTTTAGCTTCAGAGCGACAATTTCCGCTGTCGGTGCCTTGGCCGGGAAATTATCAGGCCGGGCCAGCCGGCCTCTGCCGGGAGACGGCGACTCTATCTCCGACTCAGCCGTAATTGGGGCCTCTATCTCGGCCTTTTTACTTTCTGCCAGGTCACTAAGCATCTTCCGTGGGATGGTGACCTCTAACGTTTTTTCATTGGCCAGATACGTCCGTGCAACTCGTAGCAGGTCCTGTGCCGTTACGCTTCGGATTTCATCAAGATAACGATTTACTCGGGAGGTATCCGCCTGTTCCACAGCCGCCTGACCAAGCAGTCTGGCTTTACGCTTAACGGTCAGGCTGTCGGTAACTAATCCTTTCATTAGCTGATTTCTGGCCTTGGTCAGTTCCATGTCGCTTACCGGCTCGGTTCGCAGCCGCTCTATCTCGGCTTCGATTGTGTTCAGCACTACGTTTGGCTCTCCGCCGGTGGGTGTTAGTACCGCACCAGCCAAAAATACACCATCCTGCTCAAGCGAATAAGAATAGGCCCGAGCAGCCACAGCCAACTGCTTTTGAGCGACCAGTTCGCGGTAAAGTCTGCTGCTGTTTCCGCCGCCGAGTATCTCAGCTAAAAAGTCCAACGGCACGGTGTCCTTGTGCCTGATTGAGACACTTCGCCACGCCAGCCCGACGACGGGGGCAGGGGCATTATCCTCCATAATTGTTATCGACCGTTTAGCTTTAGGCAGTGGCTCTTGTACCGTCACTTTCGCCGGCGGCTCGTAACGTGGTATCCAGCCGAAATAACGGCGGCTCTGCCGAAGGGCCTCGTCGTGTTTGACGGCGCCGACGATAATCAGTGTGGCGTTGTTTGGGACATAATAGCGAGTCCAAAAATCTCTCAATTCCGCAGCGGTCGTGGCCCGAAGGTGAGCGATATTGCCAATAGGCAACCACCGATATGGATGCACCTTAAATAATTCCGCCACCAGCTTCTCGACTGCCGTACCGTATGGCTCATTTAGATTTATTCGCCGTTCTTCACAGACCACCTTTCTTTCGGTATCGAAGGATTCCTGGTCAATTTTCAAGAAAGTCATTCTCTCCACTTCGAGCCACAAGGCCAGCTCAAGCTGGTTTGTCGGTAGCGTTTCCAAATAAACCGTGCGGTCGAAGCTCGTATAGCCGTTGCTTGTTCCACCCGTACGGCGGATAAGCTCAGAGTGGTCGGTCGGGCCGAGCCTGTCTGTTCCTCTGAACATCATATGCTCGAACATATGGGCGAAGCCCTGTCTATCGGGCTTTTCGTCCTTGGAACCTACGTGATACCACAACTGAGCCGTTACTATTGGGCAGGAAAAATCCTCGAGGGTAACCACCGTCAGGCCGTTGGGCAAAACAGTCTGGCGATAATCAAAAACCCAGGACTGCTCATCAGATTGTTGCTCTGTGGATAGCGCTGTCTGGATTTGTTGCCCCTGAGGCTGGCATCCGGCGGCAAATATAAGACAGACAAATACCGCCCACAGCAGACAGATTGTTTTGCGTTCGAGATTATTTTTCATTTGATTTGTTCCTGTAAGGCCGGGATTACGACCATTTTATGGATAAAAACTCCTCGTTGAAAAACAATGGTATCATATTAGTATTATATTCTCCATCAAGACCTCTGCAAGTTTTGTTTCCGGGGATTACCTTTTATAAAAGCCATTGCTAAAAAACCTCACTTTGTCTAAACTTATCTATTGTAAAGTTGTTTTATTTGCTTTTCTATGAGCAGAGAACCTCAGAACCGGACTTTCAAGGCTATGAGCCTTGGTGACCACCTTGAGGAATTGCGGTGGCGGCTTATACTTGCCCTGCTTGGTGTAGTAGGGGGGTTGGTGATTTGTCTGTTTTTCGGCGGCCATTTGTTGCAGTTCATAACCTCACCCTACGCTGCGGCTATGGAAAGAGCGAATCTCCAACCCGTTTTGCTTGCCATACAGCCTGCTGAGAAATTTCTTGTTTACTTCAAAACCTCGCTGCTGTTCGGATTGATTATTTCCAGTCCCTGGGTTTTTTATCAGCTCTGGGCTTTTGTATCGGCGGGTCTTTATCCCGGAGAGAAGCGGTATGTACGGCGAATTGTCCCGATAAGTGTACTGCTGTTCATCGCCGGTGCTTTTTTCTTCATAAAAGTTGTTGCGCCGATGGCTATGCTGTTCTTTATCAATTTCAATCCCGGCATCGACTTTGTGAAGGTCAATTTTACCCTGAGCAATTACGTCAGCTTCGTTGTCTCGCTGACCATTGTTTTTGGATTTGCCTTTCAAATGCCCATTGCCATTGTCTGCCTTGAAAAGCTGGGTATTGTAACTCTGGCCAACCTAAGACAATATCGAAAATATGTTATCCTGTTGCTGGCCATAATTTGTGCATTAGTGACTCCCCCCGATGTGATTTCCCAGATTGCCCTGGCTGTGCCGTTGTACGCCTTATTTGAGGCAAGTATACTGATTTGCCGGCTGACCCGGAAGAAAACCGGTTGATATTGCAGGGCTAACCGGTTTGGTCTTTATTTTCTTCGTCGCCGGCAGGTTCTTTGTCAATCTCTTCATGGGTCTCTTTCATTCCTTTTTTGAATTCTGTAAGACTCCTTCCCATACTTCGCGCGATTTCGGGCAGGCGTCGTCCGAATATCAGCACAGCTATAACCAGTATGACCAGAATCTCCGGCCAGCCGATGCTATACGCCAGTATGTTTCCAATCTGTTCGCTCATTTGACTCTCCTTTCGGCTGTTAGCTTTCCGCTGTATGTCTTCCGCCGCGGCGGATGCCTTTTACAACTATACCATAAAAAAGCTAAGCCGGTCAACAAACTACTATTTGCCTGCAATTCGCAAAAATTGACTCGGCCGACATTTAATAGTATAATGCCTTTGGTAGCAGGTTCAAGTAAATCGTCTTATCCGGAGTTGGCTGTGGTCTTATTGCCGCCCCGACCAAAGCGCGCAGAATCGCTTGTAAGCCTGGCGGTATTGTTGCTGCTCGTGTTTATCGGCATCGGCGTTTTCATTAAGCAATTCCATTATCAATCCGGCCGACTCGGTCTTGAGGGAGCAGGTTTAATTCACCTTAGCTCTCAACCGAGCAAGCCGGCAGGTCCTGCAATTATTCCTTCACTACCGGACGGCTTTGAGAAATTATCAGAGGTTGAGACATTCGATAGCGAGAACCTTTACAACAAAATCGACGGCAAGGCCGGGCTCTATCTGCAATCGGGCTTTGAAAAATTAACTTGTCAGCGTTTTGTAAGCGCAGCCGATGCCGAGGTGTGGATGGAGCTGTTTGTTTATGATATGGGCTCGGTTCGAAATGCTTTTGCCGTCTATACAGCGCAAAAAAGGCCGGACGCCGAATTTTTGGTTCAGCCGATGGTCGGTTATAAAGCCGGTGGGGCGGTGTTTCTGTTGGCCGGCAAGTGTTATATAGAGATAATTGGCTCTGCTGAGACTGGCCAGCTAAGTGGGGCAATGCTCGCCGTCGCCGATAGCCTTATGCAAGAAGTAAAGCCCGATGAGAATGTAATCCACGAGCTGCAACTTTTCCCGGAGGAGAATCTAATCGCCCAGAGTTACAAACTGTATTTGTCGGATGCTTTTGGCTTTGATGGCTTGACCGATACATTTTCCGCCAAATACAGGTTTGGCGATGTGACGGCGACGGCTTTCCTGAGCAGGCGCTCGGACTCCAACCAAGCCCGGAAGCTGGCCGAGGAATATTACAAATTCCTTCTTGAAAACGGTGCGACCGACAGGTCCACAATCGCGCAGTATGTTGCCGGTAAGGCTGCAGATTTCTATGGGACAATTGAGGTGGTTTTCACGATTGGCCCGTTTGTGGCGGGCGTTCACGGTGCGGAAAACGAAGCATCGGCAAAACAATTAGCAGCTCAGTTGTATGACAAACTTGTCAGGATAGAAAAGAAATGACCGAAGGCGAAAAGAGCAACATTACTCGTAGAGACTTTATCCGGCGCACCGCTAAAGCGGGTGCTTCTTTAGCGGTTGCCGGGGCAGCATCGTATTTACTCTATGATACTACCGGGCCCAAACCAGTATCTACGGGTGAAAGTATCGAGGCCTTGCCCGATTTTTCCATTTCGCACAGGGAAGGACAAGTCATAAGTATTGTTAAAGGAGACGACAGAATCGAGACTGCTAATAAAGCAATAGACCTTCTTGGAGGTATCGAGAGGTTCGTAAAACCCGGCGAGAGAGTTTTGATAAAACCTAATGTCGCTTTTGCTTCACCGCCCATACTCGGCGCTACGGCAAATCCGCAGCTTGTTGCAGAAGTTGTGCGTTTGTGCTATCGCCGGGCAAAGGCCAAAGAGGTGATTGTAACCGATAATCCCATCAATGACCCCGAAAGCTGTTTTAGATTAAGCGGTATCGGCAAGGCAGCCTCCGAGGCCGGTGCGAAAATTCTGCTGCCCAGAGACAGCTACTTCCGGACCGTCAGCCTTGCAGGCGGCAGGCTCATTAAAAATTGGCCGGTGTTTGCCGCACCTCTTGAAAAAGTCGATAAGCTGATTGGAATCGCCCCAGTCAAAGACCACCACAGAAGCGGCGCGTCGATGACGATGAAGAACTGGTACGGGCTTCTCGGCGGCAGGCGAAATATCTTTCATCAGGATATTAACACTATTATTGCAGAGCTTGCGATTATGGTCAGAGCAACGTTGGTGATTCTTGACGGTACGCGGGTGATGATGACCAATGGCCCGACGGGAGGTTCCGCCTCGGACCTGCAAAGAAAAAATACGATGATTGCAAGTTGTAATGCCGTAGCAGCCGATGCTTATGGCTGTTCGCTGCTAAATTTGACGGTGGCCGATTTGCCTTATCTTCGCAAGGCCCAGATGGGTGGTGCCGGTACGACGGATTTTGAATCACTTAAAACGATTTTCGCACAAGTGAGCTAACCTGTGCCATAGGTAGTGGTTTTTTATGAGAATAATTACAGTCAGACGAATAAGTCAGGTTTTCTTCTTTGTTTTATTTTTGTGGTTTTGTCTGGTTACCACAATAGGCGGTGAGTGGTGGCGGCTGAGGGGCTGGCCGGTCAATTTGTTCCTGCAGCTTGACCCGCTCGTGGCCGTAGGAACTGCCCTGACAACGCACAGTCTGTATTGGTCGCTGCTGTGGGCTTTGCCGGTCGTAGCTCTTACAATAATGCTCGGCCGGTTCTTCTGCAGTTGGGTCTGTCCGTTCGGCTCTGTGCATCACTTCGTCGGTTTTTTAGCTTATCGAAAGAAAAATCTGGCGGAAAAAGTTAAAGCTAACAAGTATCGAAAAGGCCAGTGTATTAAATACTTTATCCTGATATTCTTCCTTATTCTGGCGGTGATACCCTTAGCGAAGGGCCCAGGTCTTCAGATTGGCCTGCTCGACCCAATATCCCTGATGAGTCGTTCAGTTAATCTGGTTTTATTGCCCGTTGTCGATAACCTACTCGGGGTCATCTCTGTAAATGCCCGCTTCTACGAGGGTGCCGGGTTGATATTAACTATATTTTTTATTGCTATATTTCTCAATTTCCTTATCCCACGATTTTATTGCAGGTTTCTCTGTCCTCTCGGCGCGTTATTCGGCATCATAAGCAGATTTGCCATTTGGCGAATAGGTAAAAAACAAATCGGCTGCCCAGACTGCAAACTGTGTGAGCGGGCCTGTCAGGGGGCGTGTGCGCCTTCCGGAAAGATAAGAATAAGCGAATGTGTCCTTTGTTTTAACTGTCTTCAGGATTGCGCCCATGACACTATTGGCTATCAGACTCGTTCTTCATTGGCCGGCGAAATTACCAATCCAGACATCACCCGCAGAGGTTTTTTACTTTCTGCCATAAGCGGCGTTTTTGCGCTGCCGGCTATCCGGCTTGGTAATCGTCTTGGCTCGAATTTTTACTACAGGCTTATTCGCCCGCCGGGCGCCTTGCCGGAAGAAGAGTTTTTGCAGCGATGTATTAAGTGCGGCCAGTGTATGCGAGTATGTCCGACAAATGTTATTCAGCCGGGCGGCTTGCAGCCGGGCTTTGAGAATCTCTGGACACCAACGCTCAATATGCGCATCGGCTCCAGCGGCTGTCAGCTAAATTGTACCGCCTGCGGATATATTTGTCCCACCTCGGCCATCAGGCCAATCAGCCTTTCGGAAAAATTGGGCCTCAATGAATTTTCTCAGGCAGGGCCAATTAAAATGGGGACTGCCTTTGTTGACCGCTCCCGCTGCCTGCCCTGGGCGATGGATAAGCCGTGCATCGTTTGCCAGGAGAACTGCCCCGTCAGCCCAAAGGCTATTTATACACGCACGTCTTTCAGCACTATAAGGGACGGAATTCTGACGGTAAAAAAGGCTACCGCCGATGCTGTCGAGACTGTCGAAAGCAACCTTTTGCTTGAACAATTTGCTACCGGCGATTATTATTGCCTACCGGAGGACGGACAGCGCAGAAAAATAGAAACGAATACCGAAAATACAATTGTTGTCTCATCAGCCGGTTCATTTGAGAAAATCCCCGTTGAAGGTGAAAAAATAAGAATACAGATTCGGCTGCAAAGGCCCTATGTTGATATTCGGAGGTGTATTGGTTGTGGTGTTTGTGAACACGAATGCCCCGTAAGTGGTAGAAGAGCTATAAGGGTCTCTGCCGAAGGTGAAACCAGAAGCCGACATAAGTCAATATCCCCCAAAGGGCAATATTTGTAGGAGTGATGTGATGAGTTCAAGAGAAAGTAGAATTGATAGAAGACAATTCCTTAAAACAACCGCCACTGCGGGCGTTGCGGGCGTCTTTGCCACGATTGGCTGTCGCAAAAAAACCAGTGTTGCTGAATCCGCTGACTCTAATACTGTAGCAGAACCGCAGCCGGTCGCTTTTCCCCATGTTCCGAGACGAAAACTCGGCAAAACGAGCGCCGAGGTCTCCTGTTTGTCTCTGGGGACGATGTTTAACCTTGTTGAAAGCCAAATCATCTTGGAAAAATCGCTTCAGTGGGGCGTCAACTACTGGGACACAGCGAATAGTTATGCAGGCGGGAACAGTGAACTCGGTATAGGCAAATTTCTCGCCAACCATCCCGAACGGCGAAAAGAATTGTTTATCGTAAGCAAGGCCTCCGGTGCAAGAAAGCCTGAAGACCTGGAAAGGCGGCTGCGAACTTCTTTGGAAAGAATGAATACCGAATACATCGACCTGTATTATGGTGCGCACGGATTATCCAATCCTGCACATTTAACGGATGAACTGAGAAAGTGGGCCGAAAGTGCCAAGAAGCGTAAGTTAATACGGTTTTTTGGATTTAGTACTCACCGGAATATGGCCAATTGCCTTACCGCCGCGGCAAAGCTCGATTGGATTGACGCGGTAATGACAAGTTACAATTTTCGATTGATGCAGGACTCCGAGATGCAGGCCGCAGTTGAAGCCTGTCATAAAGCTGGCGTAGGCCTGATAGCTATGAAAACACAGGCACACGGCCAAAAAATTGAAGACAGCCGGGTCAAAAAACTGGTCGACCACTTTCTGCAGCGCGGCTTTACTTTGGGGCAGGCAAAGATAAAAGTTGTACTGCAGGATGAGATATTCAGCTCGGCCTGTGTAGGGATGGAGAGCGTTGCTCGTGTAACTTCGAACGTTGCGGCTGTGCTCGACAAGACCAAACTTACCCGCGAGGATATGGGCTTATTTGAAGAATTCGCCCGGAGGACCTGCAGCGGTTATTGTACCGGCTGCGGCGACATTTGCAATTCGGCCCTGCCTGAAGTAGCCTGCGTGAGCGACGTTATGCGCTATTTAATGTACTACAACAGTTACGGCCAGCAAGCCCGGGCACGGGAGCTTTTCGCGACAATCCCGGCGGATATCAGAAACAGACTTGCACAGGCTGATTACAGCCGTGCCGAGACTCTTTGCCCGCAAAGGCTGCCTATAAAGAGACTGATGTCCGAGGCGGTAAGAAAGCTCGCGTAATGATTACTATTTTGAATGAGGTTGATGCTTAAGCTCTTTAACGGAGCTATATAGTACCGGCACCACAAGCATAGTAAGAATTTCAATTGTCATACCACCAAAAACAGGTATAGCCATAGGCACCATTATGTCAGAACCTCTGCCGGTAGAAGTAAGGACCGGAATAAGTGCGAGAATTGTTGTTGCGGTTGTCATCAGGCACGGCCGAACTCTACGGGTCCCGGCCTCAATTACTTTTTGGAGAATGCCGGCTTTGTCACTCGGTTTCGAGCCTTTAAATGTTTGCTCAAGGTAAGTGCACATAACTACGCCGTCGTCCGAAGCTATTCCGAACAAGGCTAAAAAGCCTACCCATATCGCAACGCTTAGATTTATGGGGTGCATCTGGAAAAGCTGCCTTAGGTTGACGCCGAAAATGCTGAAATTTAAAAACCATGGCTGGGCGTAACACCATATCATTAAAAAACCACCCGCCCAGGCTACGATTATTCCCGAAAATACAAGCAAACTTGTAATCGTGGATTTGAACTGAAAATACAAAATCAGGAAAATTAAAAATAACGCAAACGGAATGACTACCATAAGAGTTTTTTGTGCACGAACCTGGCTTTCGTACGTCCCGGCAAAACTGTAGCTGACTCCCGCAGGTATGATTAGTTGGCCTGCTGCTATCTTTTCTTTCAGGAATTTACTGCATTGTTCGACAACATCTACCTCTGTAAAGCCTGGTTTTTTGTCAAACAAAACATACCCAACCAGAAAAGTGTTTTCACTTTTGATTACCTGTGGACCTCGAATGTAACGAATTTCAGCTAACTGAATCAGCGGTATTTGTGCGCCATCAGAAGCAGGAACCAGAATTTTACCCAGCGTTTCTATAGTGTCGCGAAGCTCCCGCATATAACGGACCCGCACGGGGTAGCGCTGCCGGCCTTCGACGGTAGTTGTAATTCGCCTGCCCCCAACGGCTACCTCTATGACATCCTGTATCTTTCGAATGCTGATTCCATACCTTGCAATGGCCTGCCGGTCGATTTCAATCTCCAGATATGGTTTGCCCACAATTCTATCCGCTATTACAACTGAGGCCTCGACGCCCGGGACCTCTTTTAAGAGTCTTTCAAATTCAAGCCCGACTTTTTCTATTATTTCGAGGTCGGGCCCTTTGATTTTGATGCCCATAGGCGCGCGCATACCGCTTTGCAGCATTACTATCCTGGCGGCAATAGGCTGTAATTTGGGAGCGCTTGTGGTACCGGGAATCCGGCCCGCCTTTACAATTTCATCCCAGATATCGTCGGGGCTTTTAATATGGTCCCGCCATTGCCTGTACGGCCTGCCGTGCTTGTCTTGTATTAACTGACCGGTTTCATCGCGTACAAAATTTTTGTTCTTTCTGTCATATTTGAATCGGACTTTTCGGCCGTCCTTATCCAGTACATACTCTGGTTTATAGTTAATGACTGTTTCAATCATTGATATGGGTGCGGGGTCAAGGGGACTTTCAGTTCTGCCGATTTTGCCTACTACTGATTCGATTTCGGGTATTGATTGGAAAGCCGTGTCCTGTTTCTGCAGGACGTCTAATGCCTCGCCGATTGATGCGTGCGGCATCGTTGTCGGCATATACAAAAATGAGCCTTCGTCTAAAGGCGGCATAAATTCCTTGCCAAGTCCGGACCATATAATTATCCCTAAGACGATAATGGCTATTGGTATCGATAAGAAGAGCAATTTGTGTCTCAGGCACCAGCCGAGAATGCCGGCATAAAAATGCTGAAAAATTTTGAAAAATATCAGCAGGCCTCCAATCAGCACCGCAACAAAGATAAAATTAAGAATTGTTCCGTTAGCCGGTCCGAGAGGCAGCCAGTGAAGGGTCAATATTATTCCAACAATGATAACCGCGATAATATTTGCCCATACCGATAAATGAGAATTTATTTGTTGAGGCAGCCTGTGTTTTAATAAATGATACGCTCCTGTGCCGATAACCAGAATACCTACCCACCAATTAAGCACAACGGCCAAAGCGATTCCGCAAACAGCTAAAATCGCTCCCAGAACATAGCGCGACACTTTTTTCAAGTGAAACTTTCTCGTGAAAAGGATATGTGCCGCGGGTGGGATAATCGTCAGGGCAACTATCACTGAAGCGATTAAAGCAAAGGTTTTCGTATATGCCAAAGGCCTGAATAATTTGCCTTCGGCGCCTGTCATTGTAAAAACCGGCAAAAATCCGACCACCGTCGTCGAGACCGCCGTTAGAACGGCGCCGCCGACTTCGCTCGAAGCCCGGTAAACAACTTCGAGCCTGTTTTCATCGGGCCCGGCTTGGTTAAGATGTCTTAGTATATTTTCACAGATAATTATCCCCATATCGACCATCGTACCGATTGCTATAGCAATGCCGGAAAGCGCTACGATATTGGCATCCACGCCGAACAGCTTCATTGCTATAAAGCACATCAAAACCGCCAGCGGCAGCAATGCGCTTATCAGCCCGGAGCTTCTAAGGTGCATAACCAGCACTATTACCACGATAATCGTGACCAGTATTTCTTCTGTAAGAGCTGTTTCGAGTGTGCCTAAGGTTTCGTAGATAAGACCGGTCCGGTCATAAAAAGGAACGATTTTGACCTGTGAAACGGTTCCGTCGGGAAGGGTTTTTTTCGGCAGGCCCGGCGATATCTCTTCAATTTTCTTTTTTACATTATTGATGGCTGTGAGTGGATTGTAGCTATAACGAACAACCACGACACCCCCAACGGCCTCGGCTCCACCCTTGTCCAGTGCCCCGCGTCTTAAGGCGGGGCCGAGAGTAACATTGGCTATGTTTTTTATGTACACGGGGACATTATTAACGACTTTTACAACGCTGTTTTCGATATCCGGAAGGTTTTTGACAAATCCAAGACCACGGATTACGTATTCGACCTTGTTAATCTCGATTGTACGGGCCCCGACATCAATATTGGAATTTTTGACCGCCATAAAGATATCATCGAGTCCAACGCCGTAAGCTCGCATGGCATCAGGGTCCACATCTATCTGGTACTCTTTTACAAATCCTCCAACCGAGGCAACTTCGCTTATTCCTTCTGCGCTGGCTAATGCATAACGAACGTTCCAGTCCTGAATCCTTCTAAGCTCGTCTAAATCCCACCCGCCGGTCGGATTTCCATTTTTATCTTTGCCCTCGAGCGTATACCAGAAAACCTGCCCCAAAGCAGTTGCATCAGGCCCTAAGGCAGGCTCTACTCCTTCCGGCAATGTTCCGGCGGGCAGGGAATTTAGCTTTTCAAGAATCCTGCTGCGGGACCAGTAGAAATCGATTTTTTCGTTGAAAATCACATATACGCTTGACAACCCAAAAAATGAGTAGCTGCGGACGGTTTTAACATCAGGTATGCCTAAAAGAGATACTGTCAGCGGATACGTGATTTGGTCATCCACGTCCTGTGGCGACCTGCCCGGCCATTCGGTAAAGACTATTTGCTGGTTTTCACCTATATCCGGTATCGCATCGACCGGCACGGGTTTTCTTGGCAGGGACTCAAGCTCCCAGTCAAACGGTGCTGTCAATACACCCCAACCGATTAATGCCAACAGAACAAGGAAAATCACCAGCTTGTTCTCAAGGCAAAAACGTATTACCTTGTCCAACAAAGTCTTTTTCTGGCTATCATTTTCGTCCATGTTGAACACTTAGAATGGCTTATTTTTCTAATCGCTGAACTGAGGCAGCTTTGCGATATACTTCTCCGGGTTCTTTAGGAATTGCTCCTTGCACCCGGGACAGCAAAAATAAACCTTCTTGCCATTATATTCGGTATAGTAGTTTTTATCTATTGGTGCTGCCATAACAGGACATACCGTTTGTTCGATGGCTGCCTCGGCTTTTTGCTCAATCTTTGTGGTTTCAACGGGTTCCGTTTTTTTCTTGCAGCCGACGAATGTCACCAAACCGATAAGCAGTAAAGCTACCATTGTAAAAACTATTCCGAATTGTATTCTTCTGCTTTTCATTTTTCTATCTTTTCAAATATGTGTTTTAGTTTGTATTTAATAGTTATGGCCGTGGTGGTTCATCATAGGAGCATTTTGTCCTTCTGGATTCATCATACTGGGCTTGGCCTGAATCTGGAGAGCTGAGTCAATCTTAAAGTTACCTTTTGAAACGACAATTTCTCCCTCGGCAAGTCCTTCTCGGACCAGATAATAATCTCCTGCTCTTGGGCCAAGTATAATTTCTCTGCCTTCGAAAGTTGGTTTTTCACTATCCGGCACCTGGACGTAAACAACAGCACGCCTTCCGGTTATAAGAGGGGCCGAAGCAGGTATAACAAGGGGTGCTTTCTCCGGCAACTCGGCTTTGACATAGCCGAGTGACTCCGTCGTTACCAGATTCATCTGGCATATATCGCATTGTCCGGCCGATTCTTTCACAACAGAAGGGTGCATTGGGCAAATCCATTTACCTGCCATATCGGCGTCCATTACTTTTTCTCCCGAGGCGATTTTTGACCGAACAACGGCTCTTACAAACATATTGGGCTTTAGTTTTCCTTGGGGATTAGAAACGTTTAGACGTACTTTAAATGTTCTGGTTGCCGGATTGACCGTTGGTGAAATAAAGCTTATTTGTCCCTTAAAAACCTCACCGGGGTATGCCTCTGTTGTGAATTCGACCTTTTGACCATATCGAATCCATATCATATCCGATTCATAAGCATCTAATTGAACCCAGAGTTGGGAAAGGTCGGCGATTGTGTATATCTTTGTGCCTGTCTGGATGTATGTTCCCTCAGTAACATGCTTTTCTAATACGATACCGCCGATAGGTGCGTAGATTGTAATATGGTCGGTGAGCTGGGCCGTTTTTTCTATTTGTTCAATCTGCCCTTCGGTAAGACCCAGTAACCTTAACTTTTCACTTGCAGCTTCAAGGGTTGCCTGCGTTGATTTTTTGATAAGTTCGGAGCTGTCAGGCTTTATATTTTGCACAGCTTTTGCCACCTGCAGGAATTCGGCTTGTGCACTTATAAGCTCTGGGCTGTAAAGATAGACCATATGGTCGCCCTTGATTACCTGAGTGCCTGTAAAATCAACATAAAGACGGTCAATTCGCCCGGGAACCCAGGCGGTGATATGTTTTAATCTGGTCTCGTCATAATCAATTTTGCCTACCATACGGATTTGGGCCTCTACGAATTTACGTTCCACGGGTGTGGTTTGAATCTCCATAAGTTTCAATGCGTCCATGGAGAAAGCAATTTCTCTCGAACCGATTTCACTTCCGCCACTGTCTACCGGCACCAGGTCCATAAAACAAATAGGACATTTGCCCGGTTTAGGCTGACGTATCTGGGGATGCATAGAGCAGGTCCACAACTGATGATTGTCTTGGGCTGAATCTAAATGATGGTGTTCGGCCATTGGTTCAGATGTAGTTGTAAAATCTCTTGCCAGATAGCCAAGAACAAAGCCTGCGAGGATAACCAGCACTATCTTAAGTCCTGTTTGGCTAAATATTGTTTTGATTGACGTGTTTACCATTTCGGACGCCTTGCAATTTCGTTTTTTTTATATCACAATTCTTTACCAATAAGCATTTCCAGCTCAGCCAGTTTTTGTTGATTATTAGTAACAGCTCTTTCGTAATCAAGCTTGTATTTAAGCAGCATACGTTGAGCGTCTATTAACGAAAAAAAGTCTATCGTACCTGATTTGTAAGCGACCTCCGAAGCCTGAACAAGTTCTTCTGCTTTTGAGACCAAAACGTCGCCATAGAGGCGCATCTTTCTTTGGCTGTCCTCAACGTCATACAATACCTTTATTGCTTGTGCTATTGCTTCATTTTCTTTATTAACTTTTTGCTGCTGAACTTTCTTAACATTGGCTTTTGCCTGCCGCTCAGCGGCCTTGTAGCTGTCTTGCCATAAGGGTATATTCATTGAAAACATCAAAATCACGGGGTCCTTGCCGCTATCTCTAACACCCGGGGAAGACGCATCGTTCGTTTGAATCCAGTCAATCCCTATACCTATGTCAGGATAGAACTTTTTCTTTGCTAACTCAACATTCGCTTTTGCTGCCTCGAGTTCCCAGTTAATCTCGGTAAGTTCCGGATTAGTTTTTACTAATGCCTCAATGACATCCTTTTGATTGGGTTGAATCTTTCTCAGAGGTTCTTTTTTAGGCCAGGCCAATTCCGCATCAGCAGGGCGATTAAGTATTGAGTTTAACTTCGCAGTTAATGGTTCTCTCAGCTGCTCCAGGCTTGTTAAGATGTCCTCAAGCTTGGCTAATTCTACCTGGGCACGAATAATGTCGGGATGTGTCGCTGTGGCGGTTTTGTATTTGGTCAGTGCAATTTCCTCGAAATGCTGCAATAGTTCAAGGTTCTCTCTTGCTATATCAATAGCTGTAGCCAGATACGCAAACTCATAAAAAGCATCTTTTACCTGCCGGAAGAGTTTTAGTTTGCTTGCTTCATATCTTTGCTTCGCAGCATTTGCTTTTGCTGTTGCGACGTCGGTCCGCGCCTCAATTTTGCCGAACCATGGAAATACCTGCATAATACCGAACTTATTTTTTTGGGGGCCGACGCGTGTTTCAATCTCTTCTATAAAGTAACTATAAGTAAATTTAGGGTCATCTAAAGCCTTCGCTTGTGGTACTTGCTCCAAAGCGGCTTTCCATTCCTCGAACCTTGCCTGAAGCTCCGCGTTATTCAGAGAAGCAAGACGTAAATAGTCTGGAAGTATTTGCAAATCATTGGTCTCTTCTGGTTGCTGCGAGATTACGACAGACGGAATTGAGACAAGTATGACTACGCTTATAAATTGAAGGACTTTTCTCTCCATATTTCCAATCCCCTTAGCTTGTATGATATGTTTATTTTATACAGATGAATTGCTTTTGTCCCCATATTTTACCCTCTGCGTGTTTGTTGGATAAGTTTTAAAATCTCATCCATCTTTTGTTGTTTTTCCTTTTCAGGTGTTCCTTTTATAGCTTCGGCGACACAGTTCTGAAAGTGCTTTTCCAGAATCTTTTCTTCTACTCTGGAAAGGGCACCTTTGATAGCATACATCTGGTTCAGGATATCGATGCAGTATTTACGGTCTTCAATCATCCTTTGAACACCGCGGACCTGCCCCTCAATTCGCTTTAGGGCGGCCAGGTTATGCTTGTGACTTGGATTTTCCTTCATTTCTTAATCCTTTCGTATATCCATTATACCCCTGGGGGGTATAATTAGTTCGAAAGGATAATCTCATTTCTTCGCGATTTTTACCGAAACGGCTGTTTCCACCGAGAAGCTGACAAGTCCCTGGTTCGGCTATTTCGGTTAAATCCTACTTTTATCGTTTTTGCTGAAATCAGCCCCCTCAGTCGGCATCAAGTCAGATAGACACGAGACATTTCAAATCGTCTAAATCGATCCGGCCGTTAGGCTCGCAATCACTATCGAGACTTTCAAAGGCTCCCAAATCAGGCGCATCGCCTTCAAAAGACAATCCCAGGTCGATTCCTGCATCTATCAACGGACTTTCTTTGGAAAGTCGAAGGAAACTCAGTCCAGGCAGCCCTCCATTTGTTTCACGCTGCCCATCAATACCCTTTTCATCAAGGCTTACAAAATCTGCATCACTGACTGAAAGGCCATTCCACGAATTATGTTCATCGTCAATTTCAGCGTAAATCAATATTGAATCCCGGTGCGAGAGGTTGTTGCGTAATATATGTGTACAGGAGTGTTCATCGAAGCAAAAATTTTTGTTCTGGTTCCCCACGCAGGTACAGTTATGAACCGTAACTCCTGTTACATTGCCGTTTACATCGATTCCATGGTGTTTATTGCCGTAGGCCACGCAATATTTCAACAAATGTGCGCCGCTTCCAACGCCCAGTTTAAAACCGTTGCCATCTCCTGCAAACGACGGGTCTGCCCAGTTATTTTCACCGTTGTAAAAGGCCCAGCAATTCTCAACTATAACACTATTGCCGGCGTTCCAGAAATCCCAGCCGTCATCGGAGTTGCTCCATGCGCGACAGCCCATAAACGCGTTGCCGGGGCCGACGCTGAATTTCGCCGCAAAACCATCCGCGTTTTCACCATGATTTTCAGCATCATAATTCAAATAAGAATCACAGTTTAACACCAGATTATGGGAAGCGCCCGAATGCAACTGAAGTCCTGAATCTCCGTTTATACGCGTAACCAGTTGTTCGAGAATATTATGCGAGCCGGGGCCAAAGACACTCAGACCGTTATCCCCCGCATTCTGAATGATAAAACCCCTGAGGTGCCAGTTACTTCCACTTAGTTTTATGCCCCTGTCATTATTTCCAGCGTCGTTGAAATCCAGAATAGGAACTTCATCTTGATAAGCCTGCAACGTTATCGAATTTTCTGGTTCACCGTCCGGAACAGATATCTGTATAGTGTGAGAATAGTGATGCAAACCGCCTCGCAGGAAAATAGTATCACCCGCTTGGACCTGTTCCACGGCCTTGTCAATCGTTTTGAAAGGATTTTTTATGGAACCATCATTAATGTCATTCCCGTCCGGGCAGACAAAAAAATCGGTGCAGTATGCAGGATAGATCGCAAAAAGCAGCCACAACATCAGCGGTAAAAAGCTAAGATGTCTCCATCGCCCGGTTACCTGTAATGCTAATATCTGTGTTAGGAATTGACTCATTTTTAAAGTAAGTCTTATGGTTAAAAAAGCCCTGCTTCGCTAAAGCAGCGCAGGATGAAGGCGAGGGGATTCGAATCCCCATCAGGCCATTTTTGTAACCTTTTGTTATTACTTAACTTAAAACTCAAGGCTTTACAAGGCAAACACTTAAAATTTTTTCATGAGATAACAATTTTAATCATAATTCTCATGAGTTTGCTTTAAAATGCTCCCGTATTACTCCCGAAAGAAAACTACGTGACTTAAGTTGAATTCTCCTCCCTGACACCTTGTTTGTCGAATAGCAGTTGATTATCGAATCTTCCGACATTGTTTTCTGCGATGACATTAACGGCTGAAAAACATGATGATTTTGTCCGATTCCGGTGCGTATTGCGTGTAATTTATTCCTTGACAAGTAATACCGGAAAATGGTATAAATAAAATAAAGGGCTGTTTTTTTAAATTGATTGGAGTGAACATATGTTTCGCAAGCTTGCTTGGACGGGTGATGTTAATCATATAATGAGGAAAAATTCAGCAAATCAGCAAAAAAAGAGGGGAACAACGTTTTTAACGTCGGCCGTATTGCTGACGTTGCTATGTCTGAGCCGGCCGGCGCTTAGTCAAGTTGGTATACTTGGTAGCTGGGAAACGGGTACAAGTCATACAAAAGAATCCGGTACTGACCGCGTTTTGATATTCATTGCGCACGGCGAATCCACCTCTTCTATGAATCTTGGTACCGTAACATACGGCGGGCAATCAATGAACAAGGTCGTGGACTATGACTACAACGCCGCCGGTGGTTACGCGTATGCCGCGGCATTTATACTTAAAGAGGCCGGCGTCGCTGCCGCATCCGGCGGCACCTTTACTCCGACTTGGAGCGGCACACAACCGGGTTCGACCGGATACGCAAGTGTATTCCTTTCAAATGTTTACCAAACTTCTCCTGCCGGAGTAACCGGCACTGGTGGAAAAACCAGCAATCCGGTTACGACATCATCCGCACTTGCCACCAATGATGGTGATATCGTTATTCTTGCCGCTACCTGCGGTCAGGCAGGTTCATATACCCTGAACAACGGCTTTACCAAAGGCGCCGAGCAGACAATGAACTCAACTGTCACAGGAGTTACCGGCCAAAAATCCGCAACCGGCGCCAACGAGACACCGAGTGCGACTTACGCCGGCGCTATAAACCGTCAGATGATTATCGGTTTTGTAGTTCGGACAGCGTTTATTGACCCTAACATGGCCAGTAATCCAAATCCGTCCAACGGCGCAGATGAAGTTCCTGTTTCAGCCGGTTTGTCCTGGGATGCCCCTACGGCATATACTCCGACCAGCTATGAAGTTTATTTCGGCACAAATCCTACCGCACACAGCAACCCGGTAAATACGGTTGATACGAACAGTTACGACCCGCCGGGCTACCTTGATGTAGGGACGACTTATTACTGGGCGGTTGATTCCAATGATGCCGGGATAATCTATACCGGTGATGACTGGAGCTTTACGATATCGACAATCGATCCTAACAAGGCTTCTAATCCAAACCCGTCCAATGGTGCAAGTTACGTTTCTCTTTCATCCGTTTTGTCTTGGGATGCCCCTGTGGTATATACTCCGACCAGCTATGAAGTTTATTTCGGCACAAATCCTACCGCACACAGCAATCCGGTAAATACGGTTGATACGAACAGTTACAACCCGCCGGGTGACCTTGCTATAGGGACGACTTATTACTGGGCGATTGATTCCAATGATGCCGGGACAATCTATGCCGGTGACGACTGGAGCTTTACGACTTTATACGGCAGCACTAATATCCTGACCAATCCCAGTTTTGAGAGTGGGACAAACGGCTGGATTGCCCGAAACTGCTCAATCAGTGCGGTTACCTCACCTATTCCCCATGGTGGCACTTACTGCGGAAGGGCTTTCGATAGGACAGAAACCTGGCAGGGAATACAACAGGACGTAAGTGACAAAATGGTAATAGGACAGACCTACACTGTATCCGGTTGGGTAAGGACCAGTACCTCCGACAGTTCAACTGTCCAAATAAGTTTTCAGCAAATAGACGGTGCCGGGACTAACTATTACTGGGTTGCTGACGGCACCGCCAGCAATAGCGGCTGGGTCCAGATTTCCGGCAGCTTCACACTGGATGTAACGGGGACACTCGCGGAACTTCTTGTATACTTTGAAGGCCCGGATTCAGGCATAGATATATATGTCGATGATGTTGTCGTATACGGACCGGGGGTAACTCCGATTGACCCCAATAAGGCCACTAATCCGACTCCGATCAACGGTGCAAGTGAAATTTCTATTTCCACCGGTTTGTCATGGAACGCCCCTACAGAATATACTCCGACCAGCTATGACGTTTATTTTGGAACCGATGCCAACGCGCACAGTAATCCTAAGTATATGGTTTATACGAACACTTACGACCCGCCGGGTGACCTTGCTACAGGGACGAGTTATTACTGGGCGGTTGATTCCAATGATTCCGGTACAATCTATGCCGGTGACGACTGGAGCTTTACGACTTCTATACCGGTTGTAAAATGGAGAGCAGAAGCAAGATGTTTTTTAGATGGACCGTCAGGTGAATTTGATGATATAGCTGTCAAAGATCCGTCCATTGTATATTCCGGGGGTAAATGGCATCTGTTTTATACCGGACGTGACAGCAGTAGTTGGCGTATGGGGTATGTTTCTGCAACCTCAATATCAGATCTAAATAGCGCAACTCGTTATTATATGAGCTCACTAAACGGCGGCTCCTATTTTTGCGCTCCGCAGGTATTCTGGTTTGAAGCAAAAGGCAAATGGTATTTAATTTA
>CAYZTY010000031.1:0-4897 GCA_964481525.1 uncultured Pirellulales bacterium
GTTTATGGTCAATGTTATCTCTGCAGTGCGGTTCTCTTCTATCTGCTCATTTATCTGTTCATCGCTCAGCAGATTTGTCTTCATAATCAAATCCTCCTATATACACCAACTTTATTCATTCCCTGCTCACTGTCAAGGGCGGGAAATTCTATGCCAAATGCACCTGGCACGCAAGGAGTAATTTAAACGAGTGGAAGACGCCTGAAATCGTTCATTTCAGCCCCCACATTGGGATGAAAAACTTAAGACGCCACAACTGGTCATTAGGATATGTCCGGACAGTCCGATAGATGCATCTTGCAGAGAGCACAAAAAGTTGTATGATACTTCTGTGCAGCAGCTTTGTAATAAGATAAATCTGTTTTAAAGTACGGAGCGAAAAGCATTATGGTGAAACTTGATACCACTCGCAAGATTGTAATTCAGGCGATATTAACATCAGTCGCTATGGTAATTATTGGATGCCCTGCTCGCCACTCAAATTTAAGACCCAAAGAAGATGGTCTCAGCAGTAAAGCTAAGCAAATTTCTGACGATGGTCAAAATGTCGGCCTGGGAACTACTGAAGCAAATAATGCCACAATTACAAAGATTCCGCAAACCACCTCTGCCGAATTCGAGAAACTTAAACGGCACATGGCCGAGCTTGAAAAAGCACTAATAAAAAAAGTTCCTCCTGTTCAGACACAAAAGGATGCACATGAAACTCTTACTTTAGAGGAAAAATCAGAGTATGAACAACTAATCACAGAGCTTGAGCAGCAGAAAAAGACGGCAAAGATAAAATTCAACCAAGATATCGAAATAAACATCGATTCCCGGCTTTCTCAGGCCGCTACTTTGTTACGTATGACCAAATATAGTAATGCAGAGGCAGTCTACCGCAATATTCTGGCCCTGCACCCGGATAATACCGATGCGATGACAGGTTTAGGAATTGTTCTGCATAATATAGTCAAATACGAGGAGGCCGAGGAACTCTTCAGAAAGGCTTTATCCAAAGATGAAGAATCCTTCGGCCCGGACCACCCAAAGATAGCTATACGTCTTAGCACACTGGCGCAATTGCTTCAGGCTACTAACCGTCTTCCCGAGGCCGAGACATTGATGCGACGGGCACTGAAAATCAATGAGGCTACCTTCGGCCCGGACCATCCAAATGTAGCCGTTTGCCTCAACAATCTGGCGAGATTGATGTTGGTTACTAACCGTCGACCAGAGGCCGAGTCGCTGATACAAAAGGCAGTTAAAACCGTCGAAGATTCCCTCGGCCCCAACCATCCAAAGGTGGCTGTTTGCCTTAACGACCAGGCGGAAATACTGTGGATTATCGGCCATAGTCTTTCTGAGATTGAGCCTTTGATGCGAAGGGCATTGAAAATCGATGAGGAATACTTTAGCTCGGAACATCCAAAGGTAGCCGTCTGCCTCAATAATCTGGCGCGATTGCTGAGGTATACCGGTCGTCTTTCCGAGGCCGAGACGCTGATGCGTAGAGGTCTGCAAATTGAAGAGAATTCAAAAGGTCCCGACCACCCTCACGTTGCAATCCAGCTTAGTAACCTTGCGGGATTGCTGACAGCTACCGACCGTCATTCCGAGGCCGAGCCTTTGCTGTGGAGGGCACTGGAAATCGATGAAAATGCCTTCGGCCCGGACCACCCAAAGGTTGCTTTCCGTCTCAATAACCTGGCGGGATTACTGAAGGCTACCAGCCGTTCCTCCGAAGCAGAGCCTTTATATCGAAGGGCTTTGGAGATATTAGAAGATAACTACGGCCCCGACCATCGTGCAACCAGAACCGTGCGGAACAATCTGGAAGGACTTGAGTTAAAGTAAGTTTATACGCCTGCGGTGTATTTATACACCTGTGGCTTATTTACTTTGCATCTTGCAAAGCCCCGATAAGTCGGGGTATGATACTGCTGTGCAGGAATTTCGTAACAAGATAATTTGCGGCGATTGCATTGAGGTCCTGAGCAAGGTTCGGGAGCCCTTCGCAGACCTTATCTTCGCAGACCCACCTTTCAACATCGGTTACAAATACGATAAATACTACGACAAGGTAAAAAGAAAAAACTACGTTGCCTGGACCAAAGACTGGATGAGCAGTTGCAAGAGGGTGCTGAAGCCACACGGCTCATTTTACATAGCCATAGGCGACGACTACGCCGCAGATGTCAAGCTCATAGCCGACCAGATCGGCCTTGTTATGCGCAATTGGATAATATGGCATTATACCTTTGGCCAGCAGACGAAAAACAAATTCGCCCGCTCACACACCCACATATTCTACTTTATCAACAACGAAAAGAATTTCACCTTCAATGATAACGCCGTGCGTGTCCCCTCCGACAGACAATTGATATATAACGACAGACGAGCCAATTCGAAAGGCAAGATGCCCGACGATGTCTGGAGAGAGTACTCCCGCGTTTGCGGGACATTCAGGGAACGCGAAGGCTGGCATCCCTGTCAAATGCCTGAGAACTTACTGGCCAGAATAATAACAGTAAGTTCAAATGCAGGCGACTGCGTTCTTGACCCGTTTATCGGCTCAGGCACTACCGCGGTCGTCGCTTACCAACTCAGCAGAGAATACGTCGGCATAGAAATCTCTAAAAGCTACACCCAAAACGCAAGAAAACGCCTCGGGCAGTTAAAAAAAAGAACCCGAACATCAACAAACCTTATCCTGGAATCGGCTGAGCTTACCGAACTAAAACGACTCTTCGCCGATATAGACAGGCCTATTCAGGATATTATCAGCAGTCGTAAACTTTTAGGCATACTGGCGAACCAGTTCTCGATTCGTATGAATAACGGCAAAAAGTACCAGCCGGAACAAATAGCCTCTGCTTTCAAGGACTTGGCTGTTTGAACAATAAAGGGAATAAAAAACCAGACTTCTTGCGACTCTGCGCGGCATTTGCCACCAGTGCCGTAATCCTTACCATCATTCAGCCGCCTTTTAATCTCGGCTTCCTTGCCTGGCTGGGCCTTGTGCCTTTTCTTCTCGTCTCTTCACCTGCTGCAAACCCACGCCGACTTGCGGCGGTTGCATACCTGACCAGCCTTGCTTACTGGCTCGGCAATTTGTACTGGATTGCGTTTGTTACCTGGGTTGGCTGGTTTGCCTTTTGCCTTTATATCGCACTTTACTGGCCGATACTCGCCCTGGCCGTTCGCTACTGCAGAATCAAAAACATCCCATTGCTTCTTGCCGTTCCGGTTCTGTTCGTCGGTGCAGAGGCCTGGCAAGGTTATTTAATAACGGGTTTCAGCTGGCGATTTCTCGCACATAGCCAGTATCAAAACATTCGACTTATCCAGATAGCCGATATCTTTGGTGCAGCAGGCATCTCATTCCTTATTGCTATGGTAAATGCCCTAATAGCAGAGCTAATAGTCGCACTGATTAAGAAAAATATTCTCAAACCTACCAATTTCTTCAAAGCAGCGGTCGTTGCTGTCGCACTTATCGCTTCTCTTATTTATGGAAACCGGCGCATACTCCAGTCCGACGAGCTCACCGAGCCCGGCCCACTCGTTGCCGCGGTACAGTCAAACGTACCTTTGGAGGTCAAGGTATCGGGACAAGCCAACGAGATAATATTCAAGGACTTACTACAGGATAGCACCGCCAGTACCCAAGCCGGCCCGGAACTTATCGTCTGGCCCGAAACAATGGTACAGACAGTCTTGGATGAGCAATTCTTACTATTGTGCGATGCCTCCCATCCAGCCCGTGTATTTGACAAAGTCCTTGCCGAACATTCCAAAGAAACTGCATACCTGCTCATCGGCGCCCACGGAGCCGGCCTTGAGGCAAACCAGGGAAAAATAGCTTTTGCAGAAAATTACAACTCTGCATTTTTCTATCGGCCCGACGGACAACAGGACACAAAACGCTACGATAAGATTCACCTTGTACCGTTCGGTGAGTTCGTACCTTTCAAAGATACTGTCCCATTTCTTTACAGGCTTCTGATGAAATGTACTCCATACGATTATGATTACAACTTGACCGCAGGCACGCAGTACACCGTCTTTGAAATGAACAACCCCTCAAGGCAACAGAACAACGCCGAAAAATCACGCCCTCAAAAACCTGTAAAGAACTACAAATTCGGAGTGATGATTTGCTACGAGGATACTGTGCCTGTAATCGCCAGAAATTTCGCACTCAGCCAACCCGGGCTGGCAAATCTTCAAGACCGGCCCGACAAGCAGGTTGACTGGCTTGTGAACATAAGTAACGACGGTTGGTTTGTCAGATTTAAGGACCAGAAGGTCCTACCGAGCACAGAGCTGGAACAGCATATGGCCATTTGTGTATTCAGGGCCGTTGAAAACAGGCTCGCTATTCTACGCAGTGTCAATACGGGCATAAGCTGCCTTATCGATTCTCTCGGTAGAATCCAGGACGATTTTGTCACCGGCACACTACCCCGTAGGGCCGCCGACCGCCGGGGTCTCAGCGGCTGGTTTGTAGACAGAATTACCATCGATAAAAGAGTAACTATCTTCAGCAAATATGGCAGGTGGCTGGATTTTTGCTGTGCCTCTTTTGTTCTCCTGTTTATAATAATCTGGATTTTGAGATTTATTGTGAGACGACGTGGTTCACCAACGCCGTCTTCGGCTAAGAAAGCCTTGTAGTCTGGTTCTGAGCTGGGGAAAAATCAATGAGCATAAAATCTATAAAAGCTAACACTCAAATAAACAAAACTCTCAGTTCACGTTACATAAAAATTATATTCGACAACAAACTCGTTTTTTGCTCATCACTTTTTGTTGTCACGGCCGCAGTTCTTTCGGGCTGCGAGCAATGGGCCTCACAAACAACCGGTCCCTCCGATGCCACCTCAATCTCTCTTTCCCGGTCCCTTGCCTC
>CAYZTY010000031.1:4907-24285 GCA_964481525.1 uncultured Pirellulales bacterium
TTTCTAAGAGGCATGGATGCGATACAGGTTGCAGCCTCTCTTGATGCCCGAGCCACACAACTTGTTCGTGAAGCACTGGTGGATAGCAGCCCTCTCGTCAGAACTAACGCTATCGAAGTCGTTTCAGCAGGTCGGAAAGGGGATTTGATGCCAAATGTTGTGGCATTAATGAACGACGATTTTGTGCCGGTAAGATTCGCGTTGGCCATTGCAGTAGGAGAATCAAGATACTACGGAGGCAAAAGAGCCCTAAAAAAGCTCATTCAGGACGAAGACCAAAATGTCAGAATCGCCGCTGCTTATGCTCTGACCAAACTGCGGGTCGCCGATTATACCTGGCTGCTAAGAAAGGCTATTAGAAGCGAAAATAAAACGGTCCGAGCTAATGCCGCTCTATTACTTGGCTTACTCGGCAATAAAGACGCGTTAAGGGACCTGAACTGGGCGCTGCGTGCAGCGGATTCCGATGATAAGGTCCGCTTTCAGGTCGCCGAGTCGATAGCAATGCTTAGAGACGAGAAAATCTACCCCAAACTCTGGGCAATGCTCATAAGCACCTATGCCGACGACAGGATTATGGGCATAATGGCGATGGGCGCACTGCGAACTACCCAGGCGAGAAATGCCCTTATTACAATGCTAGACGATGAATTTCTCGAGGTCCGTCTGGCAGCGGCCGAGCAGCTTGGTACTATGGGACAGACACACGGAGAATTCGAGGTTCTTGACTTTTTGAGAAATCCCCCTCCTCTGGACGACGCCCAGGCTAATGAACGCAGAAATGTCCTTGCGGCACTGGCCATTGCCCGAATTGGAACACCGCGTCTTGTAAATTTTCTCCCGAAGCTGCTGAAAAATGAGTCTAAGGCCGTACGCCTTGCCGCAGCGCAAGCGGTTTTCATACTCCAGTAGTAAAATCAGTATATTATCACACCTTTCTGAGCTGTAATTTTCCATTTTGTGTCCCCTAAAATTAACTTGACTCTACCGGATAATAACCGTAAAATCTTGGTAAGTAAGATAGTTTGCCGCTTATTTAGACCTGCCCGGCTGATAATGCCCGGCAGAAAATAATAACTGTTGATTCGCAGCGGCCGGTGCGGTAAGATAACCCGGTCAGTTCGGTTTAATTGGGTATGAAAGGAGCCTGCGTTGAGTACACTTACTAAAGTGCTTATAGTTTTGCTGACACTATCCTCGATTTTCCTCACCGGGATTGTGGTAACTTACGTATCCACATCCGACAATTACAAAAAACAATACGAGGAAGAAAAGGCGAATAGTCAGGCAATAATGGGTAAAAATGCTGCGCTGATACGGCAAAGAAACGAACAGACCGCCGTACAACAACGGCTGGTCGACGACTTAAATGAGAAAATCCAACAGCTGCAAATCGAAAAGAACCAATTGCAAGCCAAGCTTAGCAATATCGAAAGAAGTCGAGCTGAACTCGAGGAGAGAATATCCGGCTATGCAGCGGTAATAACCGGCTTCAACCAGACAGTTTCAGATATGGCCCAATCACTCCGACTGGCACGAAACGAACTGGACAATCTTCGAGAGCAGCGCGCAACCGACCGCAAATACCTCAACGAAATAACGGCAACACTCGATGAAAAGATAGTTGAACTTGAATCGCTGGAGGCCGAAAGAAGAAGGCTTCTCGAAGAAAAAGTTACGCTGGAGAACTGGCTCGAGCAGTTTGCCGGCGGTACCGGGAAAGAGGTTGAAAAGACCCAGGCCGTTACTCCGGAGAAAGACAAGGCCTCCACCGCTTGGCCGACAACCGACCAGGTCTCGCTTCAGGCTGTAATCTCGGATGTGGACCTGAAGAACTCTCTGATTACAATTTCCATTGGCTCCGCTGACGGCGTCAGGGAAGGACATAGATTCCATGTGACCCGTGGCGATGTTTTCGTATGTGATATCCTCATAACAGATGTCGACCCGGACCAGGCAGCCGGTGTAATGGAACTGGTGCAGTTTCAGCCAAGAATTGGTGATAACGCCGCAACAAATTGGTAAGGAATAACGGCCCCTGTTGTTACTCGCTACCGTTGCTCCTTCCAGTTAAGTTAATTATATGAGGCTTATAAATGAGTGCCGATAAAGCAAATCGGGGCAGAAAAATCAGTGTATCCAGTAATGTTTATACAGCTATGTTGGCCTTGGCTCTCGGCGCAGTCTGTGCCACCAGCCTGCTGGTGGCCTTTAAATGTTTCGTCCAGTACGGAACCATTTTTAGAATTGCCCGGTGAGAACATTCAAACCCTTTCGCTTTTGTGAAAGATTGTTCTAAACTTAAACAAACTCGGTTTTATGGGCGGTCTTTATGTTACTGGATACGGTCTTAGGTTGGTTTAGCACGGACATGGGAATCGATTTAGGAACGTGCACTACCCTCGTATGTGTCCGAAATGAGGGTATCGTCCTGAATGAACCATCCGTCGTGGCAGTTCGCAAAGGAACAAATATCGTCCTCAACAACGGTGAGGCCGTTGGCCTCGTCGCAAAAGAGATGCTTGGAAAAACCCCCGGCTCCATAAGCGCAATCAGGCCTTTGAAAGACGGCGTCATCAGTGATTTCGAAATCACCGAGGCGATGTTAAGCTACTTCATCAGGAAAGTTCACGGTGGTCGCGGAGGACTTGTCAGGCCTCGTATCGTAATCGCCGTCCCAAGCGGTATAACCGCAGTCGAAAGGAGAGCCGTTATTGACAGCGCCGAGAGGGCCGGTGCACGCAAGGTCTATCTGGTCGATGAGCCGATGGCCGCTGGAATCGGCGCCAATCTACCGATTACTGAGCCCACCGCCTCTATGATAGTCGATATCGGAGGTGGAACCACAGAAGTGGCTATAATGAGCCTCGCCGACATTGCAACATGTGAGTCCGTTCGACTGGGCGGCGATGATATGGACGAAGCAATTATCAACCATCTAAAGAGAACCTACAATCTGCTTATTGGCGAGCCAAGAGCCGAACAGGTCAAAATCCAGATAGGTTCAGCTTGTCCACTGGATGGAGAAGAATTGACAATGGAGGTTGCCGGTAGAGATACGATTTCCGGTCTGCCGCGAAAAATCGTCGTAACGAGCGAAGAAATACGCGAATCACTCAGGGAACCAATCGCCGGGATTATCGAGACGGTCACCCGCACTCTCGAAAAAGCTGAACCCGAATTGGCGGCTGATCTGATTGAAAACTGCGTGCACATTTGTGGTGGAGGGGCACTGCTGCGAGGAATGGACAAAGTCCTCGCCAATGCCACGGGACTAAAGGTAAAAAGGGTCGAGGACCCTCTGACTTGTGTGGCACGGGGAACAAGCGTTTACCTTGAAAACCTCGAAACGTGGAAAGACACAATGGACCACGAAGGCTATGGATGGGATTAAACAATATCATCTTTCGATGCTCAATAACCACAAGACATACGCGACTGCTGTAAAAAGCCCATAACCTTCTAAAACAACAAATAAGACTATGGTGGCTGCCTGCACGCGAGAAGTTCTTGGAATTCCGGATATCGGCGCAATATGATATGGCACGCAGACAAATCAGAATATCTAAAGCTATGTTATTCACCTGGCTGATGTTAACCGGCCTCATTTGTCTTTTCAGCCCGCAGCGAATCACAAACAAGCTTCACTTCGCCTTCATCAAACTTATACCCCTGCCGATACTGAACGCAGGCTTAAGAACTCTCTCCACAGCCGCCACAAGCCAATCTCCTACCGGCTATGTCAGCCGCAGGCTATATATCCAACTGGAAAACCACGCAGCAAACCTCAGTGCTGAACTCGATGATACGCATAAAAAGCTCGAAACTTTAGCCCGACTGCGAGATAGATTCGCCTTTGAGACGGCGGCCTTTGTAGTGGCCGATATAATCACCCTCTCTATCAACGCCGACAGGCAGGAATTAATCATCAATCGAGGCCGGGCCGACGGCCTTAATCATGGACAGTACGTCCTCGGAGAAAACGGCGTAATCGGCACAATAAGCGACGTCTCCACAGGCACTGCAAAAGTTATGTTGGTAACCGACACCGCTTCCAGGCTTCCTGTAAAAATCGCAGCTTCGGACGTCTACATTCGCTGGAAAATGCAGGGCAACGGTAAAGGCGGCGCCAACATTCGAATGCTGCCGCAAAAATATAAAATAAAAAGTGCTGATATCGTATATGCCGACAAAAAGCCTGGATTCCTTGACGCGCCCGTAATCGTCGGCCGGATTCAGAGCTTCGACCCGGATGAGGAAAATCCACTTTTGTGGGATATAACTGTCAAACCCGTCTGCAATATTGAAAACCTGATTAGCGTGGCGGTGATTGTAATGAATCCCTGAAAAAGGAAGCCACCATCACTGGACTTACAGAAAAAGCCAAGGAGAAATGATGCGTTGGCCACGTTTTGTTGTCTTTATCCTGGTTATTACCACACTGCAGGCAAGCATCATCCTCGACTGGTTCGCGGTTACAAATCTCAACATCAAACCCGACCTTTTGCTGGTCGTTGTGGTTTTCTTAGCGGTACGCTGCAGGAGCTATGATGCTATAATTATTTCTTTTGTCGCCGGTCTGGCAAGCGACCTGATTGGACCACCAATAGGACCACATATTATTAGCTTCGGAATCCTTGGCTCTATACTGGCTCACATTCGGGGTCTCGTTATAATTAATAGTGCGTTTCACCAAGTAATCGCGATTTTCCTCACCGGCCTGCTGGCTGAAAGCCTGTCACGGTTCCTCGCCTCTCTGGCCGGCCAGCCAATGACAGCAAACACCGCCGGAATAATCTTCGGTACAGCGCTATACTCCGCCGTAATATGGCTCTTTCTCGGGTGGCTCTTCACCGCATCATTCAGGTGGATTAGCATAAAAAGACATCCTATCAGGACAATTCACAGGTAAGCAATGTACGATAAGCGATTAAGAACCTTCGTTGCTTTGGCTGCACTGCTGCTGTTTATCTGTTTGATTCGATTAGTCCAAATGCAATTACTTTCCCAGTCCTACTATCGAAGTCGCATCGAGACACTTCAAAAGGATAAAGCCAGACACCTTTCAACAATAAGGGGAACGATATTAGACAGCAAGGGCAGAAAATTAGCGATGGACGAACCTCGATTTCAGTTATATATTCATTACAGGCTGTCGCGACTTATGGATGAACGATTCTGGCAGGTAAGACTGCTTCAAAAACCCACCGGAAACAAAAATCAACAACAGCTTTTAGCCGAACTGCAGGCAGAATATAAAGACGAAATTGAGGCCTTGCAGGATACTATCTATAAATGTGCACAACTCTTCGGTATGCAGCGCAAAGAAATCGAGGAGAAAATTCAGAACATAAATGAGCGTATATGGAATTTACGGACATTTTTGGCCTGGCGGGAAAATTGCCAAGATTCGGATTTACTTAAGAAACACAGTGATAACGTTCACAGTATTCGGCTTTCACAGGCAATAGCGGACTTTGAAAAAAATATTCCAGAAGCCGCACAGCGACTTAAGCTCATCGACAAAATTAATGTAGCAGAAATGCACACTACCTGGCCATTCATAGAACTCCAGACAGACGACGAAGTTCTTGCCGCTCAATTGCAGTTCATCGATTCAAAGTGGCTCGAAATTCTACCTCATACCAAAAGGATATACCCATACGGACCGGTTGCCGCTCAAATCATAGGGTGGCTCGGACCCGCAAGAGAACCTTATAAGCTGCCATTAGGCAATGATGAATTATCAAAATATCGCCTGGATGACCTGTCCGGCCTAGACGGCATCGAATATATCTGCGAGGGAATCCTACGCGGAAAACGAGGCAGGCTTACTTATAATTTTGACGACCAACTCATAGAACGTACCGATAGTCAATTCGGTGAGGAAATTTATCTGACACTCGATATACATCTCCAGCAAAGGATACAACAGTATCTGGCCGACTGTGCGATAAATGCAAATTGCACCAGACCCACTGCGGCAGTTGTCATCGAGGTCCATACCGGCAACATCCTCTCGATGGTCTCCTTGCCCTCGTTTGACTTAGATACCGTCCGCCAGAAATATGACCAGCTCAACAAAGACCCCAACAGTCCCCTGCTAAACCGAGCAATCCGTCAACAGTATCCGCCGGGGTCGGTTATCAAGCCTGTGATACTCATTGCCGGCCTGGAGGCAGGTGCAATCACTTCTTCCGAGGTCATCTCTTGTCCGGCAAAGTCGGCTCCGCCGGGTTGGCCAAGTTGCTGGATATTTAAAAAGTACGGAAACACCTGCCACGACGACCAGTGGGCCGATGGCAATCATGCCCGCAATGCAATCAAAGGAAGCTGCAACATCTATTTCTCACGACTTGCTCACAGGCTTGAATCCTCACTGCTTCAGGAATGGCTGATGCGATTCGGCTATGGAAGAAAAATTCTGCAAGGCCCAGGGTCCTTCAACGAATCAAGGCGAGATTTTGCCGCTGATACCGCGATACAAATGCAACTTCAAGGTGTCATCTCAAGTCCAGATGCATACGCGCAGCCTGGTCAATTACCTCCAATTATGGCCAGTGAAAAAAGACTATTTGGTATCGGCCAGGGAAACCTGCGAGTAACACCCTTGCAGGTAGCCAATGCAATGGCTGTCATCGCCCGAGGAGGTTTGTATAAACCGCCTTCGCTATTTATGCGGGACGTTGATGATTCGGACCACGACCCAGTGGACCTTGGTATCCATCCTGAAACACTGGCACTCGTCCGGGACGGAATGTACGCCGTGGTCAATGAATATGGCGGGACGGCCTACAAGGAATTCCAGCATAGCGGCTTTGCAGAACAGGATGTAACGGTTTACGGCAAAACAGGCTCGACCGAAAAACCCGACAATGCCTGGTTCGCCGGTTTCGCTGAGGATAGCCAGGGACGTAGTCTTGCTATCGCGGTGGTTGTCGAGGGCGGTCAACATGGCTCAGCCGATGCCGCGCCTCTGGCTCGTGATATCATCCAATTTTGCATAGATGCAGAATACATAGGCCAAATATCAAATTGAGAGGAGAATCCCAATGTACTGTCCAAAATGTGGAACAGAAAATCCCGATGACGCACAACTGTGCCATTCCTGTAGTTGGGTATTAACAAGTATTTCGACAGTGGCTCCAAATCCGAATGCCAAAACAAGCAGACTGGCCATTACAGCTCTTGTCCTGGCTATTTTAAGCTTTTTTACTTTCTTCATCACCGCAATACCTGCGTTAATTTTCGGTATTATCAGCCTTGTAAAAATCGAAAAAAGCGCAGGCCTATTGAAAGGCAAGGGCCTCGCAATCGCCGGACTTGCCTTTCCTGCAGCTTTAGCACCTTTCGCATTAATGTTGGCGATTTTGATGCCTGCACTCGCCAGGGCCAGAGCCATAGCCCAACGAAAGGTTTGCGCCACAAATATGTCCGGGCTTGGCAAAGCGATGTTCATATACGCCGACGACAACAATAACACGCTTCCAATCCCATCTCAATGGTGCGACTTATTAATCGAAAATGCTGATGTATCTGAGAAATCTTTTCTCTGCGCGGGTGTACATGAAGGCCCCTGCAATTACGCTATGAATGAAAATATTGAAAATATAGATGAGAACACTCCGCCCGACATTGTTCTGCTCTTTGAGACTTCTCCCGGCTGGAACCAGGTCGGCGGACCCGAAATTTTAACCATCGAAAACCACAATGGCGAGGGCTGCAATGTTCTGTTTGCTGACGGCTATGTAGAATTTGTCAAAAAAAAGGACGTAAATAACATCAAGTGGACTACAGAATAAAGCGAATAAAATATATCATCATTTTTGCTTTAGTATCAAAACTTCGAGAAAGGAGAACCTATGGCAACAAAATATTTTAATTTCAGCGATGTGCTTGATTTTGGATGGCGCGTAATGAAGGCAAATCTTTGGTTCTTCGTCGGCCTGGGTCTGCTCTTTACAATAATCACCTATTCGCCTACCATCACCACATTCATATTGAGAGATATGCATTTGTCCGAGGCATCATTCGCTGCAGCAAGGGTGCTATTAACAATTTTGGGCTGGGTTATCAACATTGTATTAGCGATAGGCCTTATCAAAATAGCCCTTAGTTTCTGCGATGAGTGGAAACCCGGAATCGGGACTTTATTTGATGTAAGGGGTTGTTTCTGGCGGTATGCAGCTACAGGAATTCTTTACGGCCTCATTATTCTCGCCGGTTTCCTTCTGCTTATTATTCCAGGTATTATCTGGTCGGTTAAATTCGGCCTGTGTTTCTATTTTGTCGTTGATAAAGGTCTCGGTCCCATTAATGCACTTAAGGCAAGCAGCCGAACAACAATGGGCGTTAAATGGCAATTATTTGGCTTCGGTATCTTATGTGCCCTGATAAATCTTCTGGGCGCTATTTGTTTGCTTGTAGGTATATTCGCAACTTATCCAACTGTTATGATAGCAAAAGCACTTGTGTATCGGCAGTTGTTGGCACAAACCCCCGAACTTGCTGAATTTGGTATAGCCGAACCAATTGTTGAGTCTAACATCGAACCGCCGCCAAACGAGCAGAATTTTTGAAAAACCTATAGACTACTATTGACGTTCTCAAGGTAACTAAGGGTTTTTTCGAGTATTCTGGCGGCCACAGGCGCGGCAACGGTTCCACCGGTATAACCTTTACCGAGAGCAACATTCGGCTTATAAACTGAAACCAGTACTATAACCGCCGGCGAGTCGGCCGGCGCACCACCCACAAATGAAGCCACGTAACAATCCTCCTCATAACCTTTCCCGTCTTTTTTTGCTACATTTGCAGTACCTGTCTTGCCGAATACCTCCCATTTCTCCAAGTTAGCCTTTCGGCCCGTCCCCTCCCTGACTACAGCACTCATAGCCTCCTTCACCATCCAACACGCAACCTCCGTCTTGACAATGAAGCCACTCTCAGATAATCGACGTCTGCAACTGGTAACCTTTCCTCGGTTGTCAACCATTGCTTGAACAACGTAAGGCTCTACAGCTCGCCCGCCATTGGCTACTACACAAAAAGCACGGGCTAACTGTATTGCTGTCACTGATATTTCCTGCCCGAACGGTATCCGCGTTACACTGTAGCCCGTCCATTCATTAACAGGCCGCAAAAAACCGGCAGCCTCACCCGGCAAATCTATTCCCGTCCTGTGGCCAAATCCAAAAAGCCTTAGCCCGGAAGAAAGCCTTTCCTTACCTGTCTTCTGCCCAATCTTCGCCATCCCGATATTACTGGACTGCGAAATAATCTCCCGAACCGTCAATTCACCGAACCGGTGGTCACCATACTCTCCAATCCTCCCAAAACCCTTTCCAGTATAGCTGCCGTTCTCGCAGAAAATTTTGTCCTCCACACTTATCACTTTTGTATCGAGCGCGATTAAAGCAGCAATTGGTTTCAGAATACTGCCCGGTTCGAACGCATCTGTTAAGGCCCGATTACGCAGATTATTTGCATCAGCAGCACCGGGATTATCAGGACTAAAATCCGGAAGCGATACCAAGGCCAATACCGCCCCTGTCTGCGGCTCCATCACAATTGCTGTAGCAGATTCTGCATCGTAGTTCCTGTACTGCTTCAGAAGCTCCCTGCGGACAAATTGTTGAATAACAGCATCTATCGTCAAAATGACGCTCGTCCCGTCGCTGCAAAAACTTTCGTAGCCCTTTAATCCTATAGGTCGCCGCAGGGCATCCGCGAAAAAGATATTCTCACCCGCCGAGCCGCAAAGCTTCTGTTCAAGTTGCAGTTCAATTCCATCAAGGCCGCGATTATCTCCGCTCGTAAAGCCGACAACGTGACACGCTAAATCCACCGTTGGATAATATCTTCGCCAATCAGACTGAATCCCAACTCCTCTGATTCGTGCATCGCTAACTGCCTGTCTCTCCTCGGCGGTAATGCCGGACTTTATCTTTACAAATCCCGGATTCCTGCTTTCCATAATAGTCCGACAAATTTCGTGCGCAGGCATATTTAGAATTGAAGCGAGTCTGTTTGCCGTTGCTTTTGCATCATTTATCAGCCGCGGCTCGGCAAAAACAACTTGTATTTTGTTGCTTGCGCCCAAAACCCGACCGCACCTGTCAAGTATAGCGCCACGCCGCGGTAATTCAGGAACGCGAAGCTGGCGTTTAAGTAAAACCTGCCGGCAATAATCCTTCTTATAATACTGCAGAAAAAAACATCGAACCGCCAGTAACCCCAGGACCAAAATCAAGAGCAGCAGCACAACTGTCATCCGCCGGTTTGTCATATCCATATTCTCCCTTACTCCTACGGAGCTTCATCTTGCGGTTCCGAATATCCTGATATTGCACCGGGATTGATTAAACTCTCAAAACGAAGCTGCTTTCGCCAAAGGTCCTGCTTTAGTCGGCTCTGCTTTACTTGTGCAATTCTTAGCTTATAGAAACTGCGAGCTGTCTCACTTCGCAAGTGGACCGTAAATATTAGAATCCCCGCGAGAGAAAAAACAATAAAGATAAAAGCAAACCGGGATTGCATAATCAAATCAAACCGTGAATGTGAATTACCTGCTTGGCATCTTTATATGTATGCCTACTACAAGCTGCTCTTCATCCTCGATAATATCCTTGTTGAGGCGGGCTATTTCAACATAACGACCCGGATTGCCAAGCTGCTCCTTAGCAATTTTCCACAAGCTGTCTCCCTCCTTCACGACATATTCCCGGTATCGTCCGGATTTGGTCTGAACGGTGCTGGCCAGAGACAGGGACTTTGAGCCAAGTTCATCGGCCCTTTCAAACAGCCTTTGCCCCGACTCTGCAATCACTTGACGTGGCCTTTCGTTCAAACTCTTTAAAGGAGGAATAAAAAGCCTTTGTCCTACTGCTATTAAGTCAGGCGATGAAAGTACGCTTTTATTTGCCTTGAATATCATCTCGATACTTTGCTTCTTACATCCTTCTTTTGGACCATAAAACTTCTCGGCTATAGTGGACAAGCTATCGTCATCCTTTACGACATAGAACTTAGGTCTGGATGGTTTGACAGAATAAGCTGACTGAGTTTCTCTCAACCGGCCATCCACAGGTAAAAGTGAGGCAGCCATATTTGTTGCCCTGCTATCACTAACAGCCGGACCGACCCGTGGCAGCGATTGCTCATAGCGAATTGAATTATCTTTATTACCACGGCTTTCGCCGGCTTCGACTCCTTTAACACGTCCAAGATTACTAATCACCTCAACAGCTTCACGGGCCCCGTGTGTTATGTCCGAGTCGTAACTTCGCAGTTTGTTCAGGTAATCCTGCGTTAACTTGTTACTATCCGTTCCCCTGAAGAAATTAGGTAATCCATTGATTATAAAGGCAATTATGAATATGAAAATCAGACTTAACAGCAATCCAATCTTGGCATCAGACGTCATAATTTAAAACTCCTTTTTGTCGTTCTCTTATAGCTTTTGGGCTATTCTTAATCTGGCGCTTCTTGCCCTCGGATTTTCAGTAACCTCAGCACGAGATGCCATAATCGGCTTCTTCGTCATAACAGTATAAATACCTTCTCGGCTGTTCTGCCTGAAATTGTCTTTGACTAGTTTATCTTCAAGGCTGTGAAAGCTGATAACTGCTATATAACCGCCTTTGCGTAACAAATCCGGTGCTGCACAAAGCAATTTTTGCAGGTTATCAAGCTCATTGTTTACCGCTATCCTCAAGGCTTGAAATGTCCTTGTGGCCGGGTGTATTTTGCTCCATCGTGTTTTTCCGGGCCTGGCCAGCGCTCTGCAAACTATCCCAGCCAGTTGCGCTGTATTATTTATCGGCGTTTGCCGGCGTTCTCGCACAATAAAACGTGCTATACGCCGCGAAGCCCTTTCCTGCCCATATTTATATATCAAATCCGCTAAAGACCGCTCGTCAGCTTCATTAACTATATCCGCCGCTGTTCTCCTTAATCTGTCGTCAAGCCTCATATCGAGGGGCATATCCGTTTGGAAACTAAGCCCCCTATTGCTATCAGTTAATTGCGATGAGCAAACACCTAAATCCGCAAAAATAAAATCCACTTTCTCAATTTGCCTGGCTTCCAGCTCATCCTTCAGGTTTGCAAAATTCTCACGAATCAAAACTACTTTGCAGACAAGGCCCTTCAGCTTCTCATTTGCGGCTTGTATACATTTCTCATCAACGTCCAGTCCAACAAATGTTCCTCGTTGTCCCAACCTCTTTGCAAATAGAAAACCATGACCCGCCTGCCCCACAGTAGCATCTACTATGACTGCATCATCTGATATTTCTATCCGCTCGGTCAGTGCTCTCGCAAGCACAGGTATGTGTGCTACGGGCTGCTCTGTCACTTCCATGCCTCACAGCTGGCCAGCCCAACTGGTGTGATTAAAAAATTGCTGACTACCTGATAATTCAAACAATTGCTACTTCTCTTTTCTGTCCCGCAAGACGCCGCACAAACGGTGAAAAACTAACGTCGGAAAAACTCTTATCCAGTTGTCTCAGTCTCTCCATACGTTCCTTAAGTACTGCGATTGATTCAAACGTATGCTCGTCGGTTTCTCTCCTGCCGAACAGACTCTCTTTCACAACCTCAAAGTGATTCCGTTCCGTTACAAGCATCTGCTTTCTCCCTATCGCTCGAGTTCCTCACCCTGTTTCTGCAGAACAGCCTGCCTGGCCTGCATCATCTGGTGCTGATACTGTGCCATATGCTGATTAAGATATTCCTCCCAACTGGCAGCGTTCCACAACTCGATGTGGTCCCTGACTCCAACTAACGTAACACTGTTTTTCAATCCCGCCCGCCTTCGCAGCTTTTCACTTAAAAGCAATCGTCCTTGCCGATCCAGCTCAACCTTGCTGGCCAATGCGAAGCTCATCCTTTCGAATGCCACAGCTTCATCCGGGGCAGCCGTCCCTGGAGCCACGGCAAGGGCGATCTGCTGGAAGTATTTCTCTGGATACAAGCACAATATTCCATTCGCACCAAGCACAAGATAGAAATTGCTCCCGTGCTCATCTGCATCTATCTGACCCCTCAATTTGTTAGAAATGAAGAGTCTGCCCTTCTCATCAATCGTATGCTCGTATTCGCCTGTTAGTAACAGCATGGATACCTTCCCACTCAACTTCACATCTCTGGGAAAATATACCACTTCTTACCACCAAGTCAATGCAAAAAATTCTATTTTTTAAAAAATTTTGAAAAAAATTATATCGGACTTGTAGAAAGACAGTGTAGAAAGACAGTCTATTTGTCAATTTGTGCCAGCTAAATGGCACTAAAAATAAGCGCAGACCCCACTTGTAGTTAGAACCCCCCTTTTTGCCCCATTATAAGTATTTTTAATGGTCCAAGCTGTTCGTTTGGGCCTGTTTAATGTCTATCAGAGGGAGAAAATCCCAGCCCGAATACCGTTGTTGCCAGCGATAAAGGGTCCGTAAGCACACAGGAAATCGCTTGAGGGTTTGGATTGCAGCCTGCCGGTTTGCTTCCTCAAGCGGCAGCCTTTTTCGGCCCAGAGAACGCACTCGCTGACTGTAGTATTCAAAAACTTTCTTGGCATGCTCTGTGGCCTTGTGCGACCGTAAATCACCACCTCGATTATCAATCAAACCCCTGGGGCCGAGCTTCCGATAATTCCTAATCCATCGGTAAAACGTAGAGGGCTTTAGCTCTCTCCCTAATTGTCCTGCGTCCTGGCCGTATTTGCTAACAAACCACAACATGGCTTCGCGGCGACTCATATTCGGAATTGACTTGGCTTTTTCTTTGAATCCACTCCACTTCCGAATAAGCTCCATCCTGGCTAATACATTGCCTCGCTTGCTCGCAGGAATAGCCTCTATTGCTTCATCTAAAAGCCGTGCTTCTCGCTTGCAGGTATGAGCCCACAAAGTACCAACTGGAATAAGCCATTCTCCTTGTTGGCGTATCGCACCTTCATATTTACCGGCTTGGCAATTCTGCCGTATTGTCCTTCTGGACAGGCCGGTCGATTCGATTGCCTCGTCAATACTAAAATATAACTCGTCGTCAATTAGTATCATTTTTATAAAAGCTACTTAATAAGACGCCGTGCCGTACCGTACCATACCAAACCATACCTCACCTTGCCTTGCCTCGCTTCGTTACATACCGCAGAACTAATGCTGCATGCTTGGGGTTCGGTTCGCAAGCTCTGCAAAAGCAACTTGGCCGTGATAACTTAGCTTGCCGTCCTCTGTTATCTCTGATTCCACGATGGCCGCAAGTGTCTCGTCATCGACGTGCTCCAAACCCTTCTTTGTTTTTTCTGTGTCGTCAGCCATTTTTAGGCCCTTTCTTTAAAAAATTTATCTTCATTCCATAGGTACTTATATCACTTGTACAAGTCGGTTAATACAGCTACAAACGCCTCTTCTGACAACTCGCCTGCATCATAGCGTTTCAAAATATCACTCGTATCAATAAAGAGGGGCAACATTTCATAAATCAAGCTCAACCACTTTTCAAACGTTTCACCGTCCATACATTTAAGCACGCCCTCTATCCGGCGGATATTCTCGTCCTTCGTAGGCTCAACAATCGAATACAGACCAGGGCAGGCCTGCCGCATGCGATTAGCTTCGTCGGTACATTCTATTTTGCTGCGTAATACATCAATAGCAGTCGCATGCAGCGAGCCTAAATGCCCTAACACCTGAACAATTCTCCAGTCCTCTTTTTTGACGGCTTCTTTGGTAACAGCATACATGCTGCCTGCCCTTTATTAAGTTGTCAAACTAACAGCCCGCAATGACGACAAAAGACCTTCAAAAAATTGATTCTTTCCCTTTCCAGCGCGGCGATAATTCTTTTGATGTTTTCCTCTCTGTTAGGCCTTAATACAGCATAAAGCCTGCGCTCAGGATTCTCTCGTATCGCCTGTTTGCCCGCGTTTGTTACCTCAAACTTGATACGCATTTTTCTAATCGCCTCGTCGCTTAGCGTGTCGAGGTAATCACAAATCATCGAAATATACTGTGCTCTCTTTGCCATATCACTTGCCGGTTATCGGTTTTCAACTTTCTACTTCAAAGCCACCGCCATTACAAAGAGCCGCAAGAAATTCGGTTCTGTGCTGTTTTAAGGCCGCGATAATCCTTTCGATGTTCTCCTGCCTATTGGGCTTCATCACTGCATAAAGCCTACGGTTGGGATTGGTCTTTGCTGCCTTTTTGCCAGCCCTGGTCTTCTCGATATCTACACAAAAACTCTTTATTTTTGCATTGCTTAGCGTGTCGAGATTTTTAAGAATCGTTGAAATGTACCTCTCCTTTTCCGCTTCCTCGCATACATCACCGGCTACATTGATACTCTCACTTACTATTGTCCTTTTTAACAAATCAAAAACGCTTACATAAGCAAGTGTTGCATCCATAATACTTTGAATATCATGCTCGCTGCGTTTCTTTAAGCAGGCTTCGATTCTACTCATTGAATCATTTTGAAGGGCGCTCCATTGCGGGTCCTCACTCTGGCCGGTTGCTGGGGCTTTCCTATCAGCAAACCTCTCGAATAACACACTCAAAATTGTTACCATCAGCGGGGGCATCGTTTGTATCAGCCCCAAAAGATTTTTGATTTGCTCCTGTTTTTCGTTGTCGTTATTCGGTTCCATGGCTTCACTTCCCTTCTGTGCGTGCGCACAAAAATTGCCGCTATTGGCGATGGATTCATGCGGCCCGAATAAAGCCGTGCCGTCCTTTCGGATAGGCAAGTCCACCGCCAATAGCGGCAACTTGTTTGAGCTAAAATCGTAAAATTTATTCGGTTTCATGATATTTGTATTATCGGCTCTGAGGGCGGCCTTTGTCAAGTGAAAATCCGCCCAATTAGCGAAAATTTTCAGGCACAAGACCGGCATTCTCAGTAATGCCAAAAAAAGCGATCCTAATTCTCTAAGCAGCTCTCTCATGGTTTCCCTGAGCATTTAGCGGCAAGGTTAAGGTTAAGCTGCAAATCGAGCTTGCCGCGAATATATCTGATATTGCCAAACCGCATCTTTCGGATTATTTCCTGTTTGTTTTTTCCGGCCTGGTCTTTTATAAATTTTTTGAGCATCAGGCGGAGATTATCCAGTGTTGCCCGCACCGGCCCGACTACAGTCTCGGTCTCGGCCTGTATGGTTTCAATGCGGACGTCCGTCTTTGTGGTCTCGTAATTGATGTAGTTTTGCAACTCTGCGATTGCCCGCACAAAGCTCTCAGCCTGCTGCCAGTTTTCGCAGCCTGCTAATTCGTCGCGACGAATTCTGCCGCAATGATTTTTACCATATTGGCGGCTATATACTCGCCGACACTCTTTACAAACAGACTTCAGCTTTCCCGTCTTATTATCAATATAAAAATTCTCAGGCGTGGCGTCTTTGTACGTCCGGCATTTACCACAGTATTTTTTTTCTGCTGTTTCGGCCATTTTACAATTACATTAAAGCCTGATTAACGCATCTTTTATTGTTCTATAATCACAGGCAAAATACCCGATTTTTTATGAGCTTGGCGTTCGCGACCATATACTCGCCGACACTCTTTACAAACAGACTTCAGCTTTCCCGTCTTGGCATCAATATAAAAATTTTCAGTTGTAGCATCCTTGGTTTTGCCGCATTTTGAACAAAGTTTTTTTTTCGCAGCTTCCCTCTTTTTATTACAGTAATAAAGCATTACTTCTCTCCTTAAAGCTCTGTATAATCACAGGTTAAAGTGCCTGATTGTATTCGCAGGCTCGGCATTGCCGAGTCTGCATAAGCAAAGTGGGCCCGCTGACGTGAGTTGGCGCATTGTCACTTGTTGCCGACAGGCGGTTAGACCAAAACTTCCGTTCGTATTTTGCATTTTTAGTCCTGTGTAAAACGCGGCTGCGCAGGTGCTATGGCTCGATGGTAATTAATATCGTTATGGTAGTGGTTTTCTATGGTAATCTGAGCACCGCCTGACGGCATTGCTTCTAAAGCTTCCCATTGTTCCTGCGGTTCCATGCCTCGCCACTGCTTATAATACGGGCCCGTAGGCCCGCCGAATGTTCCCGCCTGGTAGCCTGCCCAGGCCTCCATAGAGGCCTGTTCTTTCTCGCCCTCGGAAAGAAAGGCCATCTTAATAATTTCGTAGTTCAGCCGGTCTCTGCGCTTCAGCCAGTTAAGACGGCCCGCACCAAAATCTCTAATCGCGGCCTCGTAGGTTTCCTCTTGTAATACATCGAGCCCCATAATCCCACGTTGTGCTTTAGCCTTTGCGAGTATCCCTTGTGGTGTTTGGAGAAATTCCTGTAGCGTTTGTTCGCTTTGTTCTGCAGCCGCTGCGGACCTGGCGAATTCAATAGCTTCTAAAGTTTCAGCGGGCATCTGCATCGTCAATAATTTTGTAACAAAAGGTGCGGCCTCCTGGCCGAATAAATCCTTTGCGATTTGTGCCTGCTTAGCCGGTGAAGCCTTGCTTAATGTCTTTGCAGCCCATGCCATACGAGCCTGTATGTCACCGGCTGTTTGGGGGGGCATTCTATATTCGCGGGCCTTTTCTTCGGTGAACGCCATAAAGCCCGTTCCAAGTCCGCTTATTGCCCTGCGCGCCTCTCTGCCGGATACACCAGACAGAACCGTTCCGAGATTTTTTATCGCTTGCTCAGGTGTCCAGCCTAATGCTCTAAAATCCGTAGAACGCAGCGTGATTGCCTCGGCGAGTTCCTGGTCTTTAAGGCCTGCCTGCTTGGCAACCGTTGAAATCATTCGCAGGATTTGTCCTTGTTGCTCAGGCGAGCTTATACCCTCTGCTGACATCCACCTTACAAGCGGGGCCGTAGGAGCTCCGCCTGGCGTTGCTTCCCATGCCGCGAATTGCCGAACGCCTTGTAAGTCGATTTTGCCATAAGCACGTTTGTATTCTGCAAGCAACGATTGAGCGGCTTGTAAGTCCAGGCCGGTCTCAAAAGTAAGCTTATAGGCCATTTCAAGGGCCTCTTTTTGCTCGCTGGGGCCGTAAGCCTCAAACGCCTCAAACAAATCCATTGCCTGGGTCTGCAATTCAGCCAGGCTTTTAACTGCATCGTTTGCGGCAGCTTTTATGTCATTAAGGGCTTGTACTATTTTCTTTCCTGCTGCTACAGCAGCAGTTGCTAAGCCGGTAAAACCGAGCATGCCGGTAAGCTTGCCGAAAACACTTTGCATTTTGCTGCCGGTATCTTCCGTAGTTCGTCCCATCTTACGAGTTGAACCGGCAACAGAATCTACCTCGCGTTTCGTATGGTCGGCACCTTTGGCTCTTATGTGAATGTTTATGTTTTTGTCGGACATAATTCGCTTCTCAATTTGAAACTTTTAAGAACACCTGCCCACCGACCGAGTCTTCCGCCTGTGGGCAGGTGCCAAATTACTATCAGGCTGTAATATGCTCAGCCAGGCCTTGACCGGCGGCATCCTTCGGGCCAATCTCAGGCCGCGAGAGAATGTAAATAATCGCGGCGTTCACACCGTTGGTGCCGTCACCGGCATGCGGTGCATTTACCCGCATAAACCGCTTGTGAGACTTGGTCAGGTCAATATCAATCGCAAAGAGGCTGTCATCTTCGTCGTCTGCAATCGCATCGGCCAGGGCAGCGCTGGCAACATCACTATAAGAGCCGCCGCTTATGTCGCATTCCTCGACTTTCGGGGCAGTGCCTTCGGCTGTTGAGCCGAGGGCGGCATCGAGCGTGCCGATAATAAACAGGACTCTAAGATGATTCCAACCTGCGGTATCAACGTATGTATTACCGTCCAGGTTGCCATCGTCTTTAAGCTGTGGGGGCGTTAATATCCCCATCTTCATATTTTGAACTTCTATCATTTTTTAGTACTCCAAAAAATAATCCTTCTTTGTAAACAGTAAGTTTTCCGCCCTTCCTTTTTTGTCTTTCAGCAAAACATCAACGGTTACGATGGGGCTGTAATCAAGGCTACAATCGAGCCTGCTTCGTCAGTATCGCCGACACCGTAGGCGTTTATGTCAACGCGCTCGATACCGCGAACGCCTATCAGGTCGTTCGCGAAATATACATGTTCGCTGCGGTCAATTTGCAACACCCGCCGCTCGCCGAGGTAGGCACCTAATTGTAAATCGCCCAGGACTGCGCATATCTGCGAGTCTGCCTCAGTGCTCGGCATCGCAGAGACAAACTCGACCGGATAGCCCATAAAGTACCGCTCTTTGCGGTCAGACAGAATTGCGAACATATCGGCGGCTCCGGCATCACGTGCGAGGTTGTGCATTACGCTAAAGAAAAACTTACGGTTTACGTACCACTTTGCATTATCGTCCGCATCGTCCGGCAGGATAGAAACTACACCTTCAAAGTCGTCAAGGATGAGCTC
>CAYZTY010000032.1:0-24271 GCA_964481525.1 uncultured Pirellulales bacterium
TGGTCGCAAAGCCCCTTGATTCTTTCCCATACGCCGGCATCGTTAATAACCTCCAGCGCTATGGGAAAAAATATATTGTTTTCCTTAAATATGTGTTCCCTCATCGAGGGGACAAGAAATTGAACAATTCTGGCCAGTTGCGACCTGAATTGGTGGAAATCCATTCCTTCCGCCAGCCCAATCAGTTCGAGAAGCTCTTCGCTGCCGACATCAAGACAAAGATGCTCAGCCTTTATCATCGCCATCAGCCCATAGCAGCCGCGCTTCTCAAGTTCCAGAAAAATAATTTCGTCCTCCATCTCCCGGTGCTCATCGAGACCCGCCAAATGACCAGCAATATGAGCGAGCTTTCTGAATTCGGAGCTTACGGTTGTGCAACTCTTCATCCGCCGAATTGCATAATTAACATCTTCAAGGTCGGCTAAAAAAAACAGAATCAATTCGTGCTCTGCCAAAAGCTTGGCTACTGAGTGGTTGGGCGGCAGTTGTGCCCTTATCCATGAGAACCTGCTTCCAAAAATTTGTATGTGGACTGCACAGAGATGCTCCAAATAGGAGACTGAATTGCCGGACTCGAACATAATCATCTCAGCCAGGGCCAGCTCCCTTGGTTCGACGGTAACAAGGAACTCTTTTGTCTGCTCTACTACCTCCTCTAAATCTTCTCCGCCGCAAATACGTCGAAGAATCGTGGTTAGCTGCTCAACTTTTTCCATCACGGCAACTTTCGAAAAAGAAAAATGGGTGGCTCTGCAGCCACCCATTTTATGTTTTACATATTTGTTGTGTTGCGGAATCACAGCAGTCTCCTCCGTGCCCTTTTTCTACCCGCCTTCCGGCAGGAATTACTATATATTCTACTTAAAGTATGCGCTATTTTGTTGCCTGCTGTATAAAAAAAATATTAAAGATTTAATATTTCCTGTTCCCGATAGAATCGTGAATTAACGCCTCTCCGCCATCGGTCAGCCTTTAGCCATAATCATTCTTCATTAAAATCAAAATGCCTGCTTTTTTGCCACCTTTGTCTTAAAATTTAAGCGATAAACCACATATCACTTCCATCCCGCCTACAAACCCCTCTTCTTAAAAGCTTGATTTCATATATTTTCAACAAGACAGGTATGTTTATCCTGTTCTGCATTTGTCAAATATTTAAAATTATTTGAATATTATCTCACAAACTACTTGCCATTGTTGTATTATGTGTTAATATATACTTGTAGTATGATAGATATATAACAAAATAGCAGCCAAAAAGGTACTTATCGAACATCAAATGCGTTTCTATTCTGATAAATGGGCTTTTAAGAACAAATCGATAGACCTGTCGGATGAGAAAATATCTGGGGTATCCTAATTGTACAATTTCCACGATAAGCAGACCTTCGACATCCCGAATCCAGTCAAAATTGTACGGCATAAACAAGTTTGGCTTTTTCACAAGATGGTTAGCCTGTGGCTTCTGCTACCTGCACTAAATGCTTTTGGCTACGGCGGACCCCGATAAATCGGAATTGGATAAATAAACAAATAACTATGAATTATTAAGACCTGTAAGTTGAGTAAGAAAACCCCTCAAAATACAGACCCGGCCCGCAATCAAAAAAGCCGCACCGTTCGAGAAAGGATTGATATACTCCGCAGCCGGGCCGGTCAGCTATCGGGCAAAGACAAATTGCTTATGACAATGTACCTCGAGAACGCCAACACGTTTCGACAAATGGCACGGTTGGCGGGCGTCAACGAGGTAACCGTCTCTCGCCGGATACATCGAATTACAAAGCGGCTGCTGGACGGCGGATATATTATCTTCCTGCGTAAGCACCGCAAACTGACCAAACTCGAAAGAAACATCGCTCATGATTATTTCATTGAAGGATTAGCGCAGATGAAAATATCGGTCAAAAGAAAGTGCTCGCTCTACTACGTCAGGAAAACACTGATAAAAATTCAAAGCCTGGTCGGCCTCTAAGAAGATTAACGGCAAATACTTGAAAGGCGGGAATCGAAAAGGAGCTTCGTTAGTATGAAAGCAAGGACGTTCAAGGTCGAAAAGTCGTTCAGCATTCTCGAGGACATCGGCGAGCTCAGTCGAGCCGACATCGAGAAGGGCCGACGAGGGCAAATTACCGAGAAGGTCGCGGCAGTGATGAAGATGTTCGGCCTTGATATTAGTCGATTAAAAAAGCCCGAGCCGGCAGTCAAATGTCAGTTTGAACTAAGACAGGGCGATATCTGCTACATTACCGGCGCCAGCGGGGCCGGCAAAAGCGTATTGCTGAAAGAACTATACAACGCTGTAAACGACGACGAAAAAATCGAGCTGGCGGATATCGAGCTTTCGGAAGACAGCTCGCTCATCGATTGTATCGGCGGCGACTTGCTCGATTCGCTCAGAACGCTATCGAAGGCCGGTCTTAACGACGTCTTCTGCATACTCAATCAGCCGGCAAGACTCAGCGACGGACAAAAATATCGTTTCAGACTGGCGAAGGCCCTTGCAAGCGGAAAGAAAATCATCTTTGCGGACGAGTTCTGCTCCAACCTCGACCGGATAACCGCAGCGGTAATCGCTTATAACATCCGCGAATTCGCAAATCGTTATAAGATAACCTTCATTCTTGCCGGCAGTCACGATGACATCCTTGCGGATTTGCTGCCGGACGTAATGGTGATTAATTATTTGGCCGGCGAGACAAGGATTATCTATCGCGATATTCGAAGACAACCGTGATTTGGTGATTGGTTAATGGTAAATGGTAAATGGTAAATGGTTAATGGTGGATGGTGAATGGTAAATGGTGGATGGTAAATGGTGAATGGTGAATGGTAAATGGTGGATGGTAAATGGTGAATGGTGGATGGTAATTGGTGATTGGTGAATGGTAACTGGTAAATGGTCAGACGAAGATGCACAATAACAAGGGATTTGCGAATCGTTCCTGCGGGTCTTGAGACCTATCGTAAGCTGGCCCGCTTTCATTATCGCGATGGCAGGCTTGGGCCTTTCAAGGCAATTTACGCGATGGAAGACTCTCATCCGCTTCGCAGCCGGTTTAAAGATGTAATCGGTGTGATTGTTTACAGTATGCCGGCGCCCTGCCTTGAGCTGCGAAACGCGGCGACGGGCGGATACTTCACCGGCCTTGGCGGCAGGGCCAACAGGCTCCAGATGGTAAACGAGAATATCCGCTGCATAAGCAGAGTGATTATCGAGCCGAGGTACCGCGGCTTGGGCTTAGCGAGCAGGTTAGTGCGCGAGACGATGCTGAAACTGAACGTGCCCATCATCGAGGCCCTGGCGGTGATGGGCAGGTTCAACCCCTTCTTCGAGAAGGCGGGAATGAAGGCTTATACAGACGTTATACCGAGCCGCTGTGTGCAGATGGCCGAGGCCCTTAGCCTTCTCGGCATTGAAGGCTCGATGCTGCTCGATGCCGAGGCGGTCGAGAGGAAACTAAAAAAGCTCGGACGCCAGCAGACAGAGTTCTTCGAAAGACAGGTAAAGCTGTTTCTTCAGTGCTACGGCAAGCGACGGCTTATGCCGCCCGGTCCCGACAGGTCGGGATTCGTACTCTCCAAGCTGGCCTTTCGGCCGGTCTATTACATCTGGTTTAACCCGAAGATGACGGCTAATTAATCAAACGTAAAAAGGAGCCGGGATGCGACACGTGGCAAATTCTAATATCTAAATTCTAAATCCTAAACAAATTCAAATGACCAAAATTATAAATCTAAAATGGTTCGACCCATTCGACTAAGCTCAGGGCAGGCTACGCTCACCATCCTGAGCAGCGTCGAAGGACTTCTTTTTCTAAACATTCGAAAATTCGGATTTTGAGATTGTTTAGTATTTAGAGATTAGGATTTAGGATTTTTTTAGTTCGTTGAAAGGAGTTCCCTAAGGGATGCAAAATAAGATTGAAAATATACCACTCGAAAAACTGACGGCCAACCCAGCTAATCCGAACCGGATGAGCAAATCAAATTTTGCCAAGCTCGTCGCGCACATCGAGCGGACCGCCCGATACGAGCCAATCATCGTCCGGCCACACCCGCGTAAAAAAAACAGGTACGAGATTATCAACGGCCATCACCGCTGCGAGGCGCTGAAAAAACTCGGCCATTCAACCGCACAGTGCATTGTCTGGGATGTGGACGGGCCCGAGGCCGATGTACTTTTGGCGACGCTTAACAGGCTGGCGGGGCGGGACGACGTGCATAAAAGAAGCGAGCTGATTGAAAGACTTAGCAGGCAGCTCGACAACAAACAGCTCTCGCGATTATTACCTGAAAGCAAAAAGCAAATCGAGCGATTAAAAAACCTTTCAGTTTATCGCCTTCAAGGCGCGCAGTTCCCTCGGCCAACTGAGTCGCCGAAGGACCTCGCCCAGGCGGTCGTGTTCTTCCTGACGGACGAGCAGAAAAAAATTCTCGATGAGGCATTGGCGATAGCGGCGAAAGATTCATCAGATGGATTATCGATCGCCCAGCGAAAAGCAGAGGCATTAATGAAAATAGCAAAGGACTTTTTAGTTCATAGTTCGTAGTTATTTTAGTTCGTAGAGATATTCGATATGACTGAACAACGCGGCAAAAAACAAAAAAAGCTCAGCAAAAGACAGCTAAAGCTAATCGACGAGCTGTTCGAGGCGGGCCTGGACGAGGCCTCGGTGCTGAGCAAAAACGGCATCAGCACAAGGCTTTTTCGCAGGTGGCTGAACGATGAGGCCTTCTCGGCCGAGCTGCAGTTTCGGATTGACTCGGCCCAGCGGCAGAGCAGGCTGATTATCGCCCGCTACGCGCCTGTAGCGGCTGCGAAGCTTGTCGGCCTCACCGAATCGCAGGGTCAGGAGACGGCCCGCAAGGCCTGCCTGGACATTATTTCACTGCCTTTCGCTAACAGCCAGGACAACAATAAGCCGGGCTCAGAGCCACCCGAAGCCGCCGAGGAGCTAAGCCCCCAATTAGCCGGCCGACTCCTCGCCGCCCTGGCAAACGAAGAAAAAACCAAGAGAAACGCTTGATTTGAGGATTTTCTATATTAACCAGCTATGCCAAGGTTAACCCATGTTAACTTTTCGCAACAGGTTAACATGGTAAGCTCTTATGTTAAAAGCAGTTAAAAACAAGACCTTGACTATACTGGAATTATTTAAGTTCTGATGGGGATTAATGAAGACTATTTGCAAAACAGAACAAGTTTCGATGATTAACAAGGCGTCGAGGGTTTACTCGGCGCTGAGAACTAACCGGCCGAGAACGAAACAAGAGCTGAAGAATTACGTCAAGGTCTTTCTGGGTATCGACGTGCCGGCCAAAAGTATCTGCCCGCAGCATACAGCACCTATGGATTATCTTGCACACTGCTTTTTCAGCGATTTTAATACCGAGCCGGGAAGTCTTAACGCCGACGCCGTTGTCTGGGCGAACCGCGGCGGAGGAAAGACCGAGCTTGCCGCGGTCGCAACGCTTCTCGACTGCATCTTTAAGCCCAACTGCCAGGTGCGGATTTTAGGCGGCTCACTCGAACAATCGAACAGGATGTACGATTACCTGCTCGAATTTCTCACTAAGGGTTTCTCAAGTTTTGTAAAGGGCAAGGTTCGAAAGGAAAAATGCGGCTTCGTAAACAACGCATCTGTCGAGGTGCTCACGCAGTCGGCAACAAGCGTTCGCGGCTGCCATATCCAGAAACTCCGATGCGACGAGGTCGAGCTTTTCGACGAGCAGGTATTCGCAGCCGCTCAGTTCGTCACGCAAAGCACAGACAACGTTACCGCAGCGATGGAGGTTATAAGCACAATGCACCGGCCTTACGGCCTTATGCATAAGGCGATATCGTCCGCCGAGCAAAGAGATGTGCCGATTTTCAAATGGTGCATCTGGGAGGTGATTGAAAGATGCATCGAGAGAAACTGTTCGCAGTGTCCGCTATGGCGCGATTGCGGCGGCAGGGCGAAGAACGCCGACGGCTATCTGAAAATTGACGACTGCATAACACAAATGCAGCGAAGCAGCCGCGCCGGCTGGGAGGCGGAGATGCTATGCCAGCGCCCTTCGCTTGAGAATCTTGTCTTCGCCGAGTTCGACACCGCACTTCACGTTAAACCGGTCGATTACGACCCGAACCTGCCTTTGTATCGCTCACTCGATTTCGGCTTCGTCAATCCGTTTGTTTGCCTGTGGATTCAGGTTGACAACGACGGCTTTGTGCGCGTCATTGACGAGTATGTACGAAGCCGGGCGAGCATTGACGTGCACGCGGCGGTCTTGAAAGAGCGCACGCCGGTCAATGAAGAAAAAGTAACAGCGACTTTTTGCGACCCGGCCGGTGCGGGCAGAAGCGACGTGACGGGCACAAGCGTAACGAGCGAGCTGCGCGCGCTCGGCATTCGCACACGCTATCGGCGAAGTGGAATACTGGAGGGAGTGGAGCTAATCCGCCGAGCACTGCGTGACGGGCAGGATAGAACAAAAATAGCAATCTCGCCTGCCTGTCCGCGTCTCATCGAGGCGCTTAGCTGTTATCATTATCCTGACCTGGCGAGTAGTGCCGACCGGGAATTGCCGTTAAAGGACGGCCTTTACGACCATCCCATCGACGCCTTGCGGTACTTTTTTGTAAACTACACCCGCCGTTCAATACCCGCCATCCGAAGATATTGAGAATCCATCAACTCTTAGTTAATAGTTTGCATCTCACAAAAGTAAACACTTTAAATTTTAGTTTTTGCATTTTCATCTTCGATTTTTTACAGTACGTAAAGCGAACGGGTTCTCTGTCACAACTCAAACGCTGGGTGTCATTCCTGCGAAAGCAGGAATCCAGATTAATTAATGGTCTGGATTCCGCATCAAGTGCGGAATGACAAATCCTCAAAATAAATTGACAGAATATTAGTATAGCACAATTGATATTCAGGACAGGGACAAGAATATGAAAATAAAAGGCGAAGACGGATACGAGCTGTGGCTGCGATATTGCAAGGTGGATGATAAAGACCGATTGACGCAATACCGAAAGGCCATCGGCAGCGCAGCGGTACTCGGCAAAGGCGTGACAAACGATATTATCAGAAACGAACTGAAGCTGGCACTGCCGGCCCTGTTAGATAAAGATATTCCATTCACAAATAAAAAGCCAGGCTGTAACGCGCTGGTTGCGGGAACAGCTAACGAGCTTGAAGCTGAAAACATTACCATCCCGAAGGCTGAGCTTAGTAAACTCGGCAAGGAAGGATTTCTCATCAGCGAGCAAAAGGCCGGCAAAAACAACTTAATTTTAATCACAGGTAAAACCGGCCCGGCCGTACTTGCCGGCGTGTTCCATTTCCTGCGGCTTCTGCAAACGCACCGCGATATCAGCAAGCTCGATATTTCGAGCTGCCCGCGGATTCGCCGACGCATTCTGGGCCACTGGGACAATATCGACGGCTCAATCGAACGCGGCTACGCGGGAAAGTCGATATGGAACTGGAAGGCGCTTCCGGGAACTATCGACCAGCGCTACCACGATTACGCACGGGCCTGCACATCGCTCGGCATAAACGGCGCCATCCTGAACAACGCCAACGCTCAGCCTGAAAGTCTTACGAATGAATACTTAATTAAGACCGCGGCGCTGGCCGACGTGTTTCGGCCGTACGGCATTCGCGTTTACCTGACGGCGGTCTTCACCGCGCCTATGCAGCTCGGCGGACTTTCGACAAGCGACCCTCGCGGGAAAGCCGTTGCCGAATGGTGGAAGAAAAAGGCCGACGAGATATACAAGCTGATTCCCGACTTCGGCGGATTTCAGATTAAGGCAAACTCGGAAGGTCAGCCCGGCCCGCAGGATTACGGCGCAAACCACGACGACGGCGCTAATATGCTTGCCGATGCGCTCGGGCCTTACGGCGGAATCGTACTCTGGCGAGCATTCGTCTATGATACGACCATCGATACTGACAGGCACAAGTGCGCAAATAAAGAGTTTGTGCCATTGGACGGCCGGTTTCGACCGAATGTTTTTGTACAGGCGAAGAACGGCGCGATTGATTTCCAGCCGAGAGAGCCTTTCCATCCGCTGTTCGGCGCGATGGAAAAAACGCCTGTCGCACCTGAGCTGCAAATCACACAGGAATATCTCGGCCAGTCGCTTCACTTGGTTTATCTGGCCGGTATGTGGAAGGAGGTTCTCGATTCGGACACATACGCAAAAGGCCCCGGCTCGACGGTCGCGAAGATTATTGACGGCTCACTCCTCGGCCATAAAGACTCGGCCATAGTCGGCGTAAGCAATATCGGCTCGGACAGAAACTGGTGCGGCCATCACTTCTCGCAGGCGAACCTGTACGCCTATGGAAGGCTCGCGTGGGATTATGAACTCAGCGCCGAACAAATCGCCGACGAATGGATTCGTATGACCTGGTCGAACGAGCAGGAAATTGTAAATACGCTCAAGGATATTATGCTCGACTCCTGGCAGGCCTGTATCGATTATATGACGCCCTTAGGCCTGCACCACATTATGCAGGAAGGCCATCATTACGGCCCCGACCCTGCCTTTGATGCAGCGCCGCGCGAAGACTGGAACTGCACCTATTATCATCGCGCTGACGCCGAGGGACTTGGCTTTAATCGAAGCAGTACCGGCAGCAATGCCGTCGGCCAGTATCATCGCCCGCTGCGTGAGCAGTTCGATAACATAGATACCTGTCCCGAAAAATATTTGCTGTGGTTTCGTCACGTACCGTGGGACCGTCGCCTACAGTCCGGCCGAACGCTCTGGGAGGAATTGCAGCACCGCTACGATGCAGGCGTTGAGTTTGTGGAAAAGATGCGTAGTATATGGGAGAATTTGAAAGACAGAATCGACCCTCAGCGCTACGAACACGTAAACAAGCGACTGGAAGAACAGCAGAAAAACGCTCGCCTTTGGCGTGATGTGTGCATCAACTATTTCCGCCGATTTGCCGAGCAATCGACCGCCGGTGACTAATAATCAGCGGCGAGCTAAGGATTTTTCCCTTGCCTTTACTGTAACACCAACTATACTAACACCGTCAAAAACGATATCAGCATCCTCGACAAGGTCCTCATAGATAATCTGCTGATAACTAATTGAAAACCGATACTTCCGTATCAGCGATTGAACTCGGACGTTGTATGTGCAGCTCTGATGGGTCGTTCGTTATGCGGAAGTCATAAGATTAATAGTTGATATGAAGTATTTACCATACGAGCCGGGGATGCTGCCAAGCAAGCCTTCTCCCAATGCAGGCGAAAAAATCATCATCAAAGTCAACGGCTATCCTCCGTACAAAGACCGAGACTTACCGATATGCAGTCCAAGGCACCCTAACTACCAGGCCTTTGTAAGATTTCGAGAGGCCGCAATATCAGCTATGAACGGCAGAGCCTGGTACTCCGGCCCTGTCGCAATAAGCGTTACTATATCGGCCCCGTCATTGGAGGAAGGAATAACCATCCGGAACTACGTCGCCGGCATTGAAAACGCTCTCGGTGGAAGTAGCGGCAGCGAATTTACCTACCTTCCAATTGTTTTCGAAGACGATTGCCAAGTCGTTATCTATCGACACAAATTTATTCAATCGGAGCAGATATCCTACGTAGTTGAAATCGAATTAATTAGCAATCCCTCGAATAGAAACAATATTAAGACTGCATGCTGACCGGCGGCGTTACGGCCGAGACACCGGCCGGCAAAATCACTTAGACAATACGATATCCTTATCCGCCTTCGGCGTGACGTCTGCATCAACTATTTCCGCCAATCCGCCATGCCGTAAGGCCCTTTGAGAACATACTCATTTCGTTCTGCCTGTAGTAAATAACGCTTAAAAAACATTGCTTCCTCGGCTGTTACGCATTAAGCTGGAGCAGGTAAAAAAAAAGTAAAAGAAGGCTACAGCTATAACAGAGAACAGCCAGAAACCGGATTTCGAGCAGGACCGGCCGAAACAGCAGTTCAGCCGGGAGCAGTACGATATTCTCAAACGCTGCTCGGCAAAGAAAGATTTATCAGAATGGAACGAATGGCGCAGGCAGCACCCCGACGAAAAAATCCTCCTCGAAAGCGCCGAGCTTCAGGATACCCGGCTGCGGTCTGCCAATCTGCAGGATGCCTACCTTTTCAAAGCCAACCTGCAGGGCGCCGACCTCTGGACGGCCAATCTGCGTGATGCCTTCCTTATGGGAACCGGACTGCAGAAGGCCGACCTCTCGGGCGCCTGTCTGGAAAATGCCGACCTCTGGGAAGCCGACCTGCAGGGCGCCGGCCTCAGGCAGGCCAATCTGCAAAACACCGTCCTTTGTCAGGCTGAGTTGCAGGATGCCGTCCTCTGGCGGGCCAACCTTCAAGGTGCCGACCTTCGAGAAACAAACCTGCAGGGCACCGACTTTTCCTTCGCGAAAATCCCGGACGCCGACTTCTCGAGAGCCGTTGTTGACGGCAAAACCCTGATTTGGAAATGTTCTGTTAACCGTAACACAAAATTCGGAGGCGTCGGCCTCGGAAGCGCACGCATAGACGCCGGGACAAGACAGCTCCTCGAATACAACATCAGAAAGACAAACTGGGAGGAATGGTACAAGGAGCATCGTATCCTTAAACGTCCGGTCCAATGGTTCTGGCAGCTTAGTAACTACGGCCTTAGTACCTGGCGTGTTATTATCCTGTTTTTCCTGCTCGCGGCTCTCTTCGCGGCGCTATATGCCAACCTGGCCTACCTGTGGCCCCCCGGCGTGATTAATGACCTTTACCCGGAGCCGGAAATTACCCAGCAACTCTCCTGGCTGGATTATGTTGATTACGGCCTCGAGGTATTCATTCGTCCGATTTATTTTTCTGTGGTTACAATGACGACTCTTGGCTTCGGGGATATGTATGCCAGAAAGGGCAGCTGGCTCGGGCACGTCTTATTAATCGTGCAGGTGATTCTCGGTTACGTCTTACTTGGCGCTATGATAACGCGCTTCGCCATTCTCTTTGCCGCCGGCGGCCCGGCCGGCACTTTCTCCGAAACGAAACCACAAAAAACACAAAAAGATGAGAAAACTCAGAGCGGATCGGTGGGCTGAAGCCCACCCTACTCGTAGCTATAATTTAAATTCAGAGGAGGTAAAGCAGTGAGGAATTTTTTATCATTGGCACAAAGGCCGCCGATGGGATGGAATAGCTGGGATTGCTTCGGCCCAACCGTTACCGAAGATGAAGTTAAGGCCAATGCCGACTATATGGCAGAAAAACTGGCGCAGTTTGGCTGGGAATATATCGTCGTTGATGGCCGCTGGTTTGTGGAGAACACTACCGCACACGGCTACAACCAGGACAATCCCATATATACGATGGACCAGTTCGGCCGATTCGGCCCGGCCGTGAATCGTTTCCCCTCGTCAAAGGACGGCAAGGGCTTCGGGCCCCTTGCAGAATACGTCCATAAGAAGGGACTGAAGTTCGGAATTCACATTATGCGGGGCATCCCCGTTGCCGCGGTAAAGAAAAATAAGCTTATCTTCGGCAGTGACGCCCGCGCCGCTGATATACACAGCACGGACGGGCAGTGCTGGTGGCTAAAAGATATGTACACGATTGTCACCGGCCGCCAAGGCGCGCAGGAATATTACGATTCACTCTTTAAGCTCTACGCAAGCTGGAGCGTGGATTATGTAAAGGCCGACGACCTTTCTAATCCATACCACAAAGGCGAGATTGAAATGATACGGGCCGCGTTAGACAAGTGCGGCAGAGAAATCGTTTTAAGTATGTCGCCCGGAGAGACGGACCTGAAAAATGCAGAGCACGCGAAAGGACACGCTAATCTGTGGCGGATATCCGGCGACCTGTGGGACAAGTGGGAGGATATTGCCGGTCAATTTGCGCGATGCAGGGACTGGGCGCCTCACATCGGGCCCGGCCACTGGCCTGATGCGGATATGCTGCCGCTTGGCAGAATCGGAATACGCGCCGAACGCGGAGACGACAGGGCCTCAAAGCTTACAAAAGATGAGCAGATTACGCTGATGAGCCTTTGGTGTATTTTCCGCTCGCCGCTGATGTTTGGTGGCCACCTGCCCAGCAACGACGATTTTACGCTGTCACTTATAACAAATAGTGAAGTTATCGCCGTGAACCAAAACAGCACCGACAACCGGGAATTAGCCAACAACGAAGGACACATCGTATGGACGGCCGGTGCCGCTGACTCCGGGGACAAGTACGTTGCTCTATTCAACACCCGCGGGCCCGGCGAAACCGGCAGAAAAAACGAACAGATACAAGTTGCATTCAAAGATATCGGTCTGGAAGCACAATGTGCGGTAAGAGACCTATGGGCAAAAAAGGACCTGGGTGTCTTCTCGAATACATTTACAGATGAGATTGCATATCACGGCGCGGGGCTTTACAGGATAAGTCCGAAATAGAGTATTCCGTCTCCGCTTACCGGCCGGTCAGCCAGTCCTGCACGAATACTGCGAGGTCCTTCTCGTCAACAATCCCGTCATTCGGCTCGGAGATATCACAGGCAGCCTTCCATTTCAGATGGTTCGGCTCGCTCATCCACGCCGCTGCAAGCACGGAGAAATCGGGCATTGTAACTCCATACGGACATACGAAATCGGCCCGAAGTATTTCCCATACAAGCCGGGGATAGTTTGTCTCTTCACATATATCCCATATATCGTCGGTACCGTTGATGTCCTCGCCGATGAAGTCCCAGCCTGCGTCGGTAAAGGTAGCCATCTGCTGCATAACTGTCGTCGGATGACCTACAACATTCGGGTCGTCTATATTTCCGATACCATTGAGAGATGGATTTATTGCGCTGTCCCAGAAACATTTTCTGTAGGTACCGTTATCCCAGTGCCTCCCAACAAAGGCACCTACGTACTCAGTCGCCGATACACTTGCCGCCGAATAACAGTTGTGGATAAAACCGCCGCTGCAAAACAGGCCTATCAAACCACCAACATAGCTGGGACCGGTAATCGTACTAACAGAATAGTTGTCGGACATCTGTCCATGGGCAATGTTTGCAATAAGTCCTCCTGTAAAAAAGCCCCTTCCGGTGACTATGGTCTCAGTGCTGCAATAGGACACTTTTGCATTTACGGCCCAGCCTACCAGGCCGCCCACTGAATGGTCGCCTGATACAGACCCACCTTTGACGCCGCATTTAACAACAGTCCCTGACTCTATACAACCAATCAGAGCACCGACATCGTTTCCCCATCCCGCATCAATGTTGGGGTCTATGAGCTGAACGTTTTTAATGATTGCGCCGGGGTCATCTACTACGCCAAAAAGCCCGACGTCGTCCTTAGAGGCTGCGTAGTAGGTAAGGTTGCGAATCGTATGGCCATTGCCGTCAAAAACACCGGTGAAAGCAACTGCGCTGTTTCCAATGATGTTGTAAGCCGTCCCGATATATCCGCTCATATCCAGGTCGGACCGTAGTTTGAAGTGGGCATCCCAGAAATTCGGGTCGGCTCCGACGGCCTGTATATCATTGGCATCCCAGAGCTGGTAGGGGTCTTCCGCGGTGCCGCTGCCGGCCCATGGCTGAGCCGATACCGGCAGGGGCAAACAAAGCAGACAAACCATTAGCGCAACTTTAAAAGGCCAACAGAGTTTGGTTCTTATTGGATTTATTTCCTCCTCCCGCAATTTTTCGACTGACCACTGAAGATTTTAGAAGGAATATTATACGATTTTTTAGGCCTTTTTGCAAGGAAAATCCGCCGAGGGCCGATAACGAGTCGAGTAAATACTCCAGCTGAAATGGCTGGTTCAATAAAGGTAATGAGATTGGTTTATTCTGCAGCGGCGGCGGTTAGTTCCATCTCGAAGAGAAGCTCCGGGCGGCATACATCCGCTATGGCGGTCATATTCGGCCAGGATAAATCCGCCCATTTTTCGAGGAAGAGCTTTTCCACTGCCGTGGTTTTGCAATATGCGATTGCCTGAACGACCTGGTCATCGCGGCAATTCATCTGTCCCAGGACCGCCCGCAGATTTTCTATGGTCGTCTCGACCTGGGCCTGGGCGTCGTTGATATGGATGGTCCGGCCGTCGGCGCTGATGGAAGCGGTACCGGAGACATAGACGGTGGTTCCCGCAGGCGTACAAGCCTTTGAAGCACGCGAAAACGCCGAGCCGTAATCCAGCGCCGAATTTTGATTGCCGGCGACATCAAGATATTCTATAGGATTTTTCGGCTCGAGGACGGCAGCAAGGTCCATTCCGCACACCGCCCCGTTGTTCGGCCCAATTCCTATACCGGTACTTGCCGGCATCCTGTTGGGTCCGCCGTTTATGATAAGTCCATGCTCGATGAAAAACTGGTTCCTGACGGCGTTGAAGTCATCGTACCAGGACAAAATATCGGCCAGCCACATCCAGGTCCTCGGCACAAGCAGCATATCGGCATTTACCTGTTTAAGGACTGATTCTGCCTTCTCGAAGACAAGGCGGGCCTGCTTAACGGGCTCGGTCTGTTCTGGGGCTGTGATATTCGAGAGGGTCATATAGCCGCCTCCGCCGGGCTGATGATATATCCTTCCGCAGGGTGTATCGCCCAATCGCAGCAGTTCCGGAGGCCAGCCTCCACTGATGGCGTGGACCTGCACACCAGCGATTTGGCCGGTTATACCTGCCGGGACAAGCAGCCAGCTCGGTTCGAGGCCGTCATCCAGTGGGCCGTAAACCTCGGCCCTTGTCGAACGGGCGACTCGCAGAGCATTTTGTGTGCCGAAGACCCGCTCCTGAAGTAGCCGCATATTTTGCGAGTTCAAGGCGTCCTTAATGCCGGAAAAAAGCTCTTTTACCTGCTGCTCTACCGGCAAATTTGGGCTTGGAGTGGCCGTAATGTAACCCTCAAGCACCTCTTTTGACTTGATTATGCGGGTATCTATGTGCACAAATCTCTACTCACAAACGTCCGTCTTTTCTCCTCCTTTACCGTTTTCCCTGCCATTTGGCTTAACGGGGGCAAATATTATTGGCCCATTGCTGTACGTGCCTCTGCGGGGGTAGCTTATGCCGCGGAAGCGGGAATCGCGAATCATAACATACAATCGTTTTTTTTGCAATGGTGCTGGAGAAATTTTTAAGATGCCCGGGTAATACTCCAATCGCGTGTATAATTCCTTTGACAAAAGTCTTTGAATACCTTATTTTCCAGAACACATTTACGGAGGAAATTTTGAGAACAAGTCCCCTGCTGCTTTACTGCCATTTCCTTTGACAAATGTGTTCCCGTGCAAAAGCAAGGTTAATCAACAGTATCATCAATCTGAAAAGGAGCACAACCAGTGAAGCATAAAACCGTTCTGACACGTCTCATATATTGACCATCAAACTATGAAATTAAGGACTATTCAAAAATCCCTCTTCAAACAAAACCAGGAAAAAAACGGCAGGTCAGGAAAAAGAGAGCTTTTAGCGGGGGGCTACGCCGGGAAGTTTCACAAGCAACTTATGGATGATAATTTTATTCTGTCAGATCGCAGGCTGTTTTTTGTTATTGCGCTATGCCTTGGCTTTACTTCCCTCGCGGGTGCTTATGACGTGATTAATATCGATTTAAACGGCGGCGCATCCGACCCCCTCTACAACGGTTCAGGACCATTCGGGAACCCGACCTGGATTACCATTGACGAGTGGAACGGCTATTATCAGGGCGAAGGTGTTATGATGACTTCCCCCAGATGTGTCAATATTGGTGAACCCGGGGGCATAACAACCTACGGAAGAGCCGTCTTCATAGCGGACCCCTGCGCACACAGCTATCTGTCAGGAGGGGCGGGCGAGCTTCTCGGTGACGGTTTCGTGAGTGACTACACAGGCGCAGAGCCCAATCTATTCCCCAAGTTGTACATCTACGGAAACTGGGCGTACGGAGGCCTCTTCGATGTTTATATTCTGGCCGCCGGTGCACCCGGAAGCTTTACCATCCGCGACGGTAAAGGGAATATTCAAAGCGGCAGCCTGACCGGGGCGGGTGACCAGAGTTCCTGGAATCCGGGACAGAACTACGTTAAATTCACCGACGTCTGGATTGAGGGCACGAATACCCGGGATGCCAACGGACTGATAGCCGATTACCTCAACAACGATGAATACCTTACCGACCCAAACTGCGCTGTCATTGGTTACAACGGCCAGATTGACGGTATTCAGCTTGCAAGTGTAAAAAGGCACGTGCGGGGTTTAAACGTCGCCGAGCCCTGTATTGTATATGTAGAGGTAGGTATCGGTACACGCAAAAAAGTCAGAGGTCAATGGCCGGCAGATACGCCCACACCCGTCATTAATAATCCACTCACGTCCAATCGTACGAATTTACTCTGCGCCGACTATGACGCTGCTTATGAGAATAACGGACTCGCGGGCGAATATGACCTCGACGGGCCCGACTGTGGGTGGGCCATCCCGGACGAGACCTTGATTGGTTTTATCGATGAAGATTGGGCAAAAAGAGGCTACAACACCTATATCAACAGCGGCGAGTGGATGGAATACGACCTCATCGTAACTCCAGAGACAAAAGGTTTGTACACAGTAAGGGGCCTCGTTAACTGCTGGTCGGCTGAAGCCAGCATCGGGGTCTGTATTGACAATACCTACGAATTGGGCACGCTCACTCAGAAGAAATATTCGGATATGTCGCCGCCCATAAACGACCCTAACGCAGTTGTCTGGAGTGAGAACTATGTTAACTTCAACCTCTTTATCGGCCTTCATAAATTCAAATGGAAGCAAAATGGGGCCTACTGCAATATCCTGGGCTTCCAGATTAGCTATATCGGCTCTGTTCCAATCGAGGTCTGCGAGGATGTCAAGAAGCACGGCCTGGAGTTGGACGGCGACATCAACGGCGACTGTTATGTCAATTTTGCAGACGTTAAAGTCTTAACGGACAACTGGCTAAGGACGGGCTGTGCGGCCCCTGATAATTGTGGAGGGGCCGGGGCATGGTCGATTTATGCAGGCGGAAGCGACCCCGGGATTGTGTATCGACACCTCGGTGGAACTTTCTGGGAGACAGTATCTCAAGAGCTGGGGGACGCAGTGCTTTGCCTTTGCCAGTACAACGGACATCTGTATGCCGGAACACTTAGTACCAGCAGCCAGACGGGCCGAGTGTGGAGATACGAGGAAGAGAGCACCAACTGGACGTTAGTCGGCGACAACTTAGATAACCAGGTGTGTTCGTTAATAGTTTTCAGAGGAAACTTATATGCCGGAACGGCGTGGGGGTCGGGAAAACTTTATAGATACGACGGCGATAATAACTGGACAAACGTCGTTGACCTGCCCTCATGGCTTGGTTTCAGAAGTATGTACGTTTGGAATAACATTCTATATATCGGAGACATAGGCTATGACCTGTTCGGCCACTATGACGAGGTAACCTTCACTTTTGATGCCGACCTGGGTGGAAGCTGCATCTGGGACCACGAAGATTATGACAGCAACCTGTATTCTTCCGCTTACCAGGGCAGCATTCACAGGTCTTCAGATGGAACCACTTGGACTACAATACGTGGTTATCAAGATTACTCTGACTCCTGGGAGATGGAAACACTGCAGGAATATCTGTACGTGACGACCGGACCAACGCTCGAAAGATACGACGGCAATGAGTTTAGCCCGGTTTGGACCGAACCAGACAGATACGAAATAATATCAATGATTAGCACGGGGGATGTCCTGATTCTCGGAACCGGAAAAGAAGCAGGTTCCGGATATGCAGTGCCGGGGATTGGCAGAGTGTACGTTTATGACGGAAACGAGATTAACTTAATCTCCGGCAATATGGGAAGTGGAATACAATCGCTATATGCACAAGGACAGGTACAATCATTGCTTGATTCGACGAAAGTAGACAACGTCAATGACGGTGACTGGCTCAGGCCGGGTGATGAGATAACGTATGCAATTTCATACGGTAATCCGGTTACCGACCCATGCGAGCCGATGTATGTCGGAACAGTCAACGATGTGAATATTATTGACTATCTGCCGGCCGAAGTGGACTTCAAATCGGCTTCCGGCAATTCGGGAAACTGGAGCTATAACCTCAATCCCCATACTGTTATATGGCCGATTGGCACAATTCAGCCCGGTGATGCAAATTCCGTCACACTGACAGTCGAGGTAAAGGGAAATATTGAGTCGTGCAGTATAATCACAAACCACTGTGTGATAAAAGGCGGCCAAGTTGTTTTAAGCATCGCTTACCAACAAACCGCGGCGGCGCAAACCGGCGAGGACGTATACAAGTGCGGCTGGAGTCTGCCCGGCGACTTGAACGGCGACTGTATAGTTAATTTCCTGGATTTTGTAGATATAGCAAAAAACTGGTGGCAATGTAACGAGCCGAGCGACGAGAGCTGCGAGAAACCCTGGCTGAAATAATCCGAAGAGGTAAATAACACCGGCCGATGTCTTAGCAAACGCGGAACTTCCCGACTTAAAAGAGCACGATGTACTCAGTTATCTCCGCTCTTTTATTAAACTATCCGCAGATTACTACAATCGTTTCCAAGGCTCCGTATCCTCTCCACCGGCGGACGGTGTTGCAGCCGTGACGGGTATATCTACCTCAATTATGTTGGTACTGCGAGCGGCACGGCCAAGGGTGTTGTGGCTGACTTTAACCGGCCCGGTAATCAACTCCGGCACGCTGTAGGTCTTAAGGAACGAGTCATAAAATGTGGGGTCCTTTTGCGGCATTATAAACTGTTTATACACCTTGCCGTTCTCGTCGACATAGCTCAGATATGTTCTTGTAAACAGGCCCCCGCGTTTTTTACTGCTGAAGGCAATCCACCGGCTGTTACTTGACCAGCTATGCCAGGACTCGGAATACTCGCTGTTGACCGGTAGTTTTCGATACTCGCCGGTTTCAATGTCCATCATATAAAGGTCACTGCTCGGCTGATAAACAGGGAAGCAACCGTAGTTACACATACAGAAAAGAAGGAACCGGCCGTCCGGCGATACACGTGGCAGCATAATGTTTAAGCCGGTCTCGTCGGCCGAAAGAACCGTCTCGGGCTCGCCCCACTGGTCGGTTTGAACGTCGTAACTGATACGTCTCAATTCGTATTTGACCTTCTCGTAGTTCTCAGGCGGCAGCTTATTGCGGTCTTCCCACAATATCGGCGCGCTGCAGAAATAAAGAAATTTCCCGTCCGGCGTCCAGGCAGGATATGATTCCAGCCGGTCCTTTTCAGATAGACCCGGGTCTGTCTTAACTTGTTGGCTCTCAACATCATAATAGGCCATCGCCGCGTCAAGGTCGACGACGTCTCGAGTCTCCATTCCGGCGGTATGAAAAAACTGCTTGACCTTATTCAGCGAAAAGGCCGCTAATCGCCCGCTCGGATGCCAGGCCGTATAACCGAACTTCGTCCCCACCTTCTCGATCTTGCCGTCACGCACACATATCGCCGCACTGCCGTAATCCGAGCTGCGAGTACCTATAAACATAACATCGGGATTATTGTTCAAAAAGCTGTGACAGTTGACGCAGCCGTTTTTGAAGGACTTGCCGTGCAGTATCAGCGATTCGTCATAATTCTCGAGATTTCGCTGATAGACGCCGATACTTCTCCAAAAATTATATATCGGTTTGATAAGGCGGTATGCGATATGGCTGTCGATATCTTCCTTTGCGATGGTATTCTCAATTTGCCGATATCGGCTCCAGCTACCGTATTCATCCTTCACAAAGATATCAAAAAACAACTTACCACCGCGATTCGCTTGTAAAAGCGACCTCCATCGGCGCAAAGGAATCTTTATTTTACCGCTTCTGCTGGAAACATTAACAGACTGGCCGTTAGCAGAATTTATTTTTACCAGGTACTTGCCGCCCGACTCAAGGATAATGAAATTCAAAGGTGCTATATTGGGCGGGATGACGATGCCGGTATAATCCGGCCTGATTTTGGCCGGCCGGTCAACCGGCACAAAGTCTTTCGGCTCTGAGGGACCTCCGAACAGCGTGAATCCCGACGTCGCAACCACCAGAGCACTCAAACAAAAAACCGTAATGTAGCTGTAGTGTTTTTTCATCTTGTAACTCCTGAGGCGCCGAAAGCAAAATAGAAAAAGTAAGTGTGGTTGAACTTCGGCGCCAACATTTTTAAAATTACCCTCTCATTAGAACTGAACTTCTTGCCGATTTTGTTCACTTCATCGTACTGCTTTACCGTCTCTACGTTTATCCCTCGTTCGCCCAAATCAACGTCTTTCCGCGTCGTGCCTATATAAACCAGAATGGCTTCCTGGTAGTGTCGAGGAATGCTTGTGTAGCCGAAATCATCGAGGTGGGGCAGGTTCTCGACGAACTTATCCAGTTGTCTTGTCAGAAGATAATGGGCCATCAGGTATTCAAAAGCCATTTTATTGTATTTATTTCTGTGCAGAAGCTCTTTCAACCAGTCGTTTTCATTGTAATCCGTGTAGACATCATCTTCGGTTATCATAACCGAACGCAAGAACTGAATACGCTTATCATGCTCAAGTTGCGGGTCGCTCTCAAGACGCCACAGGAGGTCCTTTGCATCCCTGCCATATATCAAATTTTTGCTCAATGCTCTGAGGAAAACGCGAGCCGTTTCGATTTGCCCTTTCACAATGTTTATCAGCGCAAATTGACTAAGAATAAACGGGCTGTCGTCGGACGCCTCCAGGAATTCGTGAGCGATTTTCTCGGCGACATTGACGAGCCCCAGCTCCAGACACAACTCTGTCCGTTCCATAAAGACAATGTTGCCGCCCTTGAACGGACAAAAAACCAAATCCGCTTTATGGTAATCCTGAGGATAGGCAAACATCTCGTCTCCCAATCGGCCGGTGAAAAACAACGCTCGGTTGACAGCGTGATTACAAAAAGGGAAATATCGCTTCATATTACCTTTTCGTGTAATGGACAGCACCTCAGGCCACATCCTCTGGCAGGTGTAATAACTTACCTGAACCACTCTCTTTGCCTTTCGGTCAAATGATAACAAAACACTCGGCACAGAAATCAGAACCAGCAACACCGCCTGTATAACCCACTTAAACTCTTCCTGGTGGAAATAGTCTGAGGATTTGTCTTTACGACCTTGACCGGCTGGTCGAGAGACGCCTTTGCCTGCGACCAGCTTCCCGCTCAAATTAACTAACAGAACAGCAACAGGCAAAATAACGAATAAAGCACCTTCGAATACTCTTGCCAATTTTTCCTTCTGAAGGTTCTGTCTTACAGGAATAAAAGGGCCCGAGTACAGATATATTTCACTCTTCTCAAGCTCGAAAACATAGACGCCCATCAGCCAGCAAACAACAAGTCCGAGCAAAAGACAAAGTACGCTGATAATTGCTTTGCCCCGGTTAAAATACTCAAGCAGCGCCGCTAAAGCTATAAATATCAAAGCAGCACCACCGGCAACATAATAGAGAACACCGCTGAATATCAGAAATAAAATTACCCTCGCAGTGCCGAGGCGCGGCGACAGCTTTTCATACAAAACCGAGAAAAACGCCACAACCAAGACAGCCACCGCCGTGCTTAACGGACTCTCATACCGGCCACATATCATCAGCATTAGAAGGGCCGGTATGTAACAGATAACTCGCCAGGGACTGTTTGATGAAACGGCAGCCAGTGAAACGGTAAACCGGTAAATCGCCCAGGCAACCAGTGTGATACATAAAGCACCGAGCCAGGAAAAATAGCATAGTTGTGTGAGAAATGCCGACAGATATCGGCTCAGTCCACCGGGATAGCTAAGGCAATCCTGTAAAAACAACCAGCCTGTTTTGAAAAACGGACTCTTTTGGGATATCTCGAAATAATGACAGACAAGCCGGGGCTCAACGAACAACCATAGAAAAAGATAAAACACACCGAAAAACACAGCAGAAACCACATACAAATTCCGGCTTGTCCGGTTACTGCTTTGCCCCTTCTGAGACGAGCGGCCCAACATACTTTTAGTGTGCGGCTGCATTCAACCTGTCTCTGCGCGAATATTAGTCTAATACCACTGTTTTTATTTACATTTTACAACAGGGATAATCTCTTATTATACAGGTAGTTATGTTAGCTATATTAAATATCAAAACGCGTTAAAATGCAACGATTCTTTAGACGTTGTTCCATAAGTGTAAGGCTATCAAACAGCTACATCGATTTGTTATTTCCAGACTCCCGAGAGGCCGAAAATAAAGTAGAAATAGTAAGTACGGCCGAACCTCGGCGCCAATGCCTTCCAGGCAACTTCTCCATCATAATCGAATTCCGCGCCAACTCTGTTAAGTTCATTGTATTGTTTTACTGCCTCATAACTTATCTTTCGGCCGCCCAAATCAACATTTTTCCGCGTCGTACCTATATAAAGCACAATGGCTTCCTGGTAATGTCGAGGAATGCTCTTATAGCCGAAATCGTCAAGGCGGGGCAGGTTTTCAATAAACTTATCCAGCTGTTTTGTCAGAAGATAATGCGACATCAGGTATTCAAAAGCCATTTTATTATGCTTGTTTATGCGCAGGAGCTCTTCCAACCAGGCCTCATCGTAAGCGCCATACAGATAATCCGTGCTCATCATAACTGAACGCAGGTGTTTAATTCGCTTATCACGTTCAAGCTGCGGGTCGCTTTCAAAACGTTTCGAAATATCCTTCGCTTCTTTGCCATACACCAGATTTCTGTTAAGCGCCTTGAGGAAAAAGCGGGCTGTCTCGGTCTGTCCTTCGACAATGTTTATCAGTGCAAGCTGTCTAAGAATAAATGGACTGTTGTCGGCCCCTCCCAGAAACTCGTGAGCAATTTTCTTAGCCACACTAACGAGCCCAAGCTCCAGGCACATTTCAGCACGGTCCATAAAGACAACATTGCCGCCATGAATCATACTAAAGACTAAATCGCCGGCGCTGTAATTCTGAGGATAGGCGAACAACTCGTCACCCATTCGGCCGGTGTAATACAACGCTCGATTGACAGAGTGAGAACAAAAGGGGAAATATCGCTTCATAGAAATTTCTTGAGCAGCGGCCAGCACCTCCGGCCACATCCTCCGGCTGGAAAAATAGTCTATCTGGACGGACCTCTTCGTTTGCCGGTCGAATGTAAAGAAAACACTCGGCACAGAAACCAGAGCCAGCAGCAATATTTGCACGACCCACTTAAGCCTGCCGCGGAATAAATTGTACAAGGTTTTTTCTGCAAGCGAGGATTTCTCCCGTGTGCTCCGCCCGGCCGGGCGAGAAGTGTCTCTTACTTTGGCCATCCTCCGGCCCGAGTTAACCAACAAAACAATAACAGGCAGAACAACAAACAAAGACTCTTCGAAGATTCTTGCCCAATTTGCCTTTTCTATGTTCTGCCTTATCTGGATAAAAGGGCTTGAGTACAGATATACTTCCCTCGCCTCAAGCTCGAAAACATAGACTCCCAGAAGCCAACAAACGCCGGCTCCGAGAAAAAGATAAAGTACAACGAAAAGGATTTTGCCTCGGTTAAAAAACTCACTCAGCACAGCTAAAGCTACAAATAACAAAGCAGCGCTGCCGGCAATCCAGTAAAGAATGCCGCAGATTATCAGGAATAAAACCACTCGCAACGGGCCGAGGCGCGGCGAAAACTTTTCATACAAAACCGAGAAAAATGCCACAACCAAAACAGCGGCGCCTGTATTCAATGGATTCTCATACCGATTGCATACCATTAACACAAGAAGGGCCGGCACATAACATATAACTTGCCAGGGACTGTCCGACGAAACATCGGTCAGTGAGACGGTAAGCCGATAAATCGCCCAGGCAACCAGTGTGATACACAGAGCACCCACCCAGGGGAAATAGCACAATTGTATGAAAAGCGCCCCGAAATACTCGCTCAGTCCGCCGGGATAGCTAAGACAATTCTGCAAAAACAGCCAGTCGGTTTTGAAAAATGGGCTCTTTCGCGTAACCTCAAAATAATGATAAAGAAGCTGAGGCTCAATCCACAACCAGAGGAAAAGATAAAACACGCCGAAAAACACCACAGAGACCACTAAATTACGCCTTCCCCTGCTGCCGGTCGGCCTTTGTTGAGATGAGTAATCCGCGATGTTTTCCGTTAGCGGCTTCATTCGACTTGTCTTTTACATTTATGTTATTCTGATACGACAGAATCACCCGGGTTTCTATAATAAAGATAATTCCTCATTTTACAGGCGGTTATGTTTATCGCTTTAAACATTAAAATGTAACTAC
>CAYZTY010000033.1:0-23842 GCA_964481525.1 uncultured Pirellulales bacterium
TTGTCGGACAAAACGGTTGATACCAAACTCTTTTCTTTTGCACCAGGTTTAATTCATTTTTTATCTCTTCAGAATGAGGAGGTGCAAGTATGCTCCTGTTTCCTAATGCTCTCGGTCCATATTCCATTCTACCTTGAAACCAAAATACGATATTTCCTTCAAAAAGAATCTTTGCTACTTCTTTTTCGATGCCTTCCACGTATTCGTAATTTATATTATCTAATTCATTTTTCTCCAACACTGCTTTTATATAATCATTTGAAAACTGCGGCCCAAAATATACATTTTTAAAATCGTATTTAGAAATACCGTTCAATTCATAATTAGCAAGCATAGCACTGCCCATTGCAAGGCCGCCATCACCCATATGAGGAAATACATAGACATCGTCCACCTCGGGTAGGTTTTTCAGAAGCATATTGACCTTTATATTTGAACATGTGCCTCCTGTTAAACATATCTTTCTCAAACCTGTTTCTTTAATGGCGTTCTTCACTAACTCGGTAATCTTAACTTCCAACGTTCGTTGTGCCATATATGCAAACTGCTCTGACGGATACTTCCATAAAATTTTCTTTAATTCCTTATATGTTTTTAAACTGCCATGTTTTGCTTTTACATTTAGTCCATCAATTGTAAAAAAGTCCAACAAAGGATTTTTTTCGTCTTCTATTTGTAAGGCATAATTAGCAAGTGCCATTACCTTGCCTTCGTCTTCTAACTCCCTCATATTCATAAGATTCGTTACATGCTCAAAAAATATTCCGAAAGAATCTTTGCCGGAAATAGTTTTTATTCTTTCTAATTTTCCATTCTCAAATTTGCTTATCGTCCCCGATAAAGTATCTCCAATTCCATCAATTGTAATAACCAAAGACTTGTCAAAACCGCTTGTAAAAGCGGCGCTGGCGGCATGACACATGTGATGGTCATAAAACAATAACTTAAAATTCTTAAAACCCAATTCTTTTAATTTGTTATTTATTATTAATTTGCTTATTCCTTTTGATAATGGGTCTAACTGCAGCTCAGTAATTTTATATTTCAAGTTCTTTTTAAAAAAATTTAAGCTTGAATAGTCCTTTTTCTTTCTACGTATTAAATAGTAATTCTCCTTTAGAAATGGAAACACTCTCCACAAAGTCTTAGCAAACTCCGAAGTTGATACTGCTATAATTCCTATATCTTCTTTTTTAAGGTTTAAGTACCTTAAAGAATACTCTATTGATTTTTCCGGAAATGATATTTCTAATTTTCTTCTTGTAAGCCTTTCTTCATTAATAGAAAAAAGAATCTCATTATCCTTAAGAAGCGTAATTCCAGAGTCATGACCATCCCATATCCCCAAAACATACATTGTATATCTCCATTTTTGTATTTTGCTAATAAAGGTATAACACATCCGTAAATATTTGTCAATATACATTGTAACACGATAACCCTCTCAAGATTTGTGGGATAATTTTAGGTATTTTCTAATTCCTCCTGGCTGAATCACCTGTCGCAATTCACATATACCGGCAAAGCTGGAAATCTCCCTACCAGGTAATAATCATTAAAAGTTGAAAGTACGAAAATTAAGGTCGTAGAAAAGTTGTTATAATTGACGATGCAGTCTTTAGGCCGTTTTATTGTCGCCCTTCGCCGGCTGCGGTATAATGCGTTAAAATGCAGATAGTAAGTGGATAAGGAAATTTAAAGTGACAGTTCAGTGTGAATTATGTCCAAAACGATGTGTGATTGAGCCCGGCCAAAGCGGCGAGTGTCGTGTCAGAATTAACATCGATGGTGTGCTGCGTACCGTGGTTTATGGTTTTCCCTGTTCGATTCATCGCGACCCGGTTGAGAAAAAACCACTTTTCCACTTCCTGCCCGGCAGCGAGATTCTCTCACTGGCGACCGTCGGCTGCAATCTGCACTGCAGGAACTGCCAGAACTGGGAAATATCACAGGCAAATCCGGAAGATAGCCGAGCAATGCCCTGTCCGCCTGCGAGACTTGTAAGCATGGCAGAACAATATCGTTGTCCATCGTTGGCATACACTTACACCGACCCCGTCGTTTTTTACGAGTACACGTATGACACCGCAAAGCTGGCAAGACAACGTAATATACGGAACGTGCTCGTTACCGCCGGATATATAAATCCTGAGCCCTGGAAGCGTCTCCTAGAGTACGTGGATGCAGCAAATATAGACCTGAAAGGCATTACAGACGATTTCTACCGCCGGGTCTGTTCTGCCACCTTAAAGCCTGTACAGGAGGCACTGGTTTTGGCAAAAGCCAGCGGGATTGCTCTTGAGGTCACCAACCTGATAATTCCAACATTGAATGACAGGCCTGAAGATATACGCCAGCTAACCCGCTGGATACGGGTAAATCTTGGCCGTGAGACCCCGCTGCACTTTTCCCGATTCTTCCCACGCTACAAGATGCGGCACCTGCCGTCCACTTCGGCCAAAACGCTTGAACTGGCAAGGCAAATAGCAACAGAAGAGGGCCTGGACTATGTTTACATCGGCAATATTCTTAGTAAGGTCGGCCAGAATACATATTGCCCCGATTGCTATGGCCTGCTTGTTGAGCGAAGGGGCTATGCTATCCTTCAAAATCGCCTGAGCGACGGACGCTGCCCGGATTGTGGAAAAGAAATTTACGGAGTCTGGAAATGACACGCAGGAAATTTCTTCGCAGCCTTATACAAACAGGCCTGCTGGGCCTAAGCGGCTTATGGTGGCTGACAAAACGCGCTGTGCCACGCAGGTTTGTACGCGCAATTCGGATGAGAAATTACCCCGGCTCGGTCGGACCTTTATCCAAGATAAATAAGACCGCTAAATGGAGTGGATGATATGAATGATGAATCGAATGGGACCCGCAGAATCACACTTGTCCTGGTTTTGGTTTTCCTTTTGTCCTTGATTACAGGCATATTACTGTTGAATGCGGGTGTTTCGAAACACCCACCGGTGCTTTCCGGAGCTGTTCAAACAGTAAAGCAAAACGAACAAATAAAACCGGAACCCCCAAAGGCCGTCCTGCATTCCACACTTGCCGGCAGGTGGTACCCGGCAGATGCCGAGAGACTTACAAAACAAGTCAAGGGTTTCCTTGAAAAAGCTGAAACCAATAAAGATATAGACAATGTTATGGCGCTGATTCTGCCCCACGCAGGATACCAATACTCAGGGCAGACGGCAGCCCGGGGAGTAAAAACTGCAACAGGAAAATACAAGCGAATTGTTATCATCGGTCCAAGCCATTATGTTGCTATGCAGGAGATGCTGAGTGTACCGAAGGTAACCCATTACGAAACGCCATTGGGCCAGATACCGCTTGATGTGGAATTCATAGACAAGCTGCTGGAGCATTCACTCTTTCAGAACGTGCCGAACGCTCACACCTATGAACACAGTGTCCAAATAGAACTGCCTTTGCTGCAATGCACTCATACAAATTTCAAACTTGTGCCGATAGTAGCCGGCAGATGTTCCTTCAATCAAATCATCAAGGCCGGCGAAATCCTCAAGGGCCTTCTCGACCAGGAAACACTTGTAATCGCAAGCTCGGACTTTGTGCACTACGGCCACAACTATGACTATGTGCCTTTTACACAGGATGTTCCTGAAAATCTAAAGAAACTCGACCTTGACGCATATAAGTTTATTGCCGCGGTGGATTGTAAGGGCTTTCTTGATTACAAGAGGAAAACCGGCACAACGATATGCGGCTACGTTCCAATAGCTATACTGCTCACCGCGCTTCCATCATCAGCCAGGAGTCATTTAATTGCACAGACCTGTTCGGGCGAAATCAGCGGTGATTACACAAATTCTGTGGGCTATATGTCTATTGCATTTTGCGGCGCCTGGCCTAAGCAGCCGGAGGTTAAGCCCGACTCGAAGTCTAAAAACTCCCCCAAAGACTCCCGGCTTAGCGATGAAGATAAAAGTCGGCTTTTGGCGCTGGCACGCAAATCCCTGCTGCATTACCTGGATAACAGGCAAACACTGGATACCTCTAACTTAAACATCGAACTGAACGAGGCAATAACTGAGAATCGCGCTGCATTCGTTACGCTTAAGAGAAATTCCCGGCTACGGGGCTGCATCGGGGACCTTGTTCCCAGACAGGCGCTTTACAAATCTGTAATTCAAAATGCCTTCAATGCCGGCTTTAACGACCGGCGTTTTACACCTTTGGAAAAAAGTGAATACGACAAAATCACAATTGAAATATCTGCGCTGACACCGCCTGTGCCCGTCTCCTCGCCGTATGAAATACGGCTTGGTATAGACGGCGTAATCCTCAGAAAAGAAGGCAGGTTGGCCGTGTTCCTGCCCCAGGTCGCAACCGAGCAGGGATGGAACATTGAGCAGACGTTAAGCCACCTGTCACTCAAGGCTGGGCTGCCGCCTGACGCATGGAAAAATAATGCCGTGTTTTTCGTCTTCCAGGCCGAGGTTTTCAGTGAGAATGAAAGATGAAGTTTGCCCGCAGCTCGATGATATTCAGTTATGGTCTGTTCACTATCGCCGCGCAGACGCTGCTTTTTCGTGAGTTCATCAGCACTTTCGAAGGTAATGACATCGGCGTTGGAATCTTTTTTGGTTCCTGGTTTTTTTGGGTCTGCCTCGGTGCCGTGCTCGTCTATAAATTTAAAGCCTTGGCAGAGGCGGTCCTCAAAAACTTCGAATTATTATTCCTGCTTTATCTGCCGGCCTTCGCCGTTCAATTAATACTGATTCTGTATGCCCGCCAATTAGCTGGCGTAGAGCCGTACGCCCTATTTCCCATAAATCTGATGTTGCTCCTATCAATTCTGGTCAACGCTCCTGTTAGTTGCATTACCGGGATGTTCTTTCCTCTGGCCTGTCTTTGGATTCAGCAGGAACGTCGGCTTGCAGTCTCAGGCGTATACGTCATCGAGGCTCTCGGCAGCCTTTTCGGCGGACTGGGCGTAACTGTCCTGCTGGCCTACGGATTTAGTTCAGCCAGAATCTTCCTCATACTCTCCTGTATTATCCTGCTGGCAGTGTTTTTGGTTCGTTTCGCCGCGGCCAGGCGGTGGAAGATGGTCTTGGCCCCGGCTTGTATCCTCATTGGGCTGTTTATTGGCATTGATGATACCCTGATGCGATACGTCCGGACTGCAAAGTGGACCAGGCTGCTTCCGGCTAAAGCGCTGTATGGCTCATTCCAAACCGCCCAGGCCGAGTATCTTTATGGGATTTACCGAGACCAGTGGATAGCCGTTCGGGAAGGAAGCGTTTGCGAAACACTGCCTGATGACGAATCGGCAGGACGCATCGCGGCAATTCATCTCTCCCAAAGGCCTGACGCGAAGAGAGTTCTGGTTATAGGCTCCGGATTAGGTCTGTGTTACAAGTTCCTGGAGCTACCTCAAATTGAACAGGTAACCTGGACCCATTGCGACAGTGAATACGTACAGCGACTCGAGCAATTTATACCGGCCGAGCTTAGAGTTACCGACGAAAGGCTAAAGCGGCTGGCAGGCGACGTTCGCTTGCTGCTATCGGAGAAAAAGCAAAACTATGACATAGTAATTCTCAATCTGCCCGATGCAACCAGCTCGGTTCTGAACCGTTACTATACACTCGAATTTTACCGCCTTATCAAACAGTCTTTACGAGCCGATGGCGTGTTAGGTCTGCGTATATCAGGCGGCGAAAACATTATGGGTACCGAGCTGATTAATCTCGGCGCCTCGACTAAACTCACGCTTGAGAAGGTATTCACAGGCTCTGTCATAGTCCCGGGTGAGGAGACCTGGTTCATCGCGTCCGACTGCAAAACCTTAACGGATAAGCCCGCCATTTTGCAGGAAAGATTCTCAAGAATACAGGGCGCAGCAGATATTTTTCCAACCGAAGGATTATTCTCTGTTTATCTGCCCGACCGAGCCGCAACTGCTCTTGAGCAGTACACCTCTGCGGACCTGCCCGAAAGACTTCTGGTTAATCGGGACGCCAAACCGTTGGCACATCTTTATAGTTTGCTATTGGCCGCGAAGCAGTCGGGTGCACCGGTAACAAGGCTTTATAAGCACCTTGCGGCAGGTGGCATAGGAATTTTTCTATTTCCTCTGCTTGTCTTCATAACTCTGCGGGTTGTTTACATTTTAAAAACACCGCCCCAAGAAGCCCGGTCCAGCTTCGAAAGCACATTTCTGGTCTTTTCAAGCGGCATGGTGGGAATCGGTGTAGTAATCATCCTGATGTACTTATACCAAACCCGCTTCGGTTCGCTATATCTGTATGTCGGATTGATTTCATCGCTTTTTATGACGGGTCTGACGGCCGGCTCAGCCTTAACCAGATACTTGCTTTTACATAAAAGGCTCCGCATGGAGAGCCTTTTATTCACAACTATACTCGTTCACACAATTATTCTTGCCATCGCCGCCAATTGGCCGCTCGATGAATGGAACCATTTTACCTTTGTTTTTGCCTTTCTCTTGTGCGGGCTTTGTGCCGGTAGTTACTTTCCTATCGCCGCCGGTCAGTTGGCAGATTCCGCTTTCGAGACACGCGCCGCCGGCAGCAAACTTGAAATCGCCGACCATCTTGGCGCCGCAGCGGGAGCATTTCTCACGGGCCTGGCTATTGTTCCGGTCCTTGGGACAAAAGTTACCCTGCTGGTATTTGCGCTGCTTTTGATATCAAACGTGCCGCTCGTTATAACGAGAATGTACAATCCAGACAGATTCCGCCCCGCGGTCACATACGCTTCAATAACTCGTAAGGTTGGATATGTTTTGTTCGGCATAGGTGTATCGCTGGTACTTTGCTCTAATTTGCTTGCTGCTGCAGGGGCACGTTTAATGCCCTCACTGCCGCCGGCTGCCGCTCAGGGATTAGCCGGCCAGGGACGGCTGGTGCGAGCATCCGCCGTGGTGCAGGAGAATGGCAGGGAAATCAGATATTTCAAAGTCTATGACGAAGCCGAGAACCTCAGCGGATACATTTTCAGCTCAGACGAGCTTGCACCGGAGGTCCGCGGATTCGGCGGCAGGATGAATCTGGCGGTGTATGTAGAGCCGAACGGCACATTGCTCAACTTCCACCTGATAAGGTCAAACGAAACACCGGCATATCTGGAGTTTCTCAACGATTGGCGCAAGACACTGAGTGGACTTAATATTTTTAATCCACAGGCCTCTGTCGAAATAGAGGCGATAACGGGTGCGACTATCAGCTGCCAGGCTATCCTTTCCGGACTGGAGACCTCGGGCCGCAGATTTGCCGACAGTATCCTCCATCAGGCCACCCTGCCAGCCGTGAGTGGGAAAACAATCTGGAGGCGCTTTATACCCGATAGCCAGGGAATATATCTGCTGAGTATTTTTGCCGCCTGTTTACTCGTAGTCTGCTACGGCGGCTTCTGGAGCAGATTGGCCGTACTGCTAAGCACCCTTATTACCGGCGGTATTATCCTCAATGCCCAGTATTCCACTGAACAAATGGCCAGCCTGCTGACCGGCCATCTTCCAGCAATCGGACTCTCGGGGGTGTTCCTGCTGGTGGTGGGTGTGCCGTTATTAGTAGCTGCCTTTGGAAATCTCTACTGCGGCTATATTTGCCCTTTCGGCGCCGCTCAGGAACTCGCAGGATATATCCTTCCAGACAAAATCAAGCAGCGACTGGTAATGGAAGACGCCCGAAAGCCGAGATTTATCAAGTATGTGCTCCTCTTCGTTTTCATAAGTGTATTTTTCCTTTCAAGGGACCGACTAACTCTGGCCGCGGACCCACTTATCGAAATATTTTCCGGGAACATTCAAGGACTTTTATTGTTGATAGCAGGGACGGTTTTGATTATCTCGCTTTTCCACGTTCGGTTCTGGTGCCGGTATTTGTGCCCTGTCGGAGCTTTTCTATCAATCATAGGCAAAGCCGCCCTCCTGAGGCGATACCTGCCGGCAAAAAGATTTGGAAAGTGTGAGTTTGCTATCAGCCCAAAGGATATGGACTGCTTATATTGTGACAGGTGCCGATACGAATTAGAAAAACGTCAAAAAGAGCAGGCTGCTGTAGCACCTGCCGGCAAACCATCGAAGCTATCAGCTCGGTATCTTTTAGTGGTGGTGCTGGTAATAGCGGTACTTGTTTCGAGCATTTCGATAGGTACGTTTTTAGAGAAAATGCCGACAGGCTATGAACAGCCTTTTGTTTTACTTCCGTCAGGCGGCAAGGCACGTGACGTCGATATGCGACGCATCCGTGAAATGATTGAGAGCGGCAGACTCTCCGAGCAGGAAGCTGATTTCTATGAAAAATTAAATACTGATAACCATCGATAGCACCGGCGATAGCATCACCCGATTCAGATTTATGTCATTTTTCCAACAGCCCAAAGCTTCTGACAGAGCATTTCGGGATCAATTATTGACTGTCATCAAAGCTATAACCTCCCGCAGAGTGTTCATCATCTTTAATTATGAACTATTTTTGCGGCTAATTGTGACAATCGAGCTATGGAGTAATCGAAAAACTGTTTATAGGATTGGCAAAAATAATTTGGGTACGCAACATTATCTCCGTCGGTTACCATTCTATCTTTCAGGCAACCGCCCCGGCAGATGGCATTGTGCCGGCAGACCAGGCATTTGTTGTCTATATGATTTTTCTCTCCGGCAAACTGACGCATTTTATCGCTTTGATACAATTGCCCGATCGGCCTATCGAGAATATTGCCAAGCTGATACTCTAGCTCTACAAAAAAATCACAGCAGAAAGCATCTCCATTATGCTCTATAACAATATAGTCAGCGCACTTGCGATTAAATGTGCAGATGCTATGGGCGCCATAAACAAGATAATTCAGCATCGAATCAAAAATACGGATGCTCAGTTTCTCATAGCCATACTCGCACCACCTGTCGAATATCCTGCACAAAAATTGCCCGTACTGCTCTGGCGCAATACTAAAGTCTGCAATTTTATCTGTACCAGGCTCCTTTTCAACACACGGTACAAACTGCAGATATTTAATATCCTGCCCGGTGAAGAAATCAAATAATTCGTCGGGTGAAACCACATTTTTATCATTCAGCAGCACCAATATATTGAATTCAACACCATGTTTCCGACAATTCTCCATCGCTGACATAACCCTGCCAAAACTCCCTCTGCCAGCTTTATCTGTTCGATAGTGGTCATGATATTTTTCCGGCCCGTCAAGGCTAATGCCGACAAGAAAATTATATTTTTTAAAAAATTCACACCAGTCATTATCCAGCAGTACCCCGTTAGTTTGCAGGGCGTTACTCACGGTCTGCCCACCACTGCCGTATTCCTTCTGCAGCCGGACAACTTTTTTATAGAAATCAAGCCCCATCAATGTCGGCTCACCGCCCTGCCAGACAAAGTTGTTTACCGTAAATTTCAAGCCGAGATAATTGGAGACCAGCCTCCTCAGCACCTCCTCACTCATGCGATGCGCACCCTGGCTGAAAAGACTGCTTTTGCCGGAATAAAAACAATAGTTACAGGCAAGATTACAATCCGGGCCGGCCGGCTTTATCAAAAGTGTAAATGGCTGCAATTCAACTCCCGCTTACAAATCCTTAAGGATTCTTATTTTTCTCTGCTTTGACAAGCCACGCAGACAGCTCTTTTTTAATGGCGACATAGTCTTTGTTGTTGGCTAAATTTCGCAGTTCATCGGGATTCGTATCAAGGTCGCAAAACTCTTCATAGCCAATAATTTTCTGGATGGTTTTTTCTTTCGTCAAGCCCGCCGGGCAATGGCAGAGGGTCCTGGGCCTGAAGGCACTTTTTCAGCAATTCCTCGAGCAGTTGACCCCGTATTTCGGCATAGTCGGGCTCATCGAACAGGTTAGCACTTTCAGCCGGATCACTGTCGAGGTTGTAAAGCTGTCCTTTCCCGTTCATATCGTATATGAGCTTCCATGGGCCTCGTCTAAGCATTCGCCTGATACCGCACAGGGTATACTGGTTCAGTTCATTGAAACTAATCTCGCGAGCACCTTTGCGTCCAAACTTATCGAAATCGGGATTGTCCTCCCAGTTATAGTCGAGACCTCCGAAGCCCTCTTCGGCGTAGATGCTCTCGAACTGCTCTGCCGGGTAGTCTCTGCCGGTCAACAAAGGCCAAAGGCTGCGTCCCTGGACACCGGGAGCAATCGATACGCCGAGAGCCTCACAAATCGTCGGCATAACGTCTACAAGACTGACAAAAGCCGGATGGCTGTCGCGATTTGCGAGAACCCCTGGACCTGCCACAAAGAATGGAATGCGCATCAGGTCTTCGGGCATGCCCACACCTTTTCGCATAAGGCCGAAGTCACCGACGAAATCGCCATGATCGGCAACGAAGAAAACAATGGTATTATTGAGAATGCCCTCTTGTTCGAGTACGTTATGGAAACGAGCCATCTGGTCATCAATCAACCTGAGCATACCATAATAATTGCTGCGATAAAATGGCAGTAATTCGTCAAACCGGTCCAATGACCGCCGTTGAAGCTGACTGAGAAACTGCCACTTAAATCCCCTTTCCGGTATGACGCTTTCGTCGGCCAGTAGCGGCGGCATACTGTCTCGCGGAAACATAGAAAAATATGGCTCCGGGACCTGATATGGATTGTGCGGCTCAGCAAAACTCAACCACATAAAAAAAGGCTGATTACTCCTGTTCCCACGGATCCAGTTTCCAGCCCTACTTGCAAGCCGATAGGGCAGCTGCAGCTCAAGCGGGAAAGGGGTCGGCTTATCACTGACACCGTGCCGTAATCCGCAGAGCCAACTATCAAATTCCTTCTCATCATTCGTAGCAGGCGTATCCTCCTCAATCACTCCGCCGTGACCTAATTCGTACCAATAATCCAGGTTGTCCTTTTTCCAGTGCGAGTGGTTCTTGCCCATCATAGCGCACACATAGCCCTGCCCCTTCAACACATCCAAAAGGTCTGCCTGATATTCAGCTTCGTTTACCTGGTGATTCATTCGTACTCCTGTAGAGCCAGGGTAACGTCCTGTCAGCATGCTGACCCTGGCTGGCGCACATATAGGCATAGGGGTATATGCACGATTGAACCATGTGCCGCAGCGGGCCCAGCCATCAAGGAAAGGGGTTGTGTCAAGCGCAAAACCTTCACGTCTACAACAACGTGCCTGCTGCTGGTCGGTCATTACAATTATGATATTAGGTTGCGGCATTATAAATTCCGCCTGTTTCTGCAATTGTTCAAATAGCGCAATAGAACTACTTCGGTGGAGCAAACCCACCGTTTGTCAAATAGTACGGCGCATCCCAACCAACGAACCAAATCCATTCACAATTGGATTGACTTGAAACTCACCTTACAAAGGATAGCGACTTCGACAACAAGGTCAAGGCTGAATTGCTACGAGTATGGATGCTCTTTGTCCAGCATAACGTTTTCCTCATAATAAATTAGATGTTGACAGTTAACTTTTACACACTACATTGGGGCTTGTAACGATATGAAGGCTTTTTGAAAAGGGGTAAGAAGATGGCTACCAAGCGAATTTTTGTAAGTTGTATTGAGATTGAGGACAAACCCGGCAGCCTGCACAAACTGCTCTCACAAATCGCCGCATCAAAAGTTGATTTGCTGTGTGCAGCTGCTTTTTCCACCGGACAGGGTCAAGGCCATGTATGTCTGAGCGCAAAAGACCCGCAGGCTCTTAGCTCCTGCATAGAGAAGGCAAACCTGCAATCGAGGCCCGCGGCAGGTTTCATTATCAGCGAGTCTGACGCGGTAGGCGCCGCCGCCGCGACATTGAAACCTCTTGCAGATGCGGGCATTAACGGCCTGGCCGGTACAGCAATGGTGTGTGATGGGCAGTACCAGATGCTGTTAGTCGTGGCTGCCTCGGACGGTGACGCTGCCGCCGAAGCGCTCGGGATGTAGGAAGCTGCCGGTCAATCTCACAGGAAGCTTCAGGAATATTGCTACCGTAACACTCATAGGTGGAGTAAGCCGCTGTGGGGTAACGATTGTACCTACACGCCTTTTTTGAGAAATGATAGGGTTTGTGAAACTTCACTGATGACTTTATCGCGATTTTTAACTGCCAGGTTGAATAGTTGTGTGTTTGGATAACTCTTAACTTCGCTGATAAGACCTGAACCTTTCTGTGCAACCGTCGCCAATATAGACCTGTCGGAAGCAAAGAGTCTTCGTACGGCCTCGATAAACTTTGTCGAGAAGCACTCCATCTTGCCAATCTCATCAATCACAAACAGCTTGGCATCGCTTCGGTTGGCATTAAATATTTCGACCACCGATTCTTCAAAACCATGCACATTCACACCATATTTGCCAACCCGCGGCTGTCCTTTAATCTCAACACCTGCCAGAATACCTTCACTCCCATCCAGCCGATTCCACTTAAAGCCGGACCGACAGCCATCCTTACGAACCTCTTGTGTATAAAAGCCGACCACATTCTCGCAGTTGAGGTTTGTGAGAATTCGCATTACGGCAGTCGTCTTACCACAACCAGGAAGGCCGGTTACCAGGATTTTAGCGGACTTCAGTGGCATAATTCGATATTTTTTTATCGCAGGTCGCTGGTATCTGCAACACATTTACATTCGATAAAAAAACTTGTTAACTTGGGTAATAGTCACACCGATACCCCTCATTGATAAGCGTTATCGGACAAAAGATTGCCAGGAACCACAAAAACCCACATAACACCTTCAGAAACCCGTTTTTAGGCCAAAAACCGTTTGACTCCGTTAATCTAAATGTGTTATAATAGGAAAAGCTTATTTAACTAAAAAAACACCGTTTTGGTCTTCAAAGGCCCGTTAGGCACAAATCAACGGTGGAGGGCTTAGGAATACCGGTGCATAAGGAGATAAAAATGCTTAGCCCCCTGAAAATTTTATCCATCCGATGGCTGGGCGGATTGCTGCTTGTATTAACTGTAATTCTAACCAATTCAGCGGCCGCACAATTTCCAATGGGTGATTTAACAAGAAACGGCACAGTGGATTTAGAAGACCTGGAGATATTCGCCGATTCCTGGCTCGTGGCGGTGCAGTGCTATGATTTTAACTGTCCTAACCTCGACAAACTGAACATCGTAAATAGCTTCGACCTTGCGCTACTTGCAAACAATTGGGGAAAGTCTGGAATTCCTTTGGTCATCAACGAGTTTATGGCGGTGAACAATGATACTATAGAGGACCCGGAAGAAGCGGACGAATATCCCGACTGGATAGAAATCTATAATGCCGGGGATTACTCTATTGATATAGGCGGTATGTACCTGACGGACAAACCGGATAATCCTCTCGATTGGTGGCAGATTCCCGACGATTCACCCACAGATACAACAATTCCCTCACACGGCCACCTTGTGATATGGGCAGACGATGATACGGAACAAGGCCCCCTGCACGCGGACTTTAAGCTCAGCGGTGATGGAGAGGAGATTGCCATTTTCGATTCCAACAGCGTCGAGGTAGACAGCATCAACTTTGGTCAGCAGTATGGCGATATTTCTTACGGGCGGTTTCCTGATGTCAGCGATAACTGGCGATTTATGGGAAATCCCACGCCGGAGCTGCAAAATGACGGCGGGTACCTTGACCTCGTGGAGGAGGTAAACTTCAGCCACAAACGCGGGCTTTACACCTCTTCATTCCAGTTGATATTATCCACCGATACAGATGGTGCCGTGATACGCTATACGATGGACGGGAGTGACCCCACCGAAAGCAGCACCGAATATACTAACTCTCTCTACATAACCACCACGAAGTGTGTGCGTGCCAAGGCATTCAAACCAGCCTGGCTCGCCTCGCCAACCAAGACACATACGTTTCTATTCGGTCTTAGTTCGGCCCAGAAGTCATTGCCAATCATCTCCATCGTCGGTGATGAGGAACTATCGCTGTTCGAACCGAACGGTATTATGGCCATCGTCGGGGGAGCATATGGTGGGGATGGCTGGTACGCAGTAAATCCCGACGATTATAACAATCCTATACACCGGGGAATAGAATATGAACGGCCTATATCCGTCGAGCTGATTGAACCGGCCGACAATAGCGGCTTTCAGGAAAACTGCGGCATCCGCGTCCAGGGCAGCGACTATCATCGGCCGCGGTACAAACGCGACAATCCCGACTGGTCAGGCTGCTGGAACTACAATAAATTCAGTCTCAAATGTTACTTCCGCGGCGATTACGGCAACAGCCGGCTCGAACAGCCTTCTCTGTTTCCACTTTCCGATATCAATCGCTGGCGCAGCGTTGTAATCCGCGGAGGACATAATGACAGTTGTAATCCATTTATTAAGGACGAGCTACTCAGGCGGCTGCACAGGGATATGGGTGCCGTGGAAGGCACGGGAATAATGGCCAACCTCTTCATCAACGGCGAATATAAGGTCTTCTATAATCCCTGCGAACGCACCGATGAGGAATTCTTCCAGGAATATTATAACAGCAATGAAAGCTGGGATGTTATTACACAGTCAGGAGACGCACGCGACGGCGATAAGGTGGCCTGGTACGCAATGCTGGACTACGTTAACGGCACCGACCTGTCGAATAACCTCAATTATTATAAAGCCAGCAAGCGCGTCGACATTCAGGCATTTATTGACTACCTGATTGTCGAGTTGTACTCGGCTAACTGGGATTGGCCTAATAATAACTGGACGGTCGCAGCCGAGCGGTCAGACCGGGGAAAATTCAGATTCTTCGTATGGGATATAGAAGGCGCGATGGACTCAAGCTACCTGTATGACGTCGGCTTCAACACGTTTCCACCTTATGGAGGAAATAGTGGTCTTAACGGTGAAAATACGTCTTTGGCCTACATATACAGGGGGCTAAAGGATAATGATGAATTCAGTCAGCTATTTGCCGACCGCTTGCACAAACATTTCAATAACGGCGGTGCAATGACGAACGGCAACATATTAACGCGATTCAACGAGCTTAAAAACGATATGTTGCTCGTTATTTCCATGGATACATATATTGCGGATACGTGGATACCACAGCGACGGGGTATTTTCCTGGATGCCTGTGAAAATGAAGGATTTGGCATACTCGATGCACCAATATTCAATATAAACGGCGGTTACCAGCATGGCGGCTACATTTCAGACGGGGACAGCCTGAGTATGATTAATCCCAACACAGGAGGCACAATCTATTACACCACTGATGGACAGGACCCACGTCTGTGGGGAACCTACAAAAGCCTGGTGGATGCTCACGCAGACAAGCACGTTCTTGTTCCGACCGGCTTTATTGGCAGTACATGGAGAACAAACCCCAACTTCGTGACGTACGGCTGGACCGCCGGGATGGGTGGCGTCGGGTACGATACAGGCTCAGACTATAACTACTATATCGATATCGACGTTAAGGAACAGATGTACAACCATAACAGCACGTGTTACGTGCGCATACCCTTCACGGTCGACTGTGACCCGACCGATTTCACGGTAATGAAGCTGCAAATGCGTTACGATGACGGCTTCATCGCTTACCTTAACGGAGTAAAAATTTATGAAATCAACGCACCTACCTCGCCGCAGTGGAATTCCGCGTCAACCGGCAGCCACGAGGCCGATGAGAATTTCGATAGCTTCGACGTCTCCAGTCACATCGGCGACCTGGTACAGGGTGAAAATCTGCTGGCCATACACGGACTTAATCTCACTACTAACAACAGTGATTTTATAATATGCGCGGAGCTAATTACAGGCAGCACCAGTGGCGGTTTTTCGGCCAGCGCAAACAATTACTCCGTTACCGGCGCAGTCACAATGAACCAGAGCGCGATTGTCAAGGCCCGGGTGTATAATTCAGGCGACTGGAGCCCGCTGAACGAGGCCACGTATGCCGTCGGCCCGGTCGCTGATAATCTTCGCATCACCGAGATTATGTATCATCCAGCCGACGCGCCGGCAGGCGACCCGAATGCAGAATATATCGAACTGCGAAATATCGGGCCGGAGAATATAAAACTGAATCTGGTCAGCTTTACAAACGGCGTCGATTTTACCTTCCCGGCTGGTATCAATTTATCAGCCGGCGATTACGTCCTGGTGATAAAAGACGAATTTGCATTTGCTTCAGAGTATCCGAGTTTTAGCGGTATCATTGCAGGCGAATATAAAGGCAGTCTCAATAACGGAGGAGAAAAAATCAGACTCGAAGATGCTGTTGGCGGGACGATTCATGAATTCAGTTACGGGGACGATTGGCGCCCGATTACCGACGGAGAAGGCTTCTCTCTGACTATAATAGACCAGAACAACCTCGACCCCAATAGCTGGGACGAGAAAGACTCGTGGCGGGCAAGCGCGCTGCGGGGTGGCTCACCGGGTATGGACGATGACGGCGTGGTTCCCAACCCCGGCACTTTGGCCATAAACGAAATAATGGCACACTCGCACGGCACCGCCCCGGATTGGATAGAGCTGTATAACACCTCCGCCGAAGCCGTTGATATCGGAGGCTGGTACCTGAGTGACAATAGCAATGGTGACCCCAACTTGATGAAATATAAAATCGCAGCGGGCACTACCATTCCTGCGGGTGGATACCTGCTTTTCTATGAAGACGCGAATTTCGGTGCTACTGCAAGCGACCCCGGCCGACTGATTGTCTTTGCCCTGAGCGAGAATGGCGAGGAGGTGTGCCTTACCTCAGCACAAGGTTCAGAGCTGACCGGTTACCGGGAAATAGAAGATTTCGGCGCTTCGGAAACAGGTGTGTCATTCGGGCGATACTTCAAGAGCAGCACCGGCAATTATAATTTTGTAGCTTTGGATTCGAACACGCCGGGCGCGGCCAACGCCTATCCGAAAATCAGCCCGATAGTGATTACCGAGATTATGTATAACCCAGCCACAAACAATCAGCACGAAGAATATATCGAGCTTTATAATAGAACTGCTTCTCCAGTTACCCTGTATGATTACACAGAAGGTCTGCCGTGGAAATTCACCGACGGCATCGATTACACCTTCCCGGACAGTCCCAATGAGGTAACTTTAGGACCTGGAGAGTATTTACTGGTGGTCAAAGACCCGTGCGACTTTGCGCTGAAGTACGGCAGTCCCGGTGTCCAGGTCCTCGGCCCCTACGATGGTAAGCTTGGCAACGGTGGAGATAGACTGGAGCTGTCGAAACCCGGTGATGTGGACGAATTTAACAATCGCTACTATATCCGCCTCGAGAGGGTCAATTACAGTGACGGCTCGCATCCGGAGGATTGTCCCGGCGACGTGGACCTCTGGCCTATCGAGCCGGACGGCGGCGGCGCCTCGCTAAGACGCCTTTTCCCGCAATATTATGCCAATGACCCGAATAACTGGGGCATAGCCGACCCGCCAACGCCGGGTTCGTAGTTTATTAAGGAAGAAGAAAAAGACATTAGATAAGCACTGGTTGATTGAACAGAGAAGGCTTTCATGGCAAAGCTGAGAGACACAAAAACTGGAGCAAAAAATAAAGGGTATGAACAACTGCGGAAGAAGACCGCAGATGGGAAACCGGCCTATCCTAAAAAAATAGTGCGGACCAAAGAGCAACCGAACAAGATAATTGACCGTATTCTCTGGTGCAGGCATGAAATAAAGTATATCATCAACGAATCGATAGCAGCGGCAATTGCGGAGTTTATCAAACCATACATGCAGCCCGACCGTTACTGCAGGTTACAACCCAAGGGGGCCTATCCGATTGTCACCCTCTATCTGGACTCGGACAACTTGCAACTCTGTCAGGAAACTATGCAAGGGCAAAAAAATAGATTCAAGCTGCGAATACGCAGCTACACTGACGAGACGGATTATCCTCGGTTCTTCGAAATCAAACGGCGTGCAGGCAGTGTTATTATTAAAAGCCGTTCGCAGGTCCTGCATCAACACATGGCATCTCTGCTGTCGAGTTCAAGCCGGCCACAAAGCAACGACAACGGGGAGGCTTCTCTCAGACAGTTTATCCTCTATATGAATAGTGTCGGCGCCAAGCCGATTGTGAGAACGCGATACCTTCGGCAGGCCTTTGAAGGAACCATTGACAGACGGATACGGGTAACCTTTGACAGGGATTTGTGCTATAACATAACGAGAACCGCTAATGTGGCCCTTGACGGCCGGGGCTGGCAGCGAATGCATCTGAATCGTATCGTTCTGGAAATCAAATTTACAGGCAGTTATCCGGCCTGGCTCGACCGAATGGTAAAGCATTTCGGTCTTCAGCAGCAATCCATATCAAAGTATGTCTATTCGATAAAAAAAGCGAGTTTGTTGGGATTCTGTACACCCAAAATATCAGAGAACCGGCTATGGGACAAATCTGGCAAATTTTAGACAGAAGCTCGGCGGTAAGAATCTTCAAACCTGAAGACATTATTCTATCGCTGCTGCTTGCCTTCGTACTGGGGCAGGTTCTGGCGTGGGTCTATTACTTCACACACAGCGGACTGTCGTATTCGAGAACATTTGTGCAATCGTTAATTATGATTACCGTTGTGGTGGCAATGGTTATGGCGGTCATAGGCAACAACATCATTACAGCGTTCGGCTTGATGGGCGCGCTGGCCATCATTCGTTTCCGCAATATTATCAAAGATACTCGTGACATAGCCTTCATTTTCTGCTCGTTGGTGATTGGAATGGCGGCCGGCTCGCAGCGATACGGTATCGCGATCGTGGGTACGATTATTTTGTCTCTGATTGCGCTGTATCTGCACTTGACCGGCTTCGGGACACATCAGCCGCACAACGGATTTCTGACGTTCCGTCTGCCGGGACAGCTTGAACCGGACCATCCGATTCTTGCTGTTCTTAAACGCTTCTGCACCAAATTCACACTTGTTTCGTTGCAGGACAGCGGCTTCGAAGGCCCGGCAGAGTATTCCTATCAGCTTATGATACGTAACGCGGCAAAAAATGAACAAATGTTAGCAGAGCTTGAAAAAGTACAGGGCATCGAAAACGTTACCCTGACAATGCAGGAGCAATTGCTCGAGGTCTAAGTCGATATGAAAAATGAGGATAATCGCTCCGATATATGGCGTCGGCGTTTGTTTCCTATCCTCGTGTGGCTGGCTGCCGCTGCGGTAGTAGTAGGTCTACTCAACAGACGCACCAGGAAATTTGAGGTTATCGGCATTGCGCGCAGCCAAACGTGTTCGGTTGCAGGAACTCTTGCAGGCCGGGTGAAGAGCATTCCCGTGCGGATGTTTGACAACGTGCAGGAAGGACAGATATTAGTGGTACTGGACGACGAACTTATAAACGCGCAAATTGCAACTGCGATAGCCGAAATACACCGGTTAATAGCGGAATTAATTCCCACTCAGGACCGGCTTCTGGCCGAGGCGGCCCAAAGAGAAACAGACTGGATTGCAACACAGCGACGGTTCTCTGTGGATGTTGAACAGTGCAGGGCCCGTATACTGGAATTGAAAACGATTCTCGAGACGGACGGGATAATGCTGGAAGAACTGGCGCTGGAGGTGCGAATCGTCCGGGAACTGGTGGAAAAGAATGCGCTGACACCCTACGAGCTGCAGAAGATAAAAATACAATACAATATACTGGCAAAAAAAATCGAAGAAAATCAGAACCTGCTGTTCCAATACGAAGGCGATCTGCAGCAGGCCCATGAGCGACATCGTGAATTTGCGCTTCGCCTGCCGGTCCACCCTTCGGTTGATGATGAGCTCGAGCTTATACGCAAGGCGATAAAGGTTCAGGAACAGTTAGTGGAAGAGCTGCTGGTACAACGCAAGCAGATGGTGTTAAGGTCGCCAATCGACGGAATAGTAGTTCAAATCCAGGCCTCTGCAGACCAGGCCGTCACAGGTCGGCCCGGTGAAGTCGACTTACGCAGGCCGGGCGAGGTTGTTATGCCGGGTCAGCCGGTACTTACTGTAGCAGAACCTCGGCCCAGTGAGGTAATCGCATACGCTACGGAAGAACAAACGGACCAAATTCGAAAAGGTTTAAAGGTGGAACTTACCAAAAACAGCCGGCCCGGGCAGATTGCACAATTGGAGATAACATATATCGGCCCAACAGTTGAAGAAATGCCGGTCCGTTTGTGGCAAAATCCCAACCTGCGACAATGGGGCCGGCCATTCCTGATAAAAGTCCCGCCGGAACTGGAGCTTACACCGGGGGAGTTGGTTGGAATACGTATACTTTAGAAAACGACCCTTCAAACAGATACACCAAAAACACAAAACAGGTAATTCCTACCACTGCTGCTACTCTGCGAAGTAACGCTACGTAGTACGAGAGTCATCAAGTATTTCTTCGTCCCGGCTTTGCCATGACGGGTCTACTACGCACAGAAATATCAAATCAGAGTCTCCCGTGTTCTCGATATACTGCTTTGAATCCGGCGGAATATAAATCGCACATTGTGGACCAACTTTGCAGGATTCCTCGTCTATGTGCATCAGGCCTTGGCCTTCTATGATATAATACACCTCGGAAGTTTTGAGCTTGTGTAATTTGGTCTTTTGGCGCGGCATAACTTTCGCGTATGCCAGGCTATAATGAATTTGCAGGTCCGTCTTTGCAGGATGCAAGAACTCACGCAAAATCGAGCCATCAGCAGCTATAATTTCCTGACAATCCTCAAAACGTTTTACAAACATACTCAGGTCCCTAAGAGAATCGAGCCTTTTGTAAAAAACGTACCGGCCACACAGGCTGTTAAGAGACAAGCCAACGTTGCCGCCAGAAGCGCGCGGAACGCCACAGCCGCAATATCGCGGGTCCTGTCGGGTGCCAGCGCCGAGACGCCGCCAACAAAGATACCCATCGAAGCGAGGTGAGCAAATCCGCACAAGGCATAGGTGGTAATCACTGCCGAACGGGGATGCTGGAGCAGATTCTTTTCCAGGGCAAGTCCCAAATCTTTATAAGCGGCAACCTCGGTAACAATAGCACGCTCGCCGATAATTCTGGAAACTATCGTCGCATCCGAAGCAGGGACACCCAGAATTAACGTAAAAGGATAAAAGATATAACCAAAGATTGTCTTTAAAGATAATTCGTTCTGGACACCAAAAAGCACGTCCAGCTTTTCTCCCAGCGCGGATAGAAACAAGTCCACCAGAGCAACCAGACCTAAAACTGCTATGAGAAGCGCTACAATCCCGACAATCATTTTCACTCCGGCATTGGCCCCGTTAATAATCGCCTCGAAAAAGCTTCTGTCCCTCTCATAAAAAGGTCGAACGTGCACGCCCAGTGTCTGCGGAGTTTGGCTCTCGGGGAAGATGACTTTTGACATAACAAGCGCCGCTGGAGCAGACAGCAGGGAGGCCGAAACCAAATGGCCGGCAATCGTGGGAAACTGGGCCTTCAAACTAAAAACATAAAGCGCCAAGACGTTGGACGCGACCGTCGCCATTCCCACAGTCAGGATAGTGCAAATCTCCGAGGCAGTCATCCCGCTCAAATGCGGCTTAACGGTCAGCATGGACTCAATGCCTACAAAAATATTGCTTGCCGCAACGAGAGACTCAGCGCCGGATATTTTCATCAACTTCGTAAACACGTAGGCGAACGACCTGATAAGTAAAGGCATAACATTGAAAAAGTATAAAATCGAAATCAACGCCGAGAAGAAAATTATCGTGGGAAAGGCCTGAAAAGCGAGAATAAAGCCCAGTGAGGTCTCTCCCGTTTCACCAACCTGACCAGGGGGAATAGCAAGTCTGCCAAAAACAAATTTTGCGCCGGCACTTGATGAATCCAGAACCTTGACGACCGCCTCATTCAAAAACAAAAAGAGTCTCGAGCCTGCAGGAATAACAAAAATAAACAAAGCAATTAATAGCTGCAGAGCAACTCCCCAGAAAACAACTTTCCAGTTCATATTTTTTCTGTCGGATGACAAAAGCCAGGCGAAGGCAATCAGAACAAATATCCCCAGGAAACTCACAAGATTATATGTCTCCATACCTGCCTCCCTTCAGTAGTTCATAGTTGTTAGTTCATAGTTCATAGTTCATAGTTCATAGATTAACAACTAAAAAGTCGTTGCTCAAGGACAAAGATGCAAAGAACCTGTCCTTACCGAAGCTCAATTATATAGCAACAACACGATGCGAAAGAAATAATTGATGTCAATAAAAAACCCAATTGATTAAAGGAATGTTCAACTTCAGATTGCAGTGCAGTCTGAACACTTTTCCGTACGGCGTTAAAAACTGTACTTTACCGGCTCTTTCTTAAACTCGGTCTCGGTCGGCAGCAGCGCATAATCGGCTATTTGGCAATCTCTAACGAATTGTTCGATAGTATATTGAAGCCGACCCATGCTGCCGGCGTGCATCATTGCGAACAGATTATACGGCCAGCCATCGAACGTCTTTCGCTGATAACAGTGGCTGACAACAGGCAGTCGAGCCAGCTGCTGACCCGCCGCCGTGATTTGCCCTTCGGCAGTGAGCTCAGGGCCGAAATGCTTCGACCCAACATTACAACAGAACATAAGATTGGCCGTAAAGCCCAATTTACGATGGTCCACAATGGCGGCTATCCGTCGAATCACGCCCTTATCAAGTAATTCTTCGATTGTCCTGAACACCTCCGGACTATCAATTCCCTCGTTACAAAGAAATTCAAAAGGCTCCGTAACTATCTCAAGACCTTCCTGCAGCTTTTGCAGAATCAATCCTTGCCTCGCTGGCAGGCGGGTTTGATTCTCGTCCAATTTGACAGGTCTATCTTCCCCGTATTCTTCAATATCGGGCAGCAATGCCTTACCGCCGCTTTCGGCATCGAATCGTACATCGAGCTTAAAAATCCGTTCGGCAGGCAGGCTATGAAATTCAATACCAAAACGGGCTGCCAGATTCTTGATTTGAAGCTCAATCTCCCGTTCCGACCGGCCCTGAAGTGTGAACCACAGATTGTAAAAATGTTTCCTCAGGTAATTATGAGAGACGCCGGGCATTTCGTTAATCACATCCACAATCGCGCTCAATTCCTCTTCTGCCACGTGAGCAGCCACAAGGGTACTGACCCTGCCCAGCGCTCGGGGATTTATCAACGCACAAATCCGCCGAATAACACCCTCAGTTTTTAATTTCTCCGTTTCGCCCAGGACTTTAGCCTCGTTGGTATGCAAAAACATTGCAATATCCGCAAACGGTTTGCGGCATATTGGCAGACCATCCTGAAGAACGTTACACAATTGTTTTTGGAATCGAGTTAAATGTAGTCTCATTTTCCTGAGCGGATTTTCGGCCTTGGTGCAGTTCAACCCTTTTAAAATTACTCAGTACCCTCAAGCCAATGAACAGCAAATTCAGCAAAGTCATAGAAGTCAACTATACCATCTCCATCAGGCGGCGGAGCAATATCCGCCGAAGGCGTACCCGGTGCCTGCAACCACTGTTCAACTAACACTACCAAGTCGACCCAGTCCACATCGCAATCCGGTTCAAAATCGCCAGGTGTGCCGCATTGGCGGGAAGATTCGATGTTAGACCAGTCACTCTCGGCCCCTCCTGAGGCACTGTAAGCTGATTTTACTCTATACCAATATTCCTGACCACTGGTTAATCCACAAAATTCATAATAGGTGTCGGTTATCCAGCCGCTGTTACTAACAATAGCAGAAAAGCACGGGTCGCTGGAACACTCGGCATAATACACATTTGCATCAGGAACCGGGTCCCAGGAAATCGTATTACACAATCCCGGCGTTATGTTGGGTTCTGAATGAAGAACCGGTGCATTCGGCTCAATAACAACCGTTATTTTGACAATCAAAGACCACGAGTTAAGGGTCCCTGAATCATGAGGAGCATCAT
>CAYZTY010000034.1:0-23508 GCA_964481525.1 uncultured Pirellulales bacterium
CATTCCGACGACAATAAAACCCCTGCCGTTGGTTATTTGCTTGAACGGCCAGGTTGTCGGCTGATCGTTCATTCCGTGATAAAAGAAAATCGCAGGCCAATCATACTGGTCTGTATAATCGGCGGGAACATATACGAGGAAGTGCTTACCCCCTATATACTCGTTATCAACGTCGACGCGAAATTCCCGGCCGGGTGCAAAACCGGGGTCATTTATCTTTTCAGGTTTGTCCGCTGCAAACAGCAGGCCTAGGATACAAAAGTAAAATACCCCCGAAGCCGGGAATAAACGTTTATAAAAAGTCATCGAAAAGCACACCTGAAAAATCAATTTGCTGTGCAGAAACCAATGTCATTTCGACCGTAGCGAGTCCAGATTTATCGAGATGAGCGAAGTGGAGAAATCTACTCAAAAAAATAGACCTGTCACGAGCCAAGTCGAGGGATTTCTCGACTTCGGCCCTAAAAGGCCTTCGCTCGAAATGACCTCTCAAGATGTTTTCTACAAGGCAAAAACAATTCTGATTATACAGCTTTTCAAATACTAAACCATTCTTTTTTGACCTCGGCGACTTTGTCGAGGGATTCTCAACAAAGTGGTCAAATCTCGATGCTCTTAAACTGCGGCAGGTAGGGTTTATTTTTCTCCAGCATTTCCTGCACCATCCGTTTAATTTGGGCCAATGAGAGGACCGCGGCCGTCAGCGGGTCATAACATATCGCCTGAAAGACCAGCCTGGCATCACCCATCAGTGCCGCTTCCACTGCCATCTCCTCAACCGCAACGCTTATATTATTCAGGGCCGCCAATTGCGGTGGAAGAGCGCCTACGCTTATAGAATTCAGGCCTTGCTTATTTGCCACCACCGGAACCTCCACACAGACCCCCTCCGGCAGATTGCTGATAAGCGCCGTATTGGGCATATTGCCGTTAAACTCATAAGGCTCACCGCCCATAAAGGCGTTGATTATCGCCGAGGCATACTCGTGGCCGCGCTCAAGCGACATCGGTGCACCGTCATCAAACCATTTTTTTATATCATCCTTCCAGGTCTTCTCGGTTCTTAGATAATCATTCAAAATATATGCATACTCTCCCGGGTTCCAGCCCGTACCCGGCAGACAGTATTTCTCTATCAAGTCCGGCCGTTTGCGAAACCACCAGTTATATTCCGAATTGTGTCCGCTCGACTCGGTAACGTAGTAATCAAGATGCAGGAACATCTCATTGCGGACTATCTCTTCCTTATAGATTTCCTCCTTCTTGAGCGCCTCGCGAATCAACGGATAAGCGTCTTTGCCGTCCTTTTTGAACTCAAGGTACCACGCCTGATGGTTGATGCCTGCGCAGAGGTAAGCTATCCTGTCCATCGGCGTATCAATCCACCTTGCCAGCATTTGCGCCGTAAGCGGCACGCTGTGACATAATCCCGTCAGCTTCACGTTGCTTTTTCTCTGCATCGCCCGGCACAACATCGCCATTGGGTTTGTATAATTGAGAAGAAACGCGTCGGGACAAAGCTCTTCAATATCCCGGCATATATCGAGCATCACCGGAATGGTCCTAAGCGCCCTGAAAATCCCGCTCACTCCCCGTGTGTCGCCCACGTTTATGTCAATGCCGTACTTTTTAGGTATCTCAATATCATGACGCCAGACATCTACACCTCCTGCCAGAATTGTGCACACTACTACGTCAGCATTTGCAAGAGCTTGGCGCCTATTTAGCGTTGCTTCGGCTTTGGCGGGATAACTGCCTTTCTCTATTATGCTCTGCACGGCCCTTAGCGCAAAGTCAATCCTTTGGCTGTCTATGTCCATAAGCGCAAAGGTCGAATCCTTAAGCAAAGGATATGTCAGAATATCCCGTACCAGGCTGCGAGTGAATTGCAAACTCCCCGCCCCGATAAAAGCAATTCTTGTCATTATTTGTTCCGCAGTAAGGCCTTCCAGCCGTGACCTAATATGAATACTCAACCAGACAATTTTTCTTTTATAATTTCGGCGGCTTTTGCAAGGGCTTCATCTATTTTATCAGGTTCTTTGCCGCCTGCCTGCGCCATCTTCGGGCCGCCGCCACCGCCTCCCCCAACTATCGGCGCAACGGCTTTGACAAGCTCGCCCGCCTTCAATCCTTTTTTAACTAAATCGTCGGTAATCCCCACCAGTAAATTTACCTTGCCTTCGCCGGCCATACCCAAAACAATAGCGGCCGATTTGGCTTTTTTCCTGAGCATATCGATTGCGCCCCGACCCTCTTCAATTGAGTTCGCCGACAACTGTCCTGTTATAATTGACGTTTGGCCGACCTTCTCGGCTTTGCTTAGAAGAGCTTTCGCCTCGGCCATAACGTCAACCCCACCTTTTTTACGGGCCGACTTGAGCTCTTTTACCAACTTTTTGTTGTCCTCGATAAGCTTTTTGACACGTTCAACAAGCTGCTCTGCCGGCGCCTTTAACATCACCGAAAGCCCGTCAACCGTATCACTCCGCTCATCGAAAAACCTGTTCAGTCCTTCGCCGGTAAGAGCCGTTATTCTCCGTACACCCGCTGATATACTTTCCTCTTTGATTATCTTAAAGCCGCCGATTCGGCCGGTCCTGTCTGTGTGCGTGCCACCACAAAACTCTCGCGAAAAAGCATCTCCGATTCCGTCTAAACTCTCCGCCCCGATAGCGACTACCCGAACCTCGCTTCCGTACTTTTCTCCGAAAAGCGCCATCGCTCCCAATTTCTGCGCCTCGGCAATCGGCATAACCGGGGCCGTCACAGGTTCATCCGCCGCAATTTTGCCACGTACAAGACTCTCAACCTTCTTCAGCTCCTCACTGCTCAAAGCTTTGGGGTAAGTAAAATCAAACCTTAGGTATTCCGGACAGACTAAACTTCCCTGCTGCCTAACCGATTCACCGAGCACCTGCTGAAGTGCCCACTGCAAAAGATGCGTTGCTGTGTGATTCTTCTCGCTTGATTCCCTGCCCTTATCGACTTTCGCCTCAACCTCATCACCCACCGAAAGGCCGCCGGCGGCGAGACGTCCCCAGTGGACAACACAGGCGGCGATTTTGCCCGCGCTCTCGACCGCAAACCGGCCGGCGCTCGATGTGATAAGACCACAATCACCCACCTGCCCGCCCGCCTCGGCATAGAAACAGCTTTTATCAAGGACAAGTCCTATGCGTTCAGCTCCGTCGGTTAGCTGGCCCTCAGTCTTGTAACCCTGGCTATCAATAAAGCCAACAATCCTGCTTGTGCAACTGCTCCCTTCGTACTTTGGCGAATCATCGGTAGATGGTAATTCCACGCCGGACAAATTCACTCCAATTGAAACATCCTTCTGTGCCGCCCGTGCACGAGCGCGCTGCTCGTCCATCAGTTCCTCAAATTTGCCGGTATCGACCTTAAGATTGCGCTCTCTGGCCATAAGCTCCGTCAAATCAAGTGGAAAGCCGTAAGTATCATACAAAGTGAAGGCATCATCACCTGTGATGGTCTTATCTTTTGCTTTTTGCGCTCGCTTAGCCGCCGAAGCAAAAATCTCTATCCCTCTGTCGAGCGTTCTTCCGAACCCGGCCTCTTCCGCTTCAATTACCGTTGAGACATATTCTGCACGTTCTCTTATCTCACCAAATGCATCGCCCATCACCTCAGTCAGCACCGGCACAAGTTTATACATAAACGGCTGATGCATTCCCAAAACTCTGCCAAACCTCGCCGCCCTGCGTAATATCCGCCGAATGACATATCCACGCCCTTCGTTAGTCGGCGTCGCGCCGTCCGTTATCGCAAAGGTAAGAGCCCGAATGTGGTCGGATATTACACGAAAGGCATTGTCCGTCTCACTGCCAAGCCGGGAAGTATATTTGTGCCCCGTAATTCCCTCAATCGCTTTGATAAGGGACATAAACAGGTCCGTATCGTAGTTGCTTGCTTTGTGCTGCATTACGGCCGCGATTCTTTCCAGCCCTAATCCCGTATCGACGTAATTCGCCCCCAATGACTCAAGCCTGCCTGTCTCGTCGCGATTGTACTGGATAAATACCAGGTTCCACAGTTCAATAAACCGGCCGCAACCACTGTTAACTCCGCACTTATGGGAGCTGAGTTTTTTCTTCTCGCACCTTTCCGGGCCAAGGTCAATGTGGATTTCACTGCAGGGCCCGCACGGGCCAACGTCACCCATCTCCCAGAAATTATCCTTCTTGCCAAACGCTAAAATCCTCTCCTGTGGTATCACCGTCACCTTACGCCACAGTTCCGCCGATTCATCGTCAGGCCGGAGCCCTTCTTGTTGGTTGCCGGCAAAAACCGTCGCCCAAAGCCTGTCAGCCTCGATGCCCCATACCTTCGTTAAAAGCTCCCAGGCCCACTCGATTGCCTCGGCCTTGAAGTAATCATTGAACGACCAGTTACCCAGCATCTCGAAGAACGTGTGGTGATATGTATCAACGCCAACTTCTTCGAGGTCATTATGCTTGCCACTTACCCGAATGCATTTCTGGCTGTTGACCGCACGCTTATAATCGCTGCTTGTCAGCCCGAGGAAAATATCCTTGAATTGATTCATTCCGGCATTTGCAAACAGCAATGTCTCATCCCCCACCGGTACGACAGGGGAGCTGGGCACAAACTGATGGCCGTGCCGCCGGAAGTAGTCTATGAATGAATCTCTAATCTCTGCGGTGCTTATCACTTCTCGCCCTCGGCAATCAGACCCTTGGCCACCAGTATTTTATTCTTCAATCCATCAGCTACCTCTTTGTTCTCTTCGAGGTATTTTTTGCTGCTTTCTCTGCCCTGACCCAGCCGAATATTTCCGTAATTAAGCCAGGCGCCGCTCTTCTCAATCACTTCACAGCCAACACCCAAATCAATCAAGTCGCCCTCGTAGCTGATTCCGCTGTCGAACATAATATCAAACTCAGAATCCCGGAACGGCGGAGCGATTTTGTTCTTTACCACCCTTGCCCTTATTCGGCTGCCGATTGCGCCGCTCGAATCCTTGATTGTCGAGATGCGCCTGACATCAATCCGGACCGAGCTGTAAAATTTAAGGGCCCTGCCTCCCGTCGTCGTTTCCGGATTGCCGAACATAACGCCAATTTTCATACGAATCTGGTTTATAAATATAAGCGCCGTCTTGCTTTTATTTATCACGCCAGCAAGCTTCCGCATCGCCTGGCTCATTAACCTGGCCTGCAGCCCAATGTGCGAGTCGCCCATATCCCCCTCCAATTCGGCCGCCGGTATCAATGCTGCGACCGAATCAATCACTATCACATCTACCGAATTCGACCTTATCAGCATCTCAGTTATATCCAGCGCCTGCTCACCGGTGTCCGGCTGACTGACCAGAAGGCTGCGGACGTCCACGCCTAATCTTTTTGCCCAGGTGGTATCAAGGGCGTGCTCAGCATCGATGAACGCTGCAACGCCGGTCCGCTGAGCGCTGGCGATAGTATGAAGCGCAAGGGTCGTCTTGCCGCTCGACTCAGGCCCGAAAAGCTCTGTAACCCTTCCTCGCGGTATGCCCCGCCCGCCCAGAGCGATGTCCAGGGACAGCGACCCCGTCGGGATGCCTTCAATCCTGGCGTACTGACTCTCGTCCATCTGCATAATGGAGCCCTTGCCGTATTGTTTCTCAATTTGTACAATTACCCGCTCGAGGGCGGCACCTTTGCTTACCGCCTTCGAAAACGTTTCAGCCTTCTTCGATTTGGCCGCCTTACCCATTCTTTTATCTCCTCTAAATATGTGCGTGTGTTTTTAGCACAAGCTACACGCCTAATCGGCTTCTACTTAAAACCGTATAAATTGGCCCGGTGGGCGTCAATTCGCTCTGATAAACGCAAACAGATTCAACCTCCATCGAGCCGATCTCTAATTTCTCATACTCTTTGCTCATTGCCGCAAGAATACGTCCCGCCCGCGGGTTTCTTATCCTGCACAAAGTCAAATGACCCGTGAAACGCCTCATTTCCTTGCGCCAGCCGGCCTTGGCCAGATTTTCGTCTATATCGCTTTGCAGTCCAACAAGCTCGTCGCTATTCCGGCCGACACCTACCCATAGAACCTTCGCAGAGGCTCCTCCGAAATAACCAACATCGCCCACATCAAGTACAAATCTGGTGTATCTGCCGGCAACATCGCCAACCGCTTGACAAATCTCAATAACACTTTCGTCCCTGACCTCGCCAAGAAATTTTAGCGTAAGATGTATTAAATCAGGCTTTACCCATTTGACATCGCCGGTTTTTATATCAGCCTTTTTTTGCATCTCCTCCTGCAGCTTCGCCAATTGTCTTTTTATTGCCTCATCAAGGTCTATTGCTATAAAACATCGCATTATTCAGTTCACCCGGCCGGTCAAAATTGCGTCAGTTTTCTGAGAGCTTCAAGCCTCTCGTCAATATCCGCCCTCGTAAGCGAAGCAAGTCTCTGCGTCGAAAAATCTTCAACCGTGAACGATGCCGTTACTGTTCCATAGGCAATAGCCGTCTTCAAAGCCTCAAGGTCGGTCCTGTCCTGCTCGGCCAGATAACCCATCAATGCACCCGCGAAGCTGTCGCCCGCCCCGGTCGGGTCCTTCACTTCACCGGTTGGGAAGCCGGGCAGATGAAAATGTCCTCCGTCTTTATCGCACATCATCGAGCCGTGCTCACCTTTCTTGATAATGACAATCGCCGGCCCCATCTGCAAAATCTGCTTCGCCGCCTTCGTCAGATTAGCTTCGCTCGTAAGCTGCCTGGCTTCTCCGTCGTTTAACACCAGTGCATCAATTCTTTGCAGAAGTCTTTTCAAATCTTCCAGATGGTCCCGAATCCAGCAGTTCATCGTATCAGCGGCGACAAAAGAGGGTTTATCAATCTGCTCCAGCAACTTCTGCTGAAGTGCCGGCGCCGTGTTTGCCAAAAATACATACCTGCTGTCTTTATACCCGGCGGGAACCTGCGGCGGATGCTCCGCGAGCACATTCAGCTCAACCTTGTCGGTTATCGCCTCCCCCATCGGGCCATGATACGAACCCGCCCAGCGAAAGGTCCTGCTGCCCGCTCGTACCTCCACTCCCTGCAAATCAACATCTTTACCTGCGAAAGTCCTGCTCAAATCGAACGGACAGTCCGGCCCCACTACCGCCACCAACCGAACAGACGAAAAGAAACTCGCAGCCATGCTAAAATATATCGCCGAGCCACCGAGACAATTTTCACTGACCCCGAACGGCGTTCTGACCGTGTCAATCCCAACCGAGCCTGTCACAAGCAGTGGCATTTCTTGCCTCCCTCTCTTTAGTTTTCCCTGCCGAATTTTTTAAGTGTCCCGTCTATCCTTGCCAGCGTTTTTTCTTTGCCTAACATATCCACCGAATCGAATATCGGAGGACTTATTGTCGTTCCGCAAATCGCCACTCGCAACGGCTGAGCCACCTTGCCCAGACCAACCTGCTTCTGCTCGGCTAATGAACGAAGCATAGCCTCAATATTCTCAGCGGTTACCAACTCTAAGACCACTAACTTCTCACGAACAATTCTCAGCATCTCCAAGCCCTGCCCATCACTTCCGAGCAGCACCTTTTTCACCGCCTTTTCATCGTACTCTATCTGCTCGTCCGCAACAAAAAGAAATCTGCTTTTTCTGTCAATATCCGCCAGGGTTCTCGCGCCCTCATTGGCCCTTATCAGCCGTGTCAAAAGTGCGTCATCAGCCTGCATCAGAGGACTGTTTTTAACGTTAACATACTCTCTGAGCCGGTGCAGCAGCTTCTCCGGGCCTAATCGGCGTATATGCTCGGTATTGAAAGCAACCAGCTTTTTGCGGTCGAACAGGCTGTTGGATTTGGTCAACCTTTCCAGACTGAAGGCATCAATCAATTCACCGGCGCTCATTATCTCACGGTCGTCTGCCGGACTCCAGCCCAGCAGGGCCAGAAAGTTGACCATCGCCTCAGGGACATAGCCGCTGCTGAAAAAGTCCACTACGTTGATTTCCGGCAAATGCACACCAAGAAACTCGGCCATTGCATCAATAGAGGGCATATCCGGCGCGCCTTTGCCTTCAATAAAAGCGGTCATTTCTTCAAAGCTGATGTTTCCAATGCCGGCAATTTTCTGCAGGTCGCTCTCGCCGAGATTCTTAACAGCCTGGCGCAGGGCCTTTCCCCGCTCACGTTTCGAAAGTTTGCCGCCGCTCTCGCTTACAGTAACCGACATATGTACATAGCTCGGCCTGCGAAAACCCAGAGCATCCTGAAGACTCTGCTGGCCCGGCGTATTCATCAAATGTTCCTGGCCGCGGATGACGTGCGTTACACCCATAAGTTCATCATCGACCACGCACGCAAAGTTGTATGTGGGAAAGCCGTCACTCTTTACGATAATAAAATCACTTATCTGGCCCGAGTCAAAGCTGACCTCGCCACGCACCACGTCCTGAACCACAATTGGATTACCCCGCGGCATAACAAAACGAACTACAATGGATTTGCCTTCGGCTCTCGCCTTCTTAACGTCATTTTCGTCTGGAAAAGTGCCCGGCCGGGGGTATATAAACGTATCTTTTTTAGCCTCAGCCTGTTTGCGGAGCGCATCAAGCTCTTCGTGACTATCAAAACAATAATAAGCCCTGCCGGACTCGATGAGTTTACTGACCTGCTCATTATAAATATCGAGTCTCTCGGATTGAAAATAAGGACCGTTAGGGCCACCCGCCTCAGGGCCTTCGTCCCAGTCGATACCAAGCCAGTGAAGGTCTTTTATCACCTGCTGAGTCGCCGCGGGAGTGCTGCGTTTGGCGTCGGTATCTTCAATGCGAAGTATAAACTTTCCTCCGCTTCGTCTGGCCCACAACCAGTTGAATAGTGCGGTTCTGGCCCCGCCGATATGCAAATATCCAGTCGGTGACGGTGCAAAACGGGTTACAACCATTGCCCCGAACTCCACAGGTAATATAAGATAAGAAATGAAGGATAGGATACTTATAAAGCCGATTAATGTCAATGCTTAAAGCGGCCCTGTGAATAGCTGGACAGCATCGGCTGCTTTTCTTCTTGCTGCTCAGTTATTACACACTAAAATAACTCACGAAAAATGACAGATGAAAAAACCGCAAAACTCAACTACGATGAGCTGATTCAGGTTGTCAAAAACACGCCTTTAGTCTCCATTGATTTAATCGTTAAAAATAGCCACAGCGAGATTTTAGTGGGGCTGCGGAAAAACGAACCGGCCAAAGATTACTGGTTTGTGCCCGGCGGCAGAATCCTGAAAAACGAGCGCATCGCCCAGGCATTTGAAAGAATAGCAAAAGAGGAATTAGGAATCAATATAGCCTATGAACAGGCAAAATTCCTGGGTGTATTCGAGCATTTCTACAAAAATAACTTCGCCCAAAAAGAAGACTTTACCACTCATTACGTTGTGCTGGCGCACCAGATGAATATATCCGAAAACCTGCTCCAACTGCCGAACACACAGCATCAGGAATATAAATGGCTAAGTAAAGATTCTATGAGTAAAGAGAAAAAAGTGCATCCTTACACCAAGGCGTATTTAAGGTAATTTTGTCATTTCGAGCGGAGTCCCGACTTGTCGGGACGGAGTCGAGAAATCTGCTAAAAATAGACCCCTCGACTGCGCTCGGGGTGACTTATTATGTGCGCCTAGGATGACTTATTATGTACGATCGGTGTGATTTATTATGTACGCTCAGAGTGACCTGTTATTTTTTGCGATTGAGATAGCTTATTATGCTTAAGGGATTATGAAAAGTTTTTACGTTTACATTATGGGCAGCAAATCCGGCACATTGTACGTGGGCCTTACCAATGATATAAAACGGCGGGTGTATGAACATAAAAATCACTTAATCAGCGGATTCACTGATAAGTATAACATCGATAAGCTGCTTTATGCCGAGACAATCGACGACGCAATAGCTGCGATAAGAAGGGAAAAGCAGGTTAAACACTGGAGACGCGAAAAGAAAGTGTGGCTCATCGACACCCAAAATCCCGATTGGAAAGACCTGGCTGATGATTGGTACGACTAACCGGATTATCTCGCCGTTGGCGTATGTCGTTTGACGCTGCATCGGGTTCGGAATATAATCATTACAGAACTAACCAATGTCATGTGACGGTGTGTTATGCTAAAAGTCATTGTTCATTATCTTATTGTAGTACTGTCCGTTGCGGTAAACATTGTACTTGCTCTTGCCGTTACTCGGTTTATCAAATCCAGATATCCAAAGTTGATTGATGAAAGCAATTCGAATATATTACTGATTTGCAGCGCGGCTTTTCTGTTATGGGCTGGGATAGGTAAGCTAGGCTGGTCAATTCAAACTTTTGGCGGCCACACACCGCCCGAAAAACTAAACATGGTTATTTTCTGGATACTGTCTCATATCGGTACGTTTCTTCTATTCACACACATCTGGATTAAGACATTCAAAAAATGAACAAAGAAAATATAAATGACAGAAGTGGTCAGACGAACTCTATAAGGCAGATTGCTGTAAACAACCTCAATACTAACAAGATACTTTAAAATTAAATATGGCAGAATCCTCAAACACTATATTTCTTCTCGGAGCAGGCTTTCTAAGGGCAATGATTCCAGAGGCTCCTTTGAACAATGACCTGCTTGGGAAAATAATTTCTTCTAATTCCAGTACTCCATTAAAAAAATATCAAAGTAAGTACAATGGTACAGAAGATATTGAGATACTTTTAACACGCTTAGACCTGGAAATAGCCCAGCACTCCTCTGAAAAGGAGCAGTTAAAGAACGACAGAAAAACCATCGAGTATGATATATCAAAATATTTTGAACAATTTCGTTTTAAAAAAGAAAGTCTACAGACAAACAAATGGCTGATGGCTTTGGCAACACAATTATTCAAAGATAACGATGCAATAATCACAACAAACTATGATTGTTTCCTCGAAGGACTCCTGGACTATTACAACATTTGGCACATAAGGAAAGGATATGCAAGTGTCTATGATCCAAGTTGGATGTCTAATTCTCCTGAAACAAAAGAGAATCCAATGGGAATAAAATTTTATAAAATACACGGTTCAGAAAATTTCAGAGAATGCAAAATTTTCGATGATAAAGGTGAAACAAAACAAACAATGATCGGTTTTATCACTAATGAAAACATATATCCAGTATCAGGAAAAAATAGTAATCTTGGTTGGGTTGAAGAATTTTCCGAAGAGTATATCGTTGCTCCAAGCCATGTAAAAATTCCTCATTTCCAGATAGCTGATATGGCTAATAAAGCTGTTGAAGTTGCCAAGACCGCTCACAATATGGTTATCATAGGTTCAGGTTTAAGAGGTGAAGATATTTTTCTGTGGTTAATTCTATCAGGTTTCATAAACCGTACTCTTCCAAATAAAAAGAATTTAATTATTATTGACCCAGATGCTTGTGCGGTTTTAGAAAAAACCAAAAATTTCTTGGCTGACAATCCAGAACGTATAAATCTCCTTCTGCTACCTAATAAAATCGAAGATTGCTTAGGTAATTTAATAAAATTGCTCGAGGATGTTAAAACAAATGGCTGATAATAACAACGAACAACCGCTGGATTTTGTTCGGCAGATTGTGGCCGATGACTTAAAGACGAACAAATGGGGCGGTCGTGTTGTAACACGATTTCCGCCGGAGCCGAACGGCTACCTGCACATCGGGCATGCCAAGGCCGTTTACCTCAATTTCGGCATCGCCGCTGAGAATCCAGGCGGCGTCTGTCACCTGCGGTTCGACGACACCAACCCGACCAAAGAAGAGCAGGAGTACATTGACTCAATTATAAAAGATGTCCGCTGGCTGGGATTTGACTGGGGCGAGTATCTATACTACGCCTCTGATTACTTCGAACAAATGTATGAGTACGCCCTGCAGCTTACCAAACTCGGAAAGGCGTATGTCTGCGACCTGAACGCTGATGAAATAAGAGAGCATCGAGGCACTTTAACCAGGCCGGGAAAAAACAGTCCGTATCGTGACCGTCCCGTCAAAGAGAATCTCGAGCTCTTCGAGCGAATGCACGCAGGCGAGTTCCCGGACGGCACGCGAACCCTGCGCGCAAAAATCGATATGGCGCACGCCAATCTTAATATGCGCGACCCGGTTATGTATCGTATCCTTCACGCCGAGCACCACCGAACAGGCAATAAGTGGTGTATATATCCGATGTATGACTGGGCCCACGGCCTTGAAGATTCCATCGAACGAATAACACATTCCATTTGCACGCTCGAATTCGAGAACCACCGGCCGCTTTACGACTGGTTCCTCGATGAGCTTGGCGTTTTTCATCCTCAGCAAATCGAGTTTGCACGCCTCAATATCACCTACACAGTGATGAGTAAGCGAAAGCTGCTGCAATTAGTCGAGCAGGGCAGGATCAGCGGATGGGACGACCCGCGAATGCCTACCATTTGCGGTCTGCGCAGACGCGGCTATTCGCCCGAAGCCATCCGAAATTTCTGCAAACGTATCGGCGTTAACAAGTTTAACAGCACCGTTGACATCAAGCTGCTGGAACACTGCCTGCGCGAGGACCTGAACAAAACCTCTCCACGCGTGATGGCGGTACTGCGTCCGCTGAAAGTAATAATCGACAATTATCCGCAAGACCAGGTCGAGCAGATGCAGGCCGTCAATAATCCCGAAGACCCAACGGCCGGCACTCGTCTCGTACCCTTCTCGCGTGAGCTTTACATCGAGCGGGATGATTTTATGGAAAGCCCGCCAAAGAAATTCTACCGCCTCGCTCCCGGCCGAGAGGTCCGTCTGAGATACGCATACTTCATCACCTGCAAGGACATTGTTAAAGACTCCAACGGGCAAATTACAGAACTGCACTGCACATACGACCCAGCCACACGCGGCGGCGATGCCCCCGACGGGCGAAAAGTAAAGGCCACATTGCACTGGGTATCCGCGAAGCACGCCATCGAGGCCGAGGTCAGGCTTTACGAGCATCTTTTCACAACGGAAAATCCCGACGATACTCCTGAAAACCGGGACTTTACCTCAAACCTGAATCCCAATTCTCTGGAAGTGCTTACCTCCTGCCGGCTCGAACCATCGCTCGAAAATGCAAAACCGGGAAATCGCTACCAGTTCGAACGGTTAGGCTATTTCTGCGCCGACCCTGATAACTCCAAAGGCAAGCCCATATTCAACCGCACAGTTACCCTCCGCGACCCCTGGGCCAAAATCCAAAAAGCCCAGAACAAGTAAATAGCGAACTCCATGTGTTTCGCAAACCGCGCTATTGACTTTCAGCACGCTCGGCTTGCTCTGCCTCACGATAAGGTCGGCCGGCTCTAAAAGTTTCCAAATGTTCCTGTATTTGTGCCTCCAGCTCAGTCTGCTCCTCAGAGCGGGCCTGTTCGAGGGCTCGTTCAGCGGTCTTTATCGCCTCTTCAAATCTGCCCGCAGCAGCATAGGCAACACTCAGTGTGTCCAAAAACTCATGCTTTTTATACTCTGTCAGCTTACAGGCACGCTGAGCCATCTCAACCGCCTTATTTGGGTCGTAAAAAGGCTCATTTTCATACACCGCTTTAACCCAAGCCAGGTTGTTAAGAACATCAGGCCCGTCAGCCTTGAGACGCAAAGACTCCATCCAACAACTATAGGCCTGCCTTAGCTTCTGCTGGCGAAAATAGAGGCGGGCCAGGTTGTTGAGAACAGCCCATTGCTCAGGTCTAATCTGCAGCGACTTTTCATAGTGCTTGACCGCCTCATCTATTCTATCCTGCAGCGTTAACACCGTTGCCAGGCTTCTCTGCGCTTCCGGACTTAGAGGATTTATGGATACTGCCTTGCTGAAATAGTCAAAGGCAGCATCTAAATCATTCTGCCAAACGGCTATTTCGCCCAAACGGATATGGACTCGCGGTAGCTGCGGCCGCTGCAATAGCAGTCTCTCACAAATTACTTTGGCCTTGTCGTACTTCTCTTCCATAAAAAGAATTGGAAGCTTTCCATAATCCAAATGGAAATCTAACAAATCTTTAGGGTCATCCTTGTCTTTAAGGAAGCCGAAGTCTTCGCTTACAGCGAGACCGGAGATGTAACCGAGCGACTCCAGTCGTTTTCTGCCTTCCTCGTCCAGTTCTACCTTGGCCTCGGTTTTGCTCTTGCCAACTGTTTGTTCCAATATCTGTTTTAAGCGGCTTTGGAGGATGCGAGCCTGTTGGGGCAGCTTCTCTGCCAGGTTAAAAATCTCACCGGGGTCACTGAGAAGGTCATATAGTTCCGGCCTGGTAGTCTGGATATATTTCCAGCGTTCGGTAATCACACCCAACAATGAATTGCCCTTATATCTTGTTGGATACATACTTTCACAATACAGATACCTGTCCTTACCGGGAAGTTTCCTTCCACGTAAAAGGCGTGACATATCCTCGCCTTGAACATGGGGCGGAACCTCAAGGCCGAGTACACCGCATACGGTGGGCACAATGTCAATCAGGCCGACAAGATTATCTATTCTTCGGGAACTTGCCTGCCCAGGCAACTTGACAATCAACGGAACTTTAATGGCGCTTTGATAAATGAAATATCCATGGGTAAGCTCCCTGTGTTCACCAAGCATTTCACCATGGTCACTGGTGATAATGATTAAGGATGAATCGTATAGCCCAAACTCTTTTAGCTTTTTAATGACTTGGCCGATGCAGTAATCGGCATAGGCGACCTCGCCGGCATAAAGGTTATTACGATACCGGGACAAGAAAGGCTCGGGCGGCTCATACCTCGCATGTGGGTCATAGTAGTGAAGAAAGAGAAAGAACTTTTCATCTTTATGCTCGGCCAGCCAGTCTATAGCAAAGCGGCTCACTTCCGCCCCTCTCCGCTGGGCGATTATGGTATTCTCCAATTCTTCTTCAAACTCATCGTTATAGCTCTCAAAACCCTGGTCCAGGCCAAACTGGGAATCCATCACAAATGCGCTAATAACGGCGCCTGTAGTAAAACCCTCCCGAGCCAGTATTTCGGCAAGCGTAACATGAGACCGGCCCAGCTTATAATATTCGTTGTCATGAACACCGTGATAAGACGGGATGGTACCCGTTAACATGGAAGCATGGGCCGGGAGAGTTGTAGGAACCGGCGAGACCGCATTACCGAAAAGCACACCTTCTTTCGCGATTGCATCGATATTCGGCGTAGTCTTAAGGGGAAAACCATAACAACTCAGACGGTCCGCTCGGCAGGTATCAATGCTGATAAGAATAACACAACCTACATCTCCTGCAAAAGAATCAGACCACCTCAGGAACCATACGCCGGCACCTATTATCACCAATAAAACCACCAGCACCGGAGCAAACTTAATGGACCTGAAAGACTTCATTCACCAAGAATCTCTCCAAATTCTATATCGAGGTGCAAGCATTTACATGCAGCAGGTTCTGTATAATCAATAAATAACAGCTTGTCAACTGATGCCGGCCCGTTCTATGTCTTTAGACCTGCAAATACGACAATCAAGCTTCTTGCTTTCTAGCCGGCAATTTGGTATAATTCTTTCTTGAAACACAAGTTACAAAGAACGAATTTAACCTGACCGCGTATGTACTAACAGTCTTTCCGGAGGTTCGTGACAGATGCGACAGTGTCTGAAACCTGATAAATTTTTTTCTCGTTCTTTCTCTTCGCTGCGGATTCTGCTTCCGGCCGCCGTTCTCATCCTTCTCGTTGCCCGCCCGGCGGACGCCTATATCGGACCCGGCGCAGGCTTTGCCGTACTCGGTTCTTTTCTTGTTATGTTCGTCGCTATGCTCTCGGCCGTGCTCGCCCTTTTTACCTGGCCCCTTCGATATCTCCTCCGTGCCGTTCGCCACAGGGCCACTTACAAAAAGGCCCGCATAAAGAGATTCATCGTCCTCGGCCTTGATGGTATGGACCCGGGCCTGGCTGAAAAGTTCCTGGCCGAAGGGAAGCTGCCGAACTTCGACAGGCTGCGGCAAAAAGGCTGTTTCAAAAAACTGGCAACCACGATTCCTTCCATTTCGCCCGTCGCATGGTCTTCCTTTCTGACCGGCTCGAATCCGGGCAAGCACAACATCTTCGATTTTCTTACCCGCGACAAACGAACGTATCTGCCCACGCTCAGCTCCGTCAGCATCCGCCCGCCAAGGCGGACACTCACGCTGGGCAAATATCAAATTCCCGTCGGCAAACCCGATATTCGACCGCTCCGCAAGGGCAAACCTTTCTGGAGCATTCTCGGCGAGCACCAGATTTTCAGCAACGTCATCAGGGTCCCCATCACATTCCCGCCCGAAAAGTTTCGCGGCCTGCTCCTGTCGGGTATGTGCGTGCCGGACCTGCAAGGCTCGCAAGGCACTTTTTCATTTTATACAACTAAAGCCCAGGAAGATGTCGAGCATATCAGCGGCCAGCAATTCCAGCTTCAAACGAACAACGGCGCCCTGAAAAGTCAATTTGTCGGCCCACCCAATCCATTCCTTAAAGATAATGCTATTATGAATTGTCCATTTGCGGTAACCGCTAACGGCAGGGCCGACGAAGCCACCATTAAATTCAACGGCCAAAGCCACAAGCTGAAAAAGGGAGCCTATACAGACTGGATACCTGTCGAGTTCAAGGCGGCTCTCGGAATAAAGGTCCACGGTATATGCCGTATATTGCTGCTGAGGACGGCACCCGATTTCGAGATGTACGTTACTCCCATTAATATCGACCCGGCCAAGCCGGCGATGCCAATCTCACATCCGGTCTTTTACTCTACGTATTTCGCCAAACAACAGGGACCATACGCCACCCTCGGTCTTGCCGAGGATACCTGGGCCCTGAACGCCAATATCCTCAGCGACGGTGACTTTATCCAGCAGTGCCAAACATCCGACACCGAACGCGAAAAGATGTTCTTCGACGCACTCGATAAACTCAAGCGAGGTCTGTGCGTCTGCGTCTTCGACGGCACCGACCGTATTCAGCATACCTTCTGGCGATATATAGATGAAAAACATCCTGCCCAAAAAGAACCTGCTTTTAACACTCGATATGAAAAGACGATTGAGAAACTATATCAGGATATGGATGCCCTTGTAGGACGATTGATTGACAAGTGCGACGACGAGCAGACTGTCATTACTATTATCTCCGACCACGGCTTTAAAAGCTTCCGCCGAGGCGTTGACCTTAACCGCTGGCTCGAAGAAAACGGCTACCTCCACCTAAAAGAAGACGGCAGAGACAAAAAGTATCTCGGCGGAGTGGACTGGTCGAAAACCAAGGCGTTTGCCATCGGCCTGGCCGGGTTCTATCTCAACATCAAAGGAAGGGAGTCGCAGGGAATAGTCCAGCCAGGCAGCGAGGCCCAACAGCTTCGTGATGAGCTGGTAAGCAAACTCACCGGCCTGAGTGACCCTGAAACCGGCCAAGTGGCAATCAAGCAGGCCTACAATGCCTTAAAGGTTTTCAACGGCCCATATAAAACCGAAGCACCGGACGTTATTGTCGGCTATACCGAAGGCTATCGGGTTTCCTGGGAGGCCGCCGTTGGACAGGTTACAGACAAAATATTCCACGACAATACCAAGGCCTGGAGCGGCGACCATTGCATTGACCATACTTTCGTACCGGGTGTGCTCTTTTGTAATCGTCCCGTCAAGACCGAAAGCCCCCGACTCATAGATATCGGCCCCACCGTTCTGGATATGTTCGGCCTGAAAGTGCCCGCCTATATGGACGGCCGTCCGCTGGCTGTTGCCGACGCAGAAGAAGCTCAGCCATCAACCCGGCAGGAAAATGAGCAAAAAGCAGATTGCAAAAAATGAACTAACTCTATAACAAGACATTACCGATGACTAATAAATGGGGCAAAATCGGCCGTGGGCTGGAGTGCTTACTAACCTGATTCTCAGTTGATTTTTGCCTTTGTTTTGGTTATAATAATAAGTTCTTCCGGGTTTGACATAAAATCCTAAAACATCGGGAATTTAAAAATGAGTTACCACAAACAAAAAATTGACAGGAGAGAATTCCTGAAGGCCTCTGCAGCAACCACGGCTGCCTTGACAATCGGCCTGCCCACAAAAAAACTCTACGCCGCCCGCCGCAAACGAGCAAAAAAGGTTATCGTAATCGGCATAGATGGGATGGACCCCGTCCTCTCCGAACAGATGATGAACGCCGGCCTGCTGCCCAACTTCGATAAACTACGCAAGCTCGGCGGGTATCGACGTCTGCGAACCAGCATACCGCCCCAGAGTCCTGTAGCCTGGGCCAATTTCATAAATGGTGCCGGTCCCGGCTCTCACGGCATCTTCGATTTCATCCACCGGAATCCGGAAAAACAGTGCGCCCCGTTTTACTCCGGAGCGCCGCAACTACCCGGTGAGGGCTATTGGCATGTCTCAGACCACAAGCTGCAGCTTACATTCTGGCCTTTCAATCACAAGCCGCCCCAAACGCTGCAGGGAAGAAAAGGCGTTCCATTCTGGGACTATCTTGACAAGGCGGGGATAACCTCCCACGTATATTATATTCCATCAAACTACCCCCCCAGCCCTTCGAAATACGGTAACCACTATTGTTTTTCAGGTATGGGAACTCCGGACCTGCTCCAGACCCACGGTACATATCAGCATTATTCGGCCGATGGCCCTATCCCGACGAAAGAGCCGGGCGGCGGTCGACAAGTATGTATTTTCTTCGAGGACGATACAGCAAACGCCGAACTCATTGGCCCGGGAAATTCCTTTCTTGAAAAACCCAGGCCCACAAGTATCCCATTCCTGATTCATCGAGATAACCGGGCCAACGCCGCACTCATAGAAATACAGGGCCAAAAGATTCTTCTCAAGCAGGGCCAATGGAGTGACTGGGTCAAGGTCGATTTCCGCCTGGCAATGCCCGCCTTTCTGCCTGACGAACACCTCAAGGGTATCTGCCGGATGTACTTGCAGGAGACTTCGCCGAATTTACGGCTGTATGTAAGCCCCATCAACATCGACCCCTCAAAGCCGGCCGCGCAAATCTCCGAACCGTCATACTTTGTCGAAAATATGTCGGAGAAGCTGGGATTGTTTCATACAACCGGCTTCCAGGAGGCCTACAAGGCCCGCGTCCACAATGTATTTACCGATGAGGAATATGCCGAGCAGGCCGAGATGGTATGGCAGGAACGGCTAAGAAGCCTGCAGTACGCACAGGAGAATTATGAAGACGGGCTGTTGTTCTTCTATTTCTCCAGCACCGATTTGCAGGCCCATCTGTTCTGGTGGGACTCCGATGAAAAGCATCCTGTACGTTCCGCTTCAGAAGCCAAAAAGTACTTTACTCATATCAAGGAGCTTTACAGAAAAATAGACCACGTTATGGGCCGAATTCTAAACCGTTACGGCCAAGAGGCCACAATCATCGCCCTGAGTGACCATGGTTTCGCCAACTTCGGCAGACAATTCAACCTTAACACATGGCTCAGAGACAACGGTTATCTCCAACCCGCTTACGCCGGCTCGGTTCTCAGGGACACCGATTGGGCAGGAACCCACGCCTACGGACTGGGAATCAACAGCCTGTACCTAAATCTCAAAGGCCGGGAACGAGATGGCATCGTCAAACCGGGAGATGAACGCGAGCAACTACTGCAAGAACTAATTAACAAGCTCGAAGCCGTACGAGATACCAACGGCAAACAGGTCATCCATAAAGCACACAGGACAGACCGTGCCTACCTCGGACCACAAGCTCAGTTTGCACCCGACCTGATTATCGGCTATTCAAGGGGTTATCGTGCTTCCTGGGCCACTTGTCTGGGAGATATCACAGAAGAAGTGCTTCTGGACAACGACTCTGCCTGGAGCGCCGACCATTGTGCCGATGTTTCTCAGGTGCCCGGCGTTGTGTTTTGCAATCGGCCCATTCGCGCCGATGCCCCGGCGCTAATAGACCTAGCACCTTCCATTCTGGCCGAGTTCGGATTTAAAACACCGTCATCAATGACCGGTAAAAATTTATTTGCAACATAATACCGGCGAATTACGCACAGACAAAAAGGAGTTATTATTAATGCCAAAGCTGAAAATTGATTCACATCTGTACGACCGGGCCAAAAAGGCCGCTGAAACCGCCGGCTATACGACTATCCAGGAGTTTGTTACTCACATCATCGAGAAGGAGCTCGCCCAGCTCGAAACTGCCGAACAAGACGATGAGAAAGTCGCACAACAGCTTCGAGGACTGGGATATATAGAATGATGAACCTGTTGGCCGAATTATTCAGCCTCATCAACCTAATTACAAACGCCGTCCTCGGCCCAGCTCTATCCATAATTGCCGTGCTGCCCGGCTGGCTCTCAAATACCATCATATCAGCGGTTACAGGCGTCCTGCTTCTGATTATCTTCAAATACACATCCAATCAGCGCGCAATAGGACGAGTAAGGGACAACATCAAGGCCAATATGCTCGCCCTCAGACTCTTCAAGGATGAAATAGCCGTCACGTTGCAATCCCAGGGCCGTGTTTTTCGGGGCGCCTTCGGGCTGCTGTATCACTCCATCCGCCCGATGCTGGTAATGATTCTGCCCGTCTCTTTGCTGCTCGCACAGATGGGTCTGTGGTATCAGTTCCGCCCCTTGCTGCCCGGTGAGGAAACGCTTGTTACTATGAAACTTACCCGTCCTGAGCTTGGTCGAAGGGCCGATGCAAACCCGATGCCCGAAGCCGAAATCATCCCTCACCCCGGCATCGACGTCACAATAGGCCCGGTCCGCGTTCCTACCAAGAATGAAATCTATTGGAAAATCAAACTGAATTCCAAAGACGTCCATCAATTGGTGTTCCAGTTAGAGAATCAAACCTTCGAGAAGCAGATTGCGGTTGGTGAAGGCTTTGTGCGTATAAGTGCGGTCCGCCCAGGCCTGAACTGGTCCGACATCATTTTACACCCCGTTGAAAAACCATTTACCTCCAAGTCCCCCGTGCATTCTATCTCGGTCGATTATCCCGACCGGCCTTCCTGGACCAGCGGGACCGACTGGTGGCTCGTTTATTTCTTCATTGCTTCTATGCTTTTCGCCTTACTCTTCAAACCCTTTTTGAAGGTAAGAATCTAACTTCCGCCATTCCTCAAGAGGCCTCCGGGCTATCCTGCTGCTCGCCTATCTGCTGGCGCGCGGCTGAATCCGGCTGGTCTTTTGCTTCGTCCCCTTGCTCACCCGGCTCGCCTCCCTCAGCGGTCACAACTACCTTAATCTTTGCCGTAAGGTCTGCAACAAAGCCGCCATCGGCCGGACTCTTAAAGACTAGCTCAACTTCATGCGTACCGACGTCTTTGATATGTTCACTCAGCCGTATCGTCTCATTGGCAACCTCGAATCCCTGTTCCCGAAGTTTGGCTGCTATATCACTCGGCCCCACTGAACCGAATAAATGACCCTGCTCATTAGCCTTTGCCGAGATGACTGCCTCGGCTCCGGCCACCGCTGAAACGGCCTGCTCGGCCCTTTCACGTACAGTTTTCAGCTGTTCGGCTCTTTCCGCCTTTGCCTGAGCCAGTGACCTTAGATTGCCTTTCGTCGGTATTATCCCCAGCCGCTGAGGCAGCAGATAATTCCTCGCATACCCCTCGCTGACTTCCACAACATCACCGACCCAGCCTAACTTCTCAACATCGTCACAAAGCAAAACCTTCATATCTGTCTCCACACTTTCTGCGTTTAACCGCCACCGCGTCTCTCCGAATCTCTCAGCTATAACGCAAGACTTAGTAGGTAAACGGCAGCAGCGCCATATAGCGTGCCCGCTTAATCGCCTGTTTGACCTTCCTTTGGCACTTTGCACAATTGCCGCTGCGCTTCCGAGAGAATATCTTCCCACGATTGGTCAATAGCTTGCCAAGCGTATCAACATTCTTATAGTCGATATATTTTTTGCCTTCTCTGCAAAACCGGCACTGTGTCTGCTCGCGAATACCTACAGCGCCTTTACGTCTCACTACCTTTTGTTTCCTTCTTGTCTGTACCAACTTTTGTCTTCACCTCCGATTCAAGTCCCACGGTTAATATCCCGAGTTTGTTCGGGCCTTTAATTTTCAAGTACCATATTTGTAATCAGAAAGGTATATCATCTTCACCGGTACCAGCCGGCTCCGGCACCTTAGAAGTCTCATTCGGTTCCGCGGCCTCCGTACTCGCGCCGGTCGCCTTCGGGGGCGTACCACCGACAAACTGAAAAGTCTGCACTGTAACCCTGTGCTTGCTTCGCTTTGTGCCGTCCTGCGCCGTCCACGTATCATATGTCAGCCTGCCTTCTACAAACAATGGACGACCCTTCCGGCAGTATTTATTAATATTCTCCGCGTTCCTGCCGAATGCCCTGCAGTCCACGAAACATGTTTCTTCTCTTGAGTTGCCGTCCTGGCCCGTCCAGCGCCGGCTCACCGCCAGACCAAAATCAACCACCGGCGTCTGGCTCGGCATATAAGACAGTTGTGGGTCACGAGTCAGGTTGCCCAAAAGCAAAATCTTATTAAAACCAGCCATTTCTTTCTCCCTCACACAGGTTCGCGGTCATCCGTTCATTGACCGCCGGGTACCAGCACCAAATATTCACTCATCGTCTCTCGGCATAAGCTGAGTTGCCAATCTTCAATCCGACCCGCTTCACCTCCGGGTCTTGTGCATTCAATCATTCTTTTCTTCTACGTTCTCAGGCTTCTCCGGCCTGTCTCTGTCCTGCCCGGCGGCCGCCACCGGCTCAGGGGCGTCTTCCTTTTCGTCGGATTCAGATATCCCCGGCACCGCCCGCAAAATCAAAACTCTCATAATACGCTCTGACAACCGGACATCCCTCTCGATACCAGCAATACTGTCTCCATCGGCGCGAAAATAGCACAGTATGTACACCCCTCTGCTTTTGCCCTGAATGTCGTAAGCCAGCTTACGCTCGTCCCATTTCCTCAGCGACACCATCTCCACCTGGTTCCGGCTCAATATCTTCCTGATTGCCTCTTCGAGTCCTTCCCAATCGGAAACCGCCACAGCGGCGTCCACAAGGAACATCGCCTCGTAAAGTTTCTTTGTTTTACCTTCCAATCATCTATCTCCTAAAGGAAGCACGGCCACTTACAGCCAATCACACATAAAAAATTCATTCCGTGCGCCGAAGTTTACCCGTTAAACTCGTTCATCGCCGCTTCTACGCCCCTTGTAAGCCAGCATAAAACCGCCTGCCGAGCACGTTGTACGCCTTTTTCGAGTAACTCATTTTCCTCGTCAGTCGGCTCAGTCAAAACATAATCTTCCCACGGCTGCACATCACTCTTACCAACGCCTATTCGCAATCGAGCAAACTCGTTACTTTTCAATTTCCGGACAATGTCCTCCAGTCCCCTATGCCCGCCTGCCGAGCCCTTTGCTCGTATTCGCATTCGGCCCGGCTCAAGAGCCATATCATCGCTTATTACAAGAACATCGGCCGGCTCAAGTTTGTAATAACC
>CAYZTY010000035.1:0-23400 GCA_964481525.1 uncultured Pirellulales bacterium
TGCCGCCAGCACCGGTGCAGCCGAGCAACTGCCCGAAGATGTGGGAGATTGATTAATTTGGTCCGCCACTTTTGATTGGCCCGCTAAGTAGCCAATACGCTAAAGGCGTACGCTGGGGTGTATCAGGTCGGTCGGCCTTCGCTGTGGGACGGGCAGGGTATTACCGCACTGAGTGCAGTTTGACTTTTCAAGCCCTCGCTTTTTACCGCAAACCGGGCATTTTATAACCGGTGTATGATTCAGTCCGAGGTATGTTAACAATCCCGCTATATTGAACGCCCCGATGATGATGAGCCACAAAATCAGCCTGCCCCACGAGGTCCTTCTCGGCCAGCCGTGCCAAAGCGCAAATACCATCATCGCGCCAGTCAATATATAGTTCAGGGAGCTGTGACGCGGCCGAATTTCTGTGATTATTACGGCATATACCTGCATCATACCCATTCCCTTGCGACTGAACTCATAGAGGTCATCGCCAAACAGATACCACAGTAAATTGAATACCGGCGGCGAGACTTCACTTACCCATTTCTTGTATATCTCTCTGTGGTCCGGTGGATACGGCGCATCCCAGACAGGCCTTATCCAGTCAAACTGGTTGACAAGTTCCAGTTTGCCGCCGTCGGCAACCTTGTAAAGCTGCAGCGATTGCGGCCGCGGCTTACTGTCGTATTCTCGCTGATACTGTTCCAGGAGCTTATGCGATTCCGGCGGATTGAAACCTCTTTCATAATATTTCAAAAACACGGCATTGCTGGTGGCTGCGAAATTTACCTTAGACGTCCAAAACCAAAACATCTGTGTCGGCCGCATTTGCTCAGGCAACTTTACTGTGATTATATGGTTCGACTCGCGCATTATCAGGTGGTGGTTGTGGTCGGCTGTTTCACAGTCAATCAACGGTCGATACTGAATATCGGAAATATCCCGGTCTTTGGGATTCATCGGCCTCCATTGGTGCCACCGTATGGATTCGATATCAGACTGAGCGCTATTAAAAATCGTTTCGACTTTGTGGCCGCGAAAATCAATCTGGTAAATTCGTCGTTTCGTCAGCCACAGCATCACGACGACAGAGGGGTCTTTATCTGTCCATGCTGCGAGGCCCTTAAATTCCCCGAACGGCTGTGCCTGTGCCCTCGAAGTTACGAATCCACCGGCCCCCAGGTAACCCATCAGGCCGCCTCCAACTTTATAGCTGGCAAATGCATCTGCTTCAAAATCGTATTGCCACACCTCTTTGACTTCTCCCCCCACCCTTACAGGCACCTCGCAAACGCCCGACAGCTCAGGGACCGACGAGAACAATATACGTCTCATCTGTTGCTCGCTAAAAAACTCGGAATATTCTCTTGGCGATAACGGCCAGGCGAGGTACTTAAATGGGCGTTCATCGTGAATCCCCTGCCATAAAACATTGCCGTTTGCATCCGTGATTTCCTCTTTTATATAATCGCCGGTATCCTGCTCATCTATTCTGCGCACAAGGTGCATCGTTCCATCCGGAAGGAAAAGTTTTTCTGCTCTATGAATCCTCCATTGCTGGTCATCAGGAAATTTTGGTGGCGATGGCTTCTCGTACGTATATAGCCATATCAACTGTGTCACAAACAACTGCGCGATGAACACAATAAACATAATCAGGAACAGAGTGATAACGGCCTTTGCCAATCGAGAAACATATTCTAAAAGCTTTCTTTTCGACATTGTTCAGTTTCCCTTTACTAAAATTCCCTATCCAAAAACGTCTCCCACATCAAACAGAGTAAAACGACAACGGCAATTGCCAACGTAACGAAACTGCTCCAAAGCGACTGTTGTGTAAAGGTAACGAGTATCCAGATTACGAAACCGAGTCCTATCAGTTTGGTCGTATACCAATGTGCCCTGCTCAGGCCTGCAAAACCGGCCCCCAGATAAAACATAAGCCCAATACCCACCATAAACCAACCATCGCTGAAGAGCCGTTTAGATAGTGGTACCAGTGTATAATCCGGCAAATTAGCACGCCAAAACAGATAGCACCATATCAGACCGATGCCCGTTATTAATGATATAAATCCTGCGCATATCTTGGCTGCGAGTATCGTTGTTCTCGGGGCTGAACGATGCAGGGTGAAACCCCATACTCCCGTAAAGTCGGCAACCCAGAATTGGCGGACACTGAGCGCAAGTCCAAGCCCTGCAGCCAAAATAAAAACCAATCCACCAATATTACCCATCGGATAGTTTACGAGGTCGTAGTTACTAAGTCCGGAATATCGCTCCAAAACAGGATAGCGGTACTCCTCCCGATACTCTGGGTCGGGCCAAATTATAAGGCTGCCGATAATCAGTAAAAATGCTGCTGCCGAAACCGTCCAGGGCAGGCACTCGCGAAGCTCTTTTTTGAGTAACGAAAAGAATCTCATATTAGATTGACTCCCATTTGAATAGTTTTGTTGAGCCGGTTTGTGCGGTATATTCGATGAACTGGTCTTCGAGATTCATATTCACCGGCTGATAGTCCGAAGCCCCTACGGAGTTCGCCCATTTGGCAATTTTTTCATCCGCAGTGCCGACCAGTACAAGCTCAAGCTCGTTTTGGCTGGCCCGATAATGCAGCAGCCCCTCAATATCAGCTTTTGCCGGGGGCGACTGGTCGAAAACAAATCTGACCTTCTTCAACATTTTTCTGAACTGCTCCAGCGAACAGTCGGCTCTTATGACGCCCTTATCGATGACCAAAAGCCGGTCGGCGACCCGTTCTACGTCGCCGAGGATATGGCTTGAGAAAAAGATGGTTCTGCCCTGGTGCATAATAAGCTGAATCATTCCTTCCAGAAACTGTCGCCTTATCGCGGCGTCAAGCCCCAGTGTCGGGTCATCCATTATTAAAAGCTCCGGATTAGGGGCCAGGGCCAGGGCAAGCGAAACCTGTGCCCGCTCGCCTGTTGAAAAATGTTTTATCTTTTGTTTTTTCGACAGCCCGAAGTATTCAATCATATTCCAAAAGAATTTCTCGTCCCACTGGCCGGGGAAAAACGTGCTCTGGAATTTCGCTATCTCGGCGATTGTCATCCAGCGAATAAGCCGATGGCCCTCGGATATGTAGCCGGTTAGCTGACGGATTTGCGGCGTAAGGTGCTGTGAATCACAGCCGAGTAATTTTGAAGAACCGGCGGTAGGCTCAAGAAAACCCAGCAGAAGCTTAATTGCTGTTGTCTTGCCTGAGCCGTTTCTGCCTATAAAGCCGCAGATGCATCCTCTCGGGATTTTGATGGTCATATTGTCCAGCGCCGGTGTGCCGCCGTAATATTTGGTTAGCCCCTGTGTTTCCAAAATAATGTCAGTCATTTTTTACCTCTCCGACTTTTTGGTTTTCGTAAACTTTGCCAGCCGGCCTTTGAACATCGAGATAATCTCTTCGGACCCCAGGCCCAGGTTCAGCGAACGTGCGATGAGCGTGTCCATTCGCTCGGCAAGGATATTAACATCGGTTGCATCTTTGCTTCGCAGCTTAGGGTCGGCGACAAAGGTGCCTGAGCCGGTCTTTGTGGTTACCAGACTGCTTTGCTCGAGGATTGTATATGCGCGTGCGACCGTGTTGGGGTTTATGACAAGCTCCGCGGCAAGTTTTCTGACGGCCGGCAGCTTGTCGCCAGCGACAAGATTGCCTTTGGCTATCGTCTCGCCTACCTGCTTGACAATCTGCACATAAATCGGCTCCTCAGAGCCGGGTGTTATCTGTATCCAAAGTGCCATTTGAACCTGCTTTCCACTTGTTTATTTCACATCTGCTTATTACATCAATAGGCTAAAATGTATTAGTACTACTAATACATTATGTACTATTGTCCGATACAATGCAAGGGTATTTTTAAAAAAATTTGAAATTTCCCAAAATTTTAGCCTTCTCTTCTATTCCGATGTATAATTACATCAATTGAGCGTTTTATATCCGCCCGAGGCGAACATAGGCATTGTTAGGGGAAAAAGAATGGACTATACGGAGATTAGAAAATTATCGTTGAGGATTTTTCTCGGCTTCTTAGGTCTCACAGCACTTATTGCGATTATATCAGTGCTAAGGGGCAAGTTCGGTGAGCTGCAATTTAAGATTCTGGCAACGACTTTTGCGATATCGGCGGCAAGCATTTGTTCGATGTCCTGCGCTGCTTTTATTGAAAAGAGGAAATTATTGGAGCTCGGCCTGGCTGGTATTGCTCTATCTGTTGTTGCCGCAATTCTTGTAATCGTCGGGATATGGGCGGAAATTGACAGTGATGAATACTGGAAAACTACTATTACCGTGATTGTTTCCGCTGTTGCATTTGCTCATTCATTCCTGCTCGTTCTCCCTGAGCTTGACGATAAGCAGAAATGGGTTCAGCCGGCTTCAGCGGTTTCCATTGGGGTACTTGCTCTTCAGATTATTGCGGCTGTATGGGGTGAGATAGATTATGAGGGCTACTATCGTATTCTTGCCGTCGTAGCTATTATTGTCGGGCTGGAAACGCTCGCTATTCCAATACTAATGAAACTACGAAAAGGAAATATACAGAAGAAGGAAAAGTTAGTATTGGAGAAAATAGAAAATGACATATACAGTGATTCAGCAGGAAACAAATATCAATTGAGGAAGATGAACACCGAACAAGACGGTTGAGTTGATTGCTTTTCCGCTGCACCCCAGAGTAGCAGGTGAGCTTTTTTATCCCGGTGAATTCTGAGCCACCTGTGCCATAGGTACCTGTGCCATAGGTATAAATCCAGCACCGAATTAGTTGTTAGTGAATTGACGTTAGTGATTAGTGAATAGGTGGAGCGAATTTCCAGTATTGAACAGGGAATGACAAATGATGAAGAGGAATTAGTGTCCTTCGATTCCCTCGATTTTACTCGGGACAGGTACACTCAGTCCCAGGGACCTTGGGCCCAAGGACTCCGCCGTAATGCACAGCAGGCTTACCGGCAGGCGTCCTCCGTAAGTCCACAGGACGCCTCACGGAGGAGTCCTTAGGACTGTGGACATACGGAAGACAGGTCACAATTCCCTTCGGCTCGGTGGGGTTGAAAAAAAAGAGTGCTTTTCAGGAGGAAGATTTATAAAATACAGGTACCGGGCTTTTTTAAAAGGATTGATTTATGACTTTAGATAATAACAAATCATCCGGACGGCAAAGGACAGAAGAGTCTATTAAGCTTCTCGCAAAGCTTAGAGTGAAGCTGCTTTCTGACGATATCTCAGCCGCAAGACTGGCGGCCTTGAACCTTTCATGGAAACAGGAGGACGGCCTGGCTATACTCACGGAGGTATTATTCGGCAATTATCCGAGGACTGCTAAAAAGGCGGCGGCCTACGGAATGAGGAGTATGAACGGCAGAATGCTAAAAATGGCTACGGAGGTTCTTGAGCAGGGGCTGAAACATCGTGACCGTACTACCAAGGCCGCGTGCGTTAAGTCCATATCCCTGATGAAAGGTTAGGTTTCGGGGACAGGCTAAGGAATACAAATCATTTTCAGGTAAGGAGAAACAGATATGGGCGATAAGGGAAAAAGAGATAAAGGCAAAAGAGAAAAGCAGAAAAAGGCCCTGCTTAGTCCGAAGGAAAAACGAAAATTAAAACAGGAAAAGAAGAGTAAATAATTACCGGCGGTGTTCACGGTCCAGCCGAGGATTTTGACCGGGGTTTGTACCCGCCTCGGCCGGATATAATCATTGTTGGGCGCCGGAAGAAGACAAGTAATGAATAACGCTTACGTTCACGGGTACGACCCAAGAGAGAATTTGCGTTTACAGGACCAGGCCTCCACTTTGGTTGAATTATTACACTCGGACACCTTTTATCCGGCGGAAAGCCGGGTTCTGGAAGTCGGATGCGGAGTTGGTGCTCAAACAATAATCCTGGCACAAAAAAACCCGAAGGCATTGTTTACTTCTATCGACATATCCGAATCTTCTTTAACTGAAGCCAAAAAAAAGGTGGAGTCAAAAGGATTTTCCAATGTTCGTTTTCAGCGGGGAAATATTTTCAACCTGTCCTTCGGGCCCGAGTCCTTTGACCATGTTTTTGTCTGTTTTGTCCTTGAGCATCTTTCAAACCCTCTCGAAGCGATTGCCGTCTTAAAGAAATTAATCAGGCCCGGTGGGACGATAACCGTCGTTGAAGGCGACCATGGTTCTACCTATTTTTATCCCGACAGCGAAGCCGCCCACAAAGCAATTCAATGTCAGGTTGAGCTTCAAAAAAGAGGTGGGGGAAATGCCCTGATTGGAAGAGAGCTTTTCCCGCTTCTGATTAAGGCAGGTTTTGAATCGGTTCGTGTTTCCCCGCGGATGGTTTATGTCGATTCCAGTAAACCTGAATTAGTTGAAGGTTTTACAAAAAAAACTTTTACGGCAATGATTGAGGCTGTTCGTAACCAGGCTATTGAGGCGGGAATAATCGACCGGCTCACTTTTGATAAGGGCATTAAAGACCTTTACAGGACAACGGAGTCTGATGGTGTTTTTTGCTACACATTTTTCAAGGCTTTTGCTGAAAAACAATAAATTGCCGAACAAAAGGATGAAGTAACCGCCGTGGGGGTATTTGTTTGCCTGAAGCCGGAAGGGACGAATCCACCAATCCGCCTTCGGCGGGCTCTTTACGATGACAATTACAAGTTATTAAGATGCCTTTTACTTGAAGCCGTCAACTTTATTGTTTATATATTTCTCGCAGGCCTTTTCGATATCCACGTCGTTTATATTAGCCAGTGTGCATAGCCACGCAAAGACGTCTGCGAATTCATCTTCTTTGTTTGGCAGCTCTTCGTTCTTTGCCAGGGTGGTGGCGAGTTCGCCAATTTCCTCGATGAGCCACATAAATGTGGCTGGAGTCCCTCTTTCGCGGTCTCGCCGCTCGTATTTCCGCGAGATAAGCTGTTGAAATTCTTTGATGTGCATCAGTTTTGGTGCAGTTGTATACTCTCAAAGAACCGCGGAGAGTCTGGTATTCTCCAAAACCACTTTGGCCTTTTGGGCCGCCTCTGTGCAAACATGCTCCATTTTCACGCTGAAGGGCTCTTCATGAGTTTGCTCAGCAAGATGTGCGTTGGTGACCATCGGCCCGTCCACTGTTTCAATAATGTCAAGCAATGTAATCTGGTCGGCGGGCCGGGCAAGGAAAAAGCCACCTCGCGGCCCTCTCTTGCTGCGCAGCACCTCGGCCTTTACTAATTGTTGCAATATCTTCAACAGATACTCCAGCGGTATGCCGTAGGCCTTAGAAATCTTTTGTGCCAAAACCGCCCCTTTTTGATAATGTTGGGCCACATAGCCCACTGCGATTAAGGCGTACCCGGTTGACCTGCTAATCTTCATTATTACCTCTCCCACCTAAAAGTAACTTGATAGAGATTAATTGGGTTCCTGAATCGCTTCGCGATTCGGTTTGGGCAGAACAAGAACCCTAAACAACTAGGAGTTCAAACGCATATATCCTACTCCTACCCCGTTTTTTAGCAAATATGCGAATAGAGAATGCATAAAGTATACATATATATTATGCTCACAATATCGCGGAATGCAAATACTTTCTACCCCAAAAAGCTATACAAGCAACGAAATCACTATTTTTCTTATCCCCAACATCCAATAAGCGGAGAATAAGGGCCATCTTACTCCGGTTGAAAAGCCGCAAATTGCTCTTTTTAAGGGCTAAATGGGGGAATATTGTTAGAGATGTACCGAAATTTGCCGGTAGAATTGGGGGATAAACGGTTTATATCTTGCTCTTGTCGACAATCTCTACCATAATATCATCGACATGAGAGGATTGGCAAAATTGAACGACGAGAAGGATTGTAACAGAAAAGATTGTATGGTTGTGCCGGCTCTGAACGGAAGTTTAGACAATGAAGAAAGAAAGCAATATGCCTTTTGTGCTTAATGCTTTTAAGCTGTTCAGAACCAGATTCTAATAGGATAAATACGATTACGAATAGACTCACAATAAGTGACCAAGCGACAGTATGTTATTTTTTGGGCACATATGCCCGGGCCGAAGGCCTTTACAAATGGGACCTGATAGCAAAACAGGAAAAGTCGGGTTCACGTCATCCTGAAGTGGCATCTTGCCTAAACAATCTTGCAGCTGTCTATGATGCTGAAGGAAGATTCTCAGAAGCTGAAAAACTCTATATGGATGCCCTGGCAATTATAGCGGAAAACGGCAAGACGGATGACGTTGGCTTCATAATGACTACACTTAATTTGGCGGACTGCTACAGAATGCAAGGAGCGTTAAGAGTAGCATGGGTTGTTCTCGATGGTTTGTTGCCGGCATCTAAAGGCGATAATGATTTAAGTAACCCGGACAGAGCAGAAGTTTTAAACAGTCTTGCGCTGATTCGTCAGGAAGAAGGAAAACTGGACGAAGCAGAAAAACTCTTGGAGGAGGCCGTAGTCGCTGCTCCAAAGCCCGGACAAATTAGCTACTCCGGCTCCATGCCGGTAGCTTCTTATGTTTCGGCGTCGACTTACCTCAATAATCTCGGGGCACTGCACATCGCACAAAAGCGATACGACGAAGCTGAAGTGTGTTGCAAACAGGCATTGGAACTTATGGAAGCCGAATTGGAATTTGACCGTCATTTCGTTAGGGGACCTTTGCATAACTTGCTGGAGATTTACAAAGCCCAGGAAAGACATATTGAGGCAGACCAAATTCGACAACGACTACGCGGTCTGCCGCCTGCCAGGAGGTTCTCAGTACGGCGGTTAAAAGCTAACCTGAGCGCGGTCGGCGAAGCAATTCGTTCACTGAAGGGGCGGGAATTAGTACCCAAATCGCAATATAGCATAAACAAGCCAACGAATCCCAATCAAAAAAAGAATGAAAAGAAACCAATTGATAAGTGGGCCAAGACACATTTAAAGTGTGTAAACAAAGGAAATTGCAATCTGGTAGAAGTTGAGATTGCCTACGATTTGAACAGTCTATGGGCCGGCGTAATGACGGACCCATTAATTAATCTGCGTTACTTTCACTCAAGAGATAAGATTCATGAGGTAACTTACTTCTGGCTTTGCATTTATAGCGAAGAAGACAAATCCTATGTGAAGGGGGATGAGGGTGAGGGGCGGCAATTTATAGGTGGTTATTACTGGGGACTGTTTGCACGAAAAGATGGAACACCACTCCGTACGAGCTTAATGGTTCCTCAAAAATGCGACTCCGGTCGCTATCACGTCGAAGTGAAAACCAGGCTGGGCACGTGGGACTATTGCTGGTTTTCTGATTGGCAGACAAGCGATGATAACATATTTTTGGTAGAGAAATTCGAGCAAGACTCGAGTAATTGAGGGTGCATGCTCAACACAGAGTGTTCCGGCGAGACCAGCAGCTTGATACTTGATGTTAGACATCAGACTCCAGACGGCGGAGGGCGGAAGACGGGGCCTTTCGACAGGCTCAGGACAAACCTACTCGAGAAATTTACGCTTAGGGCTCTTTAGTATGTTCGTGTCTTGTTGCATGCCCTGCCTTGGTAAGAACGGGAATAAATAATCCTTTGCACAAAGCAAATCGGCGAATATAATCCAACTCTAGGTTTTTAGGAAGAGGGCCAAAGAAGAATTGTTACCCCTGTGGGGTTTGTTTTAAGGGCTTTGAATAACCGGGCGGGTAAATCCCGAATATCACAAGGCCTTCAAAAACAATATTGAGGAGATAGTTATGGACCAATTAGAGCCTCAGATAAGCGTCGACTATAAGGATGGAGTAACCGTGGTTACGTTCAGAAAAGAGAAAATCCTTGATGATGTGGAGATAGAAGCTCTTGCCGAGTCGTTGTTCGGACTGCTTAAGGACGTGCAGGAGGTTAATCTGATATTGGACTTCCACCACGTCGGTTTTATGTCTTCTGCCGTGCTGGGGCTTTTAATCAGAATCAGTAAGAAGGTTGCTGAACGAGGCGGGCAGGTAAGGCTGTGCGGCATAAATACGCGGATTTACCAGGCCTTTGTGATAACCGGGCTGGAAAAGATTTTCGATATTTTTCAGAATTTTGATGAAGCGCTGCGCAGCGCCACCGCTGGCGGCGAGACATAAGGCCTTCGACTGATTAGTTCGGCAGGATGCGGCATCGGCAGGTTTAATAGGCGTATTTGAGAATCCGCGAAACAAGTTCATCAAAAAAGATTTTCGAGACGATATACTCTTATGCCCTCAGAGGCGCAAATTAGTAAGTCGGTAGTTGTTCCCGGAACGGCTGCGGCCACACGGAGGGTTAGTGAAGAGATTTTATCTCAGGTTCGCATATATGAGTACAGCCAAAATGATATATTCGCGATACATCTTGCCCTGGAAGAGGCGTTTATAAATGCCATCAAGCACGGCAATAAGATGGACCCGAACAGGGAGATTAAAGTCGAATATGTCATTATGCCGGACAAAGTAGATATTTCAATAACGGACGGGGGCTGTGGATTTAACTCGGATAGGGTGCCTGACCCGCGTGTTGGCGATAACCTATATAAGACACAGGGCCGAGGATTGTTTCTGATACGGTCGTATATGAGTGAGGTTGGATTTAACAAGGCCGGCAACTGTATACATATGGTAAGGTACAAAGACAATAAAAAGAAGTAACTGCTTACGAGAGCCGGAATAAACTTGGAAATTCAGATATTCAAAACCTCGACAATCAGCATTGCTTAATGGCTAAGACCAGGATTTTAATCATAGAAAATGGAGAAGGGTAAGAATGACAAAATGGATTTTGCCGGTGTTTTTTTTGTATGTGCTGTGTAATTTGTCCGGATGTGCATACGAAGAAGTTTCCGACCCCGCTATTGTTTCCGATTGCAACCCGCTTATTTTCAACGTCGAAAAGCCTAAAAGCACCTCGCCTTCCGACCCGAAAACGACAAAATTGACTGAGCTTGTCTCGAGGGATGTGCCTGCGGAGTGGATACCGCCGGCCTATCTTGAAAAGAAATGGACGGCAATCGTGCTGCATCACTCGGCCACGGCCGAAGGTAACGCTGCTTTCTTCAACAAGGCACACGAAGGACGGTCGGATGAAAACGGCGTTCTCTGGAAGGGTATCGGGTATGATTTCGTAATCGGTAACGGCACAATGAGCCCAGATGGGCAGGTTGAGGTTACTTTCAGGTGGCGTCAGCAGATTACGGGCGCACACTGCAAAACCGACCACAGTAACTGGGCCAACCGTACGGGCATCGGGATTTGCCTTGTGGGTAATTTCGACGAGACTACACCGAGCCGGCGTCAGATGGCCTCGCTTCTGCAGCTTGTTCGGTTTCTTCAGGAGCGTTACGGAATTCCAAAAAGCCGAATATACGGTCACGGGCAGACACCCGGTGCCAGGCCGACAGCCTGTCCCGGCAAGAGGTTCCCAATGTGGTGGCTCAAATCACAACTCGAATCCTGATTTGGCAAACAGTGTTCCACTTCGAATAGTTTTTGTACCCGGTTTTACAGGCCGGGATTGCAAGCCAGGGAAAAATACAAGATGCAGAAGACACTGCGAACCATTGCATTTGTTCTGATTTTTGAGATAATTATATTCAGTAAAAATATAGAAAAAATAACACAAAGTATTTTGATAGATAGGCCTTAAAATCCGGGAGTTGAGATGGGAGTTATGAGGGATTGTTTGTTCACTTTGATATTATGTTTCAATATAACGCTTTTAGGTTGTTCAGGCGGCGAAGAGTACCAATCCGGTCCCAAAACTCTTTTAGATGAAATAATTAAATTTCACTTAGAAGAGGCCAAAAAGAACAAATATACTTATGAGGAGTATTTGGAATTAACAAAACCGTACGGGATGTGGGACGTCCGACCAAGAAATGCCACAGGAGTGAATATTGGTGGTAGATTAGCCAGGTCCGGCGAGGTTTCTCATTATCATTATGGTTTATTTTGTGCATACTTTAAAATACCCAAGGAAGATATTTACCAACCGCTCGAAAATTTCCGTAGTCAGGTATATTACAAAGAAGGGATTTATAAAGAAGCTGCGCTGCGGTATATGAACCGATTGGGGTCAATGGTAATGAAAATAGTGAATAGCAATCATACTACCTTTGTGTCACATAAGATGTTTCAGCGGGTGGATGATGTGTTTTTTGAAAACGGTGAATATTGGAAATATGATATACCCCTGAATTCACCTTATGTCATATCCGACAAAAAGATACTTCTTGAAGATATGTTGTTTAGTGATGAAGAAAAGGAAATATTAAAAGAGCTGGAAAATTTAAGATTGTACGGAGCCGTCTATCAGAATAATGTCGTGTTCGTTATCATAGACGGTTTGCTGAATTATTCCTATGGTTATATTTTCAGCCCGCTCAGCAGCGAATTGATAACTCCGGGGCCTTTATTTAACTTGATTAAGATGGAAAAAATACATGATGAAGTCGATGTTTATTTTTATCTGTCAAATTGATTCATAAGGACGTTAAAAATTTAAGACAGTCAGAGGATTTAAAATGGCCGGGAAGTGTATGATAATTCTGTTAACTGTATTATTGACTGCTGCTTATGCCTGTGCGGATGATGCAGATAACAACAAAATACTACGTCTGTTAACCAAAGAGCGGTCCTTAGGCAAGGTCCATCCGGGTATTATGCAGGAAACGATAACACTGAGCCCAAATAAGAGGCGAATTGCTTATTCAGCATTCAAACTTAACGGAAAAGCAGTGGCGGTTCTTGATGGGGTGGAAAGTGAGGAATACGACGATGTTGACAATTTTGTTTTTAGTTCCAACAGCGAAAGATTTGCCTATGCCGCCACTTCCGACTACGTGTGGTTTTTGGTTTTGGATAAAGTGAAACAAAAAGCATACGAACGAATAGGTTACCGAACAATAAAATTCAGCCCTGATAACAGGAGACTTTGTTATATGGTTTGGGAGCCGACTAAAAATCAACAGTTCGTTGTTGTTGACGGCGTGGAACAGGAAAGATACGTCGGTATATTCGTTGACCATCCTATATTCAATTCAAATAGTAAGAAGGTGGTCTATGGGGCCAGGAAAGGCGAGAAAAGCGTTATCGTTGTAAACGGCAAAGAAGACTTGCCGTATGATGCCATAGCCGGTCTTGTTTTGTCTCCTGATGGAGAGCATTGGGCCTATGCAGCCCAAAAGGGAAAAGAGTGGTTGGTTGTGGTAGATGGCCGGGAAAGCGGAGAGAAATACGACGGGGTTTACGAAGATTGTATCGTTTTTAGTCCGGACGGGAAACGTTTTTCATACGCAGCAATAAAAAACGGCAAGGGCTTCGTGATAGTAGATGGTGTAAAAGGTAAACCTTATGACGTGATTGACAACGGCAGCATCGTGTTTAGCCGGGACAGCAAACGATTCGCCTATCGAGCCGTCCGGAACAAAAAACAGTTTTATGTAATTGATGCCAAAGAGTGCAAAGCATATTACGGGGTAGGCGGGGGTGGTACGTTTCTTTTTAGTCCGGATAGTAAACATACAGCTTATATGGTTTTGGAAAACAACAAGGAATTTGTTGTTCTGGACGGCCGGGAAGGCAAGAAGTATGATGAGATAAGCCCTCCCGTATTCAATCCCGTTGATAATACGTTGGCATACAGTGCCAGGCAGAACAATGAATGGTTTGTTGTAAACAACGGCAAGGAAGGGGAAAAATACGATATAACCGGAATTCCGGTTTTCAGTCCCGATGGTAAACACATTGCTTATAGAGTACAACGAGCGCAAAAACAAATCGTCATAACAGATGTGAAAGAAGGCAATGAGCACGATGAGATATTTCAGAGCAGTCTTATGTTTACCTTTGATAGTCAGCATTTGGTTTATCGTGCCCTAAAAGGCGAGAAAGAATGTGTGGTTGTGGATGGTACCGAAAGCGTAAGCTATGACATTATTTTCCAGACAGGTGAGTTTGTTTTTAACGCTTCTGATTCATTTAATTTCATAGCTTCGCGTGACGATGAGTTTTTTGTAGTAGATATCCAAATCGCGGAGAATTGAATATAAGACTTCCGGCCTCCCAAGGACGCGACTTGTTCCTTTCGCAGTTCATAATCGGTTGAGCAAGAAGTGCCGAGGCGGACAGCCTCAGGGGAACAGCTCTGCGGGGGCATTAAAAAAGACAATTTTTGGAAAAACCGCTTGCAAGTTGAATTTCTGATTCTATAATTGTTTTTTACTTTTACGGGATGTTTGAGCGGCCGGCGAGGTATGATAATGCGGGTGTAGCTCAGTGGTAGAGCGTCACGTTGCCAACGTGAATGTCGTGGGTTCAAGTCCCATCACCCGCTTTTCAAGAGCTCCATTGTTTGTGTTCCCGGATGCAGATACGGCTTTGGGAGTGCATTTCGTACATCATAGAATGGGAACCGGTGATAAGGTGCAAATACCAATAAGCTGCCAGCCAATCGGGGAGACGGGCTTCAGCAATTCCGAGTCCGGCTGCCAAGGTCTTTGGGAAGAATGCATTGGAGTTTTTCGATTAAAAGAACTTGTTTTTCTGCGGGCTTTTTGTTTGTTTGAAGGTTGTTATTGTTTAGGAGCGGCCAGATGAGTGAAGAGGGAACGGCCCAGAAAGTTAAAAATATTGTAACCACGGAAGAAGCTGGGCCCTGCAGAAAAAAGGTCATCGTGGAGATACCTGAGGAGGCTATCAAAACTGCGCTGGATGAGCGGTACACGGAGTTGCAGAGAGACGCGGTAGTACCGGGTTTTAGAAAGGGCAAAGCGCCGCTGCGACTCCTGGAAAAAAGATTCGGCAAGGAGGCAAGCGAACAGGTCAAATTGAAACTGCTTGCCGATGCCAGTGAGACGGCTGTTAAGGATAGCGGGTTTGATGCACTCAATGAGCCGGATGTCGACTATGAGAATATAGAACTGCCCGAGAGCGGCCCGATGCGATTCGATTTTGAGGTAGAAATCAGACCTGAGTTCGACCTGCCTGAGCTTGAGGGGATTAAGGTTAACAAGTCCAGGCTGGAGGTTGCAGATATGCAGCTCGACAAGGAAATCGAACGGCTGCAAAAGCAGGCGGGGATGTGGAGGCCGCGGGAGAAAGGCTCAATTGAGTTCGAAGATATGGTGATAGCTGATGTTGCTATCAATACCGGGGACGATGAAGAAGCCACGAGGCTCGAGAATGCTGAAATACACGTAAGAGAAAGCGGTCTTGTCGGGCCGGTGCCGGTCGAGAAGCTCGATGAGTTTCTGGTAGGGACCAAGGCCGGCCAGACGAAGAAAATAACCGTTAAGGTACCTAAAACTTACTACAATGAAAAATATCGTGGCAAAAAAGTTGATATTGAGGTTGCTGTAAGGGATATCAAGTATCTCGAGCCTGCCAAGTTGAACGAAGATTTCTTCAAGCGATTCGGCCTTAAGGACGAGGAGGTACTCAGACAAACCCTTCGTCAAAGCCTTGAAAGCCGTGCCGAACAGCAGGTTAAAAATATGATGGAAGACCAGGTTTACAAGTATCTGCTCGAGAAGACGGACTTTGACCTGCCTGAAGAGCTTGTCGCCGACCAGTCGAGCCGGCTGCTGCAAAGGCAATATAATACACTGCGGATTCGGGGTCTTTCCAAGGAACAAATCGAAGAACAGATTACTCAGCTTCAAACCAGCAGTGAACAGCGGGCAGCGGAGCAATTGAAGCTGTTCTTTATTATGGACAAGATTGCCAAGAAGCTGGGCATTGAAGTGAGCGAGGAGGAAATCAACGGCTATATCGCCCGGCTTGCTTTGCAGCAGGGAAGACGCCCTGAAAAGATGAGGGAAGAAATGCTCAGGGACGGCTCGCTGGCAAATTTCACCCTGCAGGTGCGGGAGGCAAAATGTATCGAAAAGCTCCTTGAGACGGCAAGCATAACGGAAGTTGGGCCGAAAAAGGAAGCCAAAGCAAAGAAAAAGACTGTTGCGGCAAGCAGAAGAAAAATTAGTGAAATCAGAAAAAAGCCGGCAGCGAAAAAGACTACCGGCAAAAAGTGAAACGTTTGATGCAGGCGGCTTGTAGCTGATGGAGTTTTTCCGTTTGCCACGTTATAATTTATTCCGGTAGTTTTGTGGTTTGCCCAAGGGAGTGATAAATGCTTATTAACCAATTCAAAATGAAACCGGCCGGGAATATAAACCCGCATCTGCAATACCCCCAGTATCAACGCTACCGTGAGATGAGCCTGGACGATTTGCTGCTCGAGAACCGGATTGTCTTTATGGTCGGTGAGATATCTTACAGGATGGCATCCGAGGTAATTATGAAGCTGCTTCATCTTGAGAATCTGAAGCGCGGGAATGAAATCAGTCTTTATATTAATTCTCCCGGTGGCAGCGTCGATGATACAATGGCCATTTATGATACAATGAGCTTTATCAGCTCACCCATAGCGACGTATTGCATCGGACGCGCACAGTCCGGAGCCGCCGTGATTATGGCCGCCGGCAAGAGGGGCAAAAGGCACGCCCTCGAACACGCAAAAATTATGCTTCATCAGCCCTGGGGCGGAGTTACCGGTCAGGCGGCGGATATAAAGATACAGGCCGAGGAGATTCTAAAGGCAAAGAAAATGATAAACGAGATTCTGGCCAAGCATAGCGGTCAGAGCGTCGAGAAAATTGCTGCCGAGACCGAACGCGACAGATATATGACGGCCGATGAAGCGCTGCAATACGGGCTGATAGATGAAGTTTTGCGCGAAACGGAAAAAGAGGAAAAAACACCGGACCAGAAAGAACAAGACGAGAAAAAAGAGGAATAAGATGACACTGAATCAGACTTTAGTGCCGATAGTGATAGAAAAAAGTGGTCGAACCGAACGGGCCTACGATATTTATTCAAGGCTGCTGAAGGACAGGATAGTCTTTCTGGGTGGTTCAATAGGCGATGAAAAGGCGAATCTGATTATTGCGCAAATGCTGTTCCTTAGCAACGAAGACAGCAAAAATGATATTCATTTTTATATCAATTCTCCGGGCGGTGCCGTTACCGCCGGACTTGCTATTTACGATACTATGCAGTTCCTGCGGTGTGGGGTTGCAACCTACTGTGTCGGACAGGCTGCGAGTATGGGGGCAGTACTGCTTGCGGCCGGGGATAGCGGCAAAAGATTCGTTCTGCCCAACAGCAGGATACTTTTGCACCAGCCGTCGATAGAAGGTATACTTACCGGGGTGGCTACGGATTTGGACATCGAGGCAAAGGAGATTCTCAGGTTGCGGCAAAGGCTTTATGAGATATTGGCAGACCATACCGGCCAGACAGCCGAAAAGATAGAAAAAGACTGTGACCGAAACCTGTGGATGGGGGCCGAGGAAGCAATCAACTACGGGCTGGCTGACAGAATTCTGCAAAAAGCGCCCGAGGTCCTCAAAGACAAGACCGACAAGGAGTAATAATCTGACGGAAAGGCTTCGAGAGTGAAACAAGTCGCTGTTCTCGTTTTGGGATTTGCAGTTCTTATAGCTGCAGGATGTGAAAGCGAGCAGAAGTTGTCTGCAGCAGATTGGGGGCAAAAAAGTCAGTTAAGGCAGGAGGAAGGTGACCTTAAGGCACAGCTCGAAAAACTTCAGGCTACAAACGAACGGCTGCAAGAACAGATAAAGGTCCTTTCGAAGCTGCCGCCTGATAGTAGTCTTGATGAGCTCTACGGTCTTAAGAAGCTCGTAATTGCCAGGCGGACCGGCCTGTATGACAAGGACAAAGACGGCAAAAAAGAAAAATTGATTGTGTATCTTCGGCCGGTTGATGGTGAAGGTGATGCTATCAAGGCCGCAGGCGAGGTACGGGTGGAGCTTTGGGATTTGAATCAAGAACCACAGGAGGCGCTTCTGGCCAAATGGCACGTTAAGCCGGCCGAATTACAAAAACTGTGGGTTAGTGGGGCACTTACGCATTATTATCGATTGAGTTTCGACATCGCGGAGCAGATTAAAAAAGAGCTAACAGTGAGGTTACACTTCACGGACTATCTTACCGGAAAAGTGCTAACGGCTCAGACAGTAGTAAAGCCGTAATGATTCTTGCCAGCACTGCCGTCAAGAGTTAGACCACAATAATATATGTTTTATGCACACTTCAGGGCAGCAAGTCCGGGATTCAGAACCGTTTCTGGGCGACGATTGCGGCTACGACGCCTTGGTCAAAAGCATGAATATCGGCATTGGTGAGCGTATCTATGGTTTTGCCGTTAGTTTCGATGGGCTGGAACAAGAATAATTCAGTGGATGTCGCAAGAGAATCTTACTAAACTGCCTAGATACCGATATGATTTTCTTATGTTCATTACTAAATCACTGAGGAAATTAGATTGTCGCAATTTTGGAAAAAAAACTGTGAGGCCAAACTATACAGGGCCTTACGTTCACACCGAGAATACTCTTGGTCAAAGTGGCTGTTACCAATTGTAGGACTTATATCGCTAATTTGGTTTCTTGTACGTGTAGTTCCTAAACCCAGCAGGGCAACATACCCATGTCAGCGGGTTGCAACCCCATTGGCCGGTAGCTTTGTTGTCTGGTTACTCGGCATAATAGCTTCAGTATCATTTTTCAAGAAAGCAAAAAGCTACATTCGTCAATCATGTTATTTGATTGCTTATATCTGTGTTACTGTGAGTATCGGGTTTATTTGGGTAGCCTTAAGTACAAGCAGTAATAAAATAAGCTTAGCTGATGACCCTATTCCAAATGATCCGGTTGGAGTTGCCCAAGGTATTAATCCTGGCAGAGTTGTATGGGTACATGATCCTAATGCAACAAACTGGGATGGTCCTGACTCTGGAGATGGATACTGGTGGGACCCTAACAACACGAATCAATACTGTGTGGACAATATGATGTCTCAGGCCGTCCGAAATCTTGCAGGTGAGATTACCGATACAAATTCCTGGGATGCAATTTTCAAGAACTTCAATGTGAAGCACGGTAAGGGTGATGTTGGTTACACAGCTGGCGAGAAAATCACTATTAAAATTAACCTTAGTACATGCAATCAAAGGCTTGGATCTGTTGATATAGCCACGTATGAGAAAACCAACTATCTGAACAGGCTTGACACTTCACCACAAATGATTATCTCTTTGTTGCGGCAGCTGGTCTATAAGGTGGGTGTAGCTCAGTCTGATATAGCAGTTGGGGATACTGTGGCATATTTTCCAAACCACTACTGGAATATCTGCCACACCGAATTTCCAGACGTTAGATACCTTGACCCTGAAGGCAAATACGGACGGACAAAAGTGGAATATTCTACCATAGTTCAACACTGGAGTCATGGTGAGTTAACACCTTATGAGACAGACTATCTGTCTCAGTCTTTTGCTGACGCCAACTATATCATTAATTTTGCCTGCCTTAAAGGTCATGCTGCCGGCATAACACTCTGTGGTAAGAATCATTATGGTTCGTACATAAGGTTGCCGGACACATCGGGTTACTATAATTTGCATTCCAGCCTTGCTGGCACAAGCTATGATCCAAATATGAACCATTACAGGGCTCTTGTTGACATAATAGGCCACTCACACATAGGTGGAAAGACAATACTATATCTGATAGATGGGTTGTATGGAGGATATAAGTGGGATGGAAAAATGTTTAAATTTCAAATGTCTCCTTTCAACAATGACTGGCCTTCAAGCCTTTTTGTTTCACAGGATCCTGTAGCTATTGATTCGGTTGGGCTTGATTTTTTATGGGAAGAGTGGCCAAATGTCGTGCGTGTTGAAGCCGTTGATGATTATCTCCATGAAGCAGCTGAGGCAAACGATCCTCCTTCTGGGACATTTTATGATCCAGATGGAAATGGGACAGATTTGAATAGTTTAGGGGTCCATGAGCACTGGAATAACGCATTAGACAAACAATATTCACGCAACTTGGGAATAGACAATGGTATAGAGCTGGTCTCAGTCACATTGACCTATATGATTGGTGATCTGAATTTTGATAGTCGGATTGATTTTGAGGATTTGGAAATCTTAGCTAATCAATGGTTACAGCCGCCAGGCACTCCATCTGCTGATATCGCGCCGTTACCTGATGGCGATGGTATAGTCAATTTTAAGGACTTCAACGTCTTAGCTGAAAACTGGCCTGCGGCGCCATGATACACGTGTGTAAAGAAGAAATGGCTGGCGATTTTATAGCTGGCTATGGTGTTTGCTGAAAAGCCATTCAAGGCAATATACTTTCTTAGTTAAGCCAGTTTGCGCAGAAGGCAGTAAGGTCGTATTCATCGATGACGTTATCGCTGGGCGTCGATATATCGCAGGCGGCTATCCAGTTGTCATCGCCGGGCTCGCTGCCCCAGGCGGCGATGAGGACGGCAAAGTCTTTAAGGTTCACAACCCCGTCTCTGTAGAAGTCACCGGCAGGACCTAATTCGGTTACCAATTCGATGCCTGTACCGCTGATTGGGTCGAGGTTTCGGCTATATTGTTTGTCGGTTCCGTTGTTCCAGTGCTCGTGAACACCTAAGCTTTCGGTAAGGCTGCCGTCATGGGCGGGGTCATAGACCGTTTCCGAACAAGGGTCGGGAACCAGTGCCGCTTCGTGCAGATAATCGTCTGCGCCGGACATGTGCGGGTAATCGAGCCACTCCGTGTACAGAAAGTCGAAGGCCACCGAATCGGCTGCGACCCTGTCCTGCGACAGAAAGATGCTGGACGGCCAATCATTGTTAAAGGGGGGGATTTGCCATAGCTGGGGCCAAGCGTCCCAGTTGTCACCGGAGTAAAGGCCGTCAATCAGAACCAGCAGTGTTTTACCGCCCAGTTTTGGGTGTCCTATCAGGTCAACAATCGCCCTGTATCTTCCCATCCCGGGTGATTCGCCCGACAATATTCTTGACCAGTGCAGGTCATAGTAGCCCCAGGTGGTTGGCGCCCTTAAAGAGCCGTAGTGATTTTTCCCGCCGAGTGTGACTCCGGCATGTTGGTGGGCTTTTAGAATAGGGAAGTTTATGAAGTAATCTGCCTGAGCAAAATGTGTTGGGATGTAATCCTGTTGTGTGACATCTATAAAGTGGTCGTCGCAGGGGTCACTCCAATAGAATGGAGCGCTGTAGTCGTAGGTTACTCTTGTCCTGCCGGGAAGGGAATAATATGGTCTTGTCAAATAAACAACGCCCGGACATTCGTTTTTGACCATTTCGTACCAGTAATTTGGCATGCCCTGTGAAGGGTCGCCTATGCTTATATTGCCGGGGTTGACGCCTACGATATCTATCAACTGCTTCAAGAGAGCTATCGCAAGCTGGGGAGAGTTATCGATTTGGTCGAGACGTTCTTCGGGTTTCACTCCGTCTTCAACGTTGGTCATTAATACGAAATTGATTTTTATTGCGATTTTGTCGCCCGGCGTGTAGCCGACATTACCTTTACCCATTTGCTGGTTGAAGTTGTGGAATATGGCATCCCAGGCGGCGGCATCGCTGCTCTTGCCTGTCAAGGCTTGAAGCGCTTTTGAGAGCATTTCATTCACAACTGATTGGTCGGTGCAGGCGTTTGAATGCCAGCGGTCTCCGGAATAAGGGCCTTCCCAGTCTGTAGCATTTGGGTCGTGTATCCAGACAACCCGGCCGGGATGGATGCCTTTAGCTTGGCCGAGCGGGCTGTTGGGAACGGGAGGGTCGTGAGCATAGACCAATTGTTCATCGGTGCTGCTCATAGCCGCCCAGATGAAAGTAACACTGATGACGATGCAGGTTGCCGCCAGGATATAGCGAGCTCGCGCAATGGCACGTTTTGCCTTTCGGAAGGCGACGGCTGAGCCGGTTATCCCCAGCAGCCAGACAATAAAACCCGATGCCAGCGGAAACGCCACCCGCTGACAGGGATATGCCGCACGCGTGGGCTTGGGGATTACGCGCACCAGGAACCAGACAAGTGCGGCCAGGCCAATAAAAGGATACAACCATACAAGCCACCTGTATTTGCGAATCGACCGAATGAGTCCGGCTGTTTTGGAACAACCCTTGATTTGGTGCTTACTTTTTGAAAACGACATGACTCTCCTCCGTTTTGTGGTGCTTACTGTGATGGCCGAAATTCTGCTTCACGATGTATCAGAAGACCACATATCGAAAAACGGATACTATTGTATAGTAAACACAGCATACCACAATTAAGCAACCGAGTCAATTTCTTTTCGATTTTCGATGCTTAGAGGAAGATGTGTAGCTGGCCCGATGGACGCAGTATCTAAGACGAGTAACGGAGCAGGTACAGCGACAATGCAAGTGTGTAAAAAAAGGCCGGCGATTTCATCGCCGGCCTAAGTATTTGTAAAACCGTTTAAGGTAATATTTTCACTTAGTTAAGCCAGTTTGCGCAGAACACAGCAAGGTCTTTTTCGTCAATGATGTTGTCACTGGGTGATGATATATCGCAGTCAGCATCCCAGTTATCATCACCAGGCTCGCTGTACCAGGCATGAGCAAGAACGGCAAAGTCCTTGAAGTTTACAATGTCGTCGTCATCCTCAAAGAAATCCCCAACCTTCCTAAGCCCGGTTACCAGCTCGATACCTGTTCCGGTAATTGGATTGAGGTTTCTGGAGTATTGTTTGTCGCTTGCGTTGTTCCAGTGCTCGTGAGCACCTAAGCTTTCGGTCAGTCCTACCCCGTCATCATTCGGGTCATAATTTACTGTCGAGCAGGGGTCAGGAATAAGCGCTGCCTCGTGCAGATAGTCATCTGTGCCGGAATACTGCGGATACCCGTTAATGGTACCGGGGCTGGCATCCCATTCATTGTCCATAAAATCGAAGGCCACCGAGTCGGCTGCAATCGGGTCCTGTGAAAGGAATATACTGCTCGGCCAATCGCCATTGAACGGCGCCATATCCCATCGTATTGGATGGGAATCCCAGCTTCGGCCGGAGTAAAGGCCATCAATTAGGGTTAACAGAGTTTTGCCGCCGAGCTTCGGGTGCCCCAACAGGTCAACATTCGCCCTGTAGTAGCCCATCCCGGGAGTAGAATACGGAGAACCGTCAGCATTATACGGTCTGCTGTGGTGCATATTATAGTAACCGGAGGTGTTTGGCGCTCTCATCAAAGAGCCATAGTTGTTTTTACCGTTGACCGTGATTCCGGAACTATTGTGGCTTTTAAGAATTGGAAAGTTTATGAAGTAATCCGCCTGGGCGAAATAATCCGGGATATGGTCCTGCTTGGTAACTCCGGACCAATGTGCCGCACAGGGGTCACTCCAGTAGAATGGTGCACTCATATCAGGAGAAACGGGTGTTCCGTGGGGAAGAGTTGAACCGTTCTTTACCAAATAGACCACGCCGGGACACTCGTCTTCGACCATATCGTACCAGTAGTCAGCCACATTGTTTTGAGGGTCACCAATGCTTATATCACCGGGACTGACGCCTGCGTTATCG
>CAYZTY010000036.1:0-23296 GCA_964481525.1 uncultured Pirellulales bacterium
ATTGGGCCCGGTAGGATTCGAACCTACGACCAATGGATTATGAGTCCACTGCTCTACCGCTGAGCTACGGGCCCTACGGCTCAAAACTGATACTACCATTGTGGCCGTTTCAACTCTTCCTCAGTCAGTACTGTACGGCAAAAGCTCCTGGATTTCAAGAAGATTGAACCGCCCTGCCAGGCTCGGCTGATTGGACGGTTAGTCAATTTTAGTGAGCCGGCCGGTCACTTCGAAACTGCCAATCAGATAGTCGACGGTTTTTGGGCTGTTCTGCTGTCTACCGGGCTGACGGCCACCTACTGAAACGACAAATTCGCCCGGCTCAAGGAGCCTGTTGCCGTTATCATCAAAAAGGGCCATTTGCCTGGCTGTCAGTTTAAACGACACAGTCTTCTTTTCGCCGACGTTCAGAGTTATCCTTTTGAAACCTTCTAATTGCCTTATTGGCACAGGATATGATGCCTCGACGTCGCTGAGGTAAAGCTGGACAACCTCGTCACCGGTTCGGTCTCCAACATTCTCAACGTCTGCGCTGAGCTCGATATCCTCGCCGGGCTGTATCTTTTGCTTCGATATTTTCAGATTGCTGTATTCGAATTTTGTATAACTTAATCCGAAGCCGAATTCGAACAACGGCTCATCCTCCATAAAGCGATAGGTTCGTCCTTTCATATTGTAGTCGGTAAACGGTGGTAGCTGGTCGACTGACTTTGGGAACGTGATGGGCAATCTGCCCGCAGGATTGTAATCACCGAAAATCACCTCGGCAATGGCCGTGCCGCCTTCTTCGCCCGGATACCACGCCTCGATAATAGCCGGGATATTTTCATTGGCCCAGTTGATTGACAGCGGGCTGCCGTTCATCAAAACCAAAATGATAGGTTTACCCATCGAGTGGATTCCCCTTAGCATTTCTTCCTGCATCACCGGCAGGTCCAGGCGGGTTCTGTCTCCGCCGCTTTCTGAGTACTCGGCCTGTCCTTCTTCAGCTTCTATGGCGGTTGAGATGCCCATAACGGCAATCACCAAGTCTGCTTTCTCCTCAAGTTCTTTGAACTTAAAACGGTTTTCCCATTCCCAAATTATATTGCAGATACCGCATGCTTTGAAGTAGTCGACCTGAACCTCCGGTCCGAGTCTTTGCATTATACCTTCCAGGGGCGTGACCGCTTTTGACGGTGTGCCGTTGTAATTACCCAGCAGGACATTTACGTCATCGGCGTTAGGTCCTATGAGAAAGATTCTTTTTAACTTGGTACTGTCCAGGGGCAGAAAATTATTTTCGTTCTTCAAAAGCACAATCGACTCCCTGGCCGCCCGAAGGGCAAGGGCCCTGTGTTCGGCACAATCATTTTTTTCGAAAGGTATCTGCGCATAGGCAACCTTCTCGTCGGGGTCAAACATACCGAGTCTGAACCGCGCGATGAAAAGTCGCTTCAGCGCAATATCTATCTTCTCTTCACTAATCAGTCCCATTGTTACTGCGTCGCGCAGTGCCGGGTAGGTATAACCACAGTTGAGGTCGCAGCCGTTCTCGACTGACATTGCTGAGGCCTCTTCCGGTGTTTTGACTATGCGGTGATGCCTGTAAATATCAGCGATGGCCCCGCAGTCCGAGACCACGTAACCGTCGAAACCCCACTCGTCTCTGAGTATATCCTGCAGCAGCGTTTTGCTTGCACAGCAGGCCTCGCCGTTCAGGCGGCTATAGGCCCCCATCACTGAGGCCGCTTTTGCCTCACGTACACACGCCTCGAAGGCCGGCAGATAGGTCTGTCGCAAGTCACGCTGACTCACTTTGGTGTCAAAACGGTGTCTGAGCGGTTCGGGTCCGCTGTGAGCTGCGAAATGTTTTGGCGTCGAGACAAGCTTCAGATAATGGGGGTCATCGCCCTGCAAACCCTTGACAAACTCGACGCCCATTCTTGCGGTTAAGTAAGGATCCTCGCCATAAGTCTCCTGGCCTCTGCCCCATCTGGGGTCTCTGAAGATATTTATATTCGGGCTCCAGAAAGTCAGGCCGGTGCACATTCCTCTGATGCCGTTGCGTACAGCCTCATGGTGTTTCGCTCGTGCTTCATCTGAGATAGCTACTGCCACACGACGCATCAGGTCTGTATTGAACGTCGCGGCCAGACCAATAGCCTGTGGGAAGACCGTTGCGATTCCAGCCCTTGCTACGCCGTGAAGGCATTCGTTTAACCAGTCATATTCCGGAACGTTTAGTCGCTTTATCTCGGCAGCGACATGGACCATCTGGGCAATCTTTTCTTCCAAAGTCATACTCGAAACCAGTGCATCAACCCTTTTATCAACAGGCAAAGATACATCCATAAAGGTTTGACGGTCGGTAGATTCCAGATTCTGTACAGGTTTGTTGTTTTTTTTCATTCAAATTCCTCCTTAAGGCGTGCTCAGGATATCCCCCTTACAGGTTCTCCTTCACGAAGCGAACGGCGTTGTTGAAAATTGTCATTCCATCGGCACGGTCTTTTTCTTTCAGACGGGACCAATGCGGATGTTGTGTGTGGCGTACAAATCTTTCCGGGTGTGGCATAAGGCCCAGTATCCTGCCGGTTGTGTCGGTAAGCCCGGCTATAGAATCCACTGAGCCGTTGGGATTAACAGGATATTGCCCGTAATCACCGTTAGCGTCGACATATCTGAATCCGATATGTCCCTGTGACTTGAGCTTTTCCAATACCTCGTCGTTTTCAGTAACGACTTTACCTTCTCCATGAGCGATGGGCAGATATATTAGTCTGTCCGGCTCGATAAATACGCACTTTTCTGTCCCCGGCTGCAGATATACCCATCTATCCTCAAATTTGCCGCTGTCATTGTATGCTATTGTAACCTGCTGCCCATTACCAACTGATTGTGACTCGTGATTTGTAACTCCGGGCAGGATACCGGCCTTAACCAATACCTGGAAGCCATTGCAGATGCCAAGCACCAGTTTTCCGGCGTCAATAAATTTATGCACCTCCTCTGTCAGATGATGGACTACCTGATTTGCAAGGATTTTTCCTGCTGCCACGTCATCGCCGTAACTGAATCCTCCTGGGAAGACAAGTATCTGACAATCCTCCAGCACATCCGGCTTGCCGATGATTGCGTTTATGTGCAGCCGTTGTGCACGAGCCCCCGCCAGAGTAAGAGCATACTCGGTTTCCAAATCACAGTTTATCCCTGCTGCACGTAATACTATTGCATTGACCTCTTTCATCGACAAATTCCTTCTTGCTGTCGTTTAAGGTTTAAAACATTACCAATCGAATGTTTGCTGCCAGGCCTTTTTAAGCCGTTCCAGTTCGAGTTGAATTACAGTCTGACCATCCTCGGCCTTTATAAGCAGGATATTCTCGGCTGTGACGTTGCCAATTTGCCCAAATGGAACATTAAGCATTAACTTTGCAAAATTGTGATAGTTCTCCGGCTTTACCTCGACGACGTACCGCGAGGTAGATTCGCTAAATAGTTGAGCATCGGTGCGCATTGCCTGCGGGCTTTTAGGCAGACCCTTCAGGTCGGCTTGAATCCCAAGGCCGCTGGCAAAGGCCATCTCAGCCAATGCTACCGCCAGCCCCCCTTCCGAACAGTCGTGACAGCTTTCCACAAGCCCATCGGCTATCGCATGAGCAATTTTTTTGGCTGTCTTCGGTGCAACTTCGAGGTCCGTCTTCGGTACGTTAGCGCCAATGTGGCCGTTTACCTTGTAATAATGTGAGCCGCCAAGTTCGTTGCGAGTCCGGCCGACGATAAACAGCAGATTACCGGCCGTTTTCACGTCCATTGTCACACATTTATCAACATCGTCCACTATTGAAATTGCGCTAATCAAAAGCGTAGAAGGTATTGCAATCTGGCTTCCATCTTCGCAGGAAAATTCATTGTTGAGCGAGTCTTTCCCTGAAATGAACGGCGTGCCAAAAGCCATAGCCCCGTCATAACAGGCCTCAGCGGCCCGTACAATTGCACCAAGGGTTTCCGGCTTTGTGCAATCACCCCAGCAGAAATTGTCCAATAGCGCAATTCTGTCAAGCCTTGCACCCACACAGATAATGTTTCTAATCGCCTCGTCAATGCCCGCCATCGCCATCCAGTATGGGTCTATATCTCCGTAACAGGGATTCATTCCACAACTAATGGCAAGGCCTTTATTCGAATCGTATTTGGGTCTTACCACGGCTGCGTCACTTGGGCCGTCGTTCTCAATGCCCGTTAAAGGTTTAACAACGGAACCGCCCTGAACCTCATGGTCGTATTGCCGAATTACCCATTCCTTGCTGGCAACGTTGTAGGACGAAAGAATCTGCAAAAGCTCGTTATTGTAATTATCTTTTTGAGTTATTGCCGGCTCGGCAAGCTTCGGAGCCTGCCAAACGGCCTTGCGTGAATACTTCGGCAGCCCCTCATGCCAGAACTCCATATCCAGCTCGCCTACTTTTTGTCCGTCGTATCGCAGCGTCAGCTTTTTGTCGCCGGTGAATTTGCCTATTACCGTCGCCTCGACGTTCTCGTCCGCAAAAATCTTCATGATGGCTTTTAGATTCTCAGGCTTGACGGCCAGGACCATTCTTTCCTGGGCTTCACTAATCCAGATTTCGGTATAATTAATACCTGCATATTTTAACGGGACTTTTTCAAGGTCAACCTCTACGCCAAGCTCTTTACCCATTTCGCCCACGGCCCCGCTCAGTCCACCGGCCCCACAGTCGGCGACCGCCTCATACAAATTAGCTTCATTGGCCTGAAGCAGCACATCCAGAACTTTCTTTTCTGTTATTGGATTACCGATTTGCACTGCGTGCGAAAAGATTGCCTCATGCTCATGGGTCATTTCGCCGCTGGAGAAAGTTGCTCCGTGTATTCCGTCCCGGCCTGTTCTGCCGCCGACAACGACAACAAGATTTCCGGCTTCTGGGTTATCGAAGCATTTATTCTTGTCAATTAAGCCGATATTGCCGCAATAGACTAAAGGATTAGCCAGGTATCTCTCGTCAAAATAGATTGCGCCGTTGACCGTTGGTATTCCCATTCTATTGCCATAATCGCGTACGCCCGCGACCACGCCTTTCATAATTCTCCTCGGATGCAGAACTCCTTTGGGAATTTCTTCGATTTTCTTATCGGGTGGGCCGAAGCAGAATATATCCGTGTTGGCGATGGGTCTCGCACCCAGGCCGGTGGCCATAGGGTCACGGATTACTCCGCCTATGCCCGTAGCCGAGCCGCCGTAAGGGTCAAGGGCCGATGGATGATTATGCGTTTCCACTTTGAAACATATTGCTGAGTCTTCGTCAAATTCCACCACGCCGGCATTATCTGTGAAAACGGATATGCACCATTTTTTATCGAGCTGCTTTGTAGCTTTGAAAATGGTGTCTTTCAGCAGGTTATCAAAATGTATCTGCCTGCCGTCGATTGACATATCGACGGCGCTTTTAAGCGTTTTATGTACACAATGTTCGCTCCAGGTCTGTGCGAGACTTTCCAGCTCAACGTCGGTGGGGTCTCTGCCGAGTTTGCGGTAATACTCCTGGATGGTCTGCATCTCCACAATATTCAAAAAAAGGTCCATCTTTTTGCTGAGTTTCAAAAGGCCGTCGTCATCAAGCTCGGTAGTCGGCACGTAATTTACTTTGAGCTTGTAAGGTTCAATGTGCGGACTCGGCGGCTCAGCCTCGCTGCCGTAGATTACGGTTTCTATGCAATCGTTAGCTAATACTCTTCTGGCAATACTGTCGCGCTCTTTGGGAGTTATATTACCCAGCAGCACATATTTTCGAGCAGTTCGAACGTGCTGAACTTTCACTCCCATATCGGCGATGGCAGTTGTTACGGATTCGGCCACCGGGTCAGTTACACCACTTTTAAGGTGTACCTCGATCAGCTCTGCCCTGGCCAGACCGGCGGGGGCACTACTTCTGCCGATGTAGTATTCCTCGCAGACCGGGTCAGCCAGGAGCTCGGCTGCCAGCCTACGCGCAAAAGCAGCGTCAAAATCAGCTTCAATAAGGAACACCTTGGCGGATTGAACCGCCTCGACCGAGGTGATTCCCAACTCTTTGATGTCCTCTAATATGCCGTTGCCGTGAACATCGGGCAAAGCGGCACGATTGTAAACCTCAAACCGCCATTGACTCACAATTCTATTTCCTTCGTTTTCATTTTGTGTTTTATTAGCGCTGCTCGCTTTTTCCTTGCCTGTTCGAGAAGCCTGCAGAGGCGTTTTGCATCGCCGCTGTTGGCCGCTTCCTGCAACTTACGCAGTTCATCAATCATTTTATCAATACCTCTGGTGATGTTGGACGAGTTCGTTATCATTACATCAGTCCAGATATTTGCCGGTCCTGAAGCGATTCTTGATGTGTCAATGAAACCTCGTCCGGCAAATTTCAGTTCTTCATTGACGTTTGCATTTATAAGCGCCGCGACCGTTGCGTGAGGTAGATGACTTACATTTGCAAGAATCCGGTCGTGCTGAGACGGGCTCATCACTTTGACTCTGCAGCCCAGGGCCGACCAGAATTTGCTGAGTGTGCGTACAGCATCCGGCCTGGTGCTGCTTGTTTTTGTTAGAATACAATTTGCTTTGTCGAACAAATCGTCACGGGCGAACTCAACGCCTCTTTGCTCCGAGCCGGCAATGGGATGTGAGCCGACATAATGAACTTTTTTCGGCAAAAGACGCCTGGCCCACCGGTGCGGCTGTTGTTTTGTCGAGCCAACGTCGGTAACGATACAGTTGGAAGGTAGAGACTTAGCGATTTGCCGGAAAATATTTTCAAAGGTTCTTACCGGTGTGGCAAGTATTACTATATCAGCCTTGGCGACAGCTTTGTGAATATCGTCCATTATTTTCTGCGCCACGCCTAATCGGCGTGCCTTTCGACGGGTGACTGCCCTGTGGCTGTAACCAACGGACCTGACACCCGTTAAGGTACGTAAAACCGCCAGGGTTATTGAGGAGCCCAGTAAACCCAGGCCTATAACGCTTATTTGCCGTAATTTCTTCAAAGCAAAGACCTTACAAAATATTACCTCCGCGGAATTGCGATAAAGACTATAACCTTTTACGCCGGAGTGTCAAATTTTTTCTTTGATTTATAAGGCCAAAATGTTATTATGCTACACTTAAATAAGGAAACAGGCCGGCAGGGAAAACCGGGAATCCAGAGGGTCCGGTTCGCTTTTGCGGACAGGATTTTTTTTCGTATTGTTTAGTTTCAAACCGATATAATAGAGGTAAGTTGAAAGGCAGAAAGCAGAAGTGCCTGTTTGAAGCTGGTTTTTTGAGGTTCCATTCAGAGAAATATGGCCGGCAATAATAAATTGAATGGTAATGACTACCTGGCATTTGAAGATAAGATAGCTGAGATAGACCGTCAAATGGCGGAGCTTGCTCGTCTTAGTTCAATCAAAGGTATTGATTATTCTGCCGAAATCCGCCTCCTTGAGAAAGAGAAAGTCAGTCAGCTTAAACGACTTTTTTCTAATTTGACGGCCTGGCAAATTGTGCAGGTGGCCCGTCATCCCAAAAGGCCTCTCTTAACCGACTATCTCAAATTGATGGTCAGGGATTTTCGTGAGCTGCACGGCGACAGGTGCTTTGGTGATGACCGCGCAATTATCGCGGGTTTGGGCCAAATCGGCAGAGAAAAGGTAATGGTTTTGGGACATAATAAGGGCCGGCAAACCCAGGAGAAAGTCGCTTGTAATTTCGGATGTGCAAATCCCGAGGGATATCGAAAAGCCTTATGCAAAATGAAACTGGCCGAGAAGTTTAACATACCGATTGTTACTTTTATTGATACTCCCGGTGCTTATCCCGGTATTGGCGCCGAAGAGCGGGGCCAGGCCCAGGCCATAGCTGTAAATCTTATGGAGATGTCACGCCTGAAGGTGCCGATTGTTTGTGTGATTATCGGTGAGGGCGGCTCGGGCGGAGCGCTGGGCATAGGTGTGGGTGACAAGCTGGCAATTCTGGAGTTTGCTTACTATTCGGTAATAAGTCCGGAGGGCTGCGCTGCGATATTGTGGCGAGACGGCTCGCAGGCACCCGATGCCGCTGAGGCGCTGCGTCTGACCGGCAAGGACTTACACAGGCTTGGACTCGTTGAGACAATTATTCCTGAGCCGCTTGGCGGCGCGCACCGAAACGTTCACGATACCGTCTATAATGTCGAGCAATTCATTATCAAGGCGCTGCGGGACTTGAAGCGCCTCAAGATTGAGAACCTTCTTGAGAACCGATATGAAAAACTCCGTTCCATAGGAAACAACTTCCGCACAAAAACTGCTGCGACTAAAGTACCTGTTAAACCTGCAGGAAAACCTTCTGTACCCACAAGAAAAGCAGTGCCTACACGAGCCTAATCAACTATTTGCTATAAGATATACACTGTTTCTATATTGACATTATACTTCCACCAAACTACACTTATTATTATAAAAGATTTGTATATATCGTGTTATGTTGAAAGCTGCGCTTTCCAAAAAATGGATTATTAGGCAGCCAGTTTCATTAGCTTATAAAACTGGCGTACGATTTTTCGATTTTTACGGCTGTGACCAGAAATCTCAAAAAATATTCTTTTTAAACTCCTCGACGCAGCGCTTGCCTGCGGTCAGCATGCGATGGACGCCGAGTTGCATCATCTTTTATTCACAGTACTGGTTTTTCAGAGAGCTAAGTTAAACGTCATTTTCTTGGAAAGTGCAGGTAATTTGAGTTGTATCACATTTCACACAAATAAGGAAATCATAGACTTTACGAAAGATCAGTGAATGGAAAAGACTCATAAAATCGACATGCCAAATATATGTTTAAGATTTGTAGCACTATTAAGCTTTATGATTCTAATCCTTTTTGCTCAATCGTGCAAAGACGACAATTCCTCAAAGAATGGCTCATTTGTCGAAGGCTGGAAAGAAGTTTTATATGAAGCTCCGGACAACAGGGCTGGCTCGGTAGTAGCTTTTATCAAGGATGGATGGCTAAATCTTCAAAGACGTCTGCCCTCTGAGGAGATGCTCTGGCATATTATATTAGCTCAGGCGACAGATTCTCTGCCACCAAAAGTCACATTCAAAGCCCGCGATGATGGCTCAAAATATCCTTCGTACGCAGTGATTACTTATAAGGATGGTGTTTACTTTATAAAAGATGATGGTTTTTATCTTCGCTGTAGAAGGCAGCTAAAGAATACAAACCACAGTTCATGGTTACAACCACCGCCGATTTCTGATTATAATCAGCTATGTAGTGCTGGATATGGTTGTAACGACCTTGTGGGCTGGGCGGGTAAATCACAACTCATAGTTGGGACAGGCGGGCCAAATGACATGTCTGATTGTATGGTCAACCTAGCATATCTTGAACCAGAAGAGGAGATAGAATGGATGGCTTCGGCGACAAAAATGGGAGTACGTTCGTTTTCATATAAAGAAGGAGAGGCTTTTTTGCATGACGATGGAGAATTACTTCTTGCGAAGATGGAGATAGTTAAAAAAACGCTATCAACCTCACGAAATGAAAGAAACTCAAAGATAGCTGCTGGTTTACCCGCACCTGAATTTAAATTCCAACAAGTCTTGGTGCCTAATAAAAACAAGTTGTCTATTGGGGAATTTAGAGACAAAGTATTACTATTAGATTTCTGGGGTATGTGGTGCGAACCTTGCATAAAAAATTTACCAAAGCTTCAAAAGTTGTATGACACATTCAAGGATAAAGATTTTATAGTCATTGGAGTTCATTCTTTACGCAGCTGCGATAAACTTGATGAGTTTGTTGAAAAACACAATATAACTTATCCCATAACGATTGCATCTGAAGAGATGCAAAAGGACTATGACATCACTTCGTGGCCTACATATATTTTAGTTGATAGGAAGGATAAAATAATTAGCATAAGTATAGGTACTTTACCAACAAATGGGGAAATTGAGCGGATACTTCAAAGGCATAATTCTAAGGGAAGCTAATAGTTGACGGCAAAAACCGCATATGACTTAGTCGCAAGAGCGGTAAAGAACTCGCGAATTAGTCCGCTTACTCGACAGCGGTCGAATGTGTGATTGTCCTTTTGATTTTGCCCGCATCCGAAATGCCCAATATTTACCTTTGTCCGTTGATTACCCAAAATATCATTTAATTTTTATACTAAATATCATATCCAAGTTTTTGCAGCGACTCTTTTTGGCACTTAAGAACTTATGGCTTGAGCACTTATAGAAATTTTACCAGGTTTGCAGAAACCCCATTCCATTAGAAGTCCAGCCCTACGCTACAGTATACGCTCAGGATGAAAAATTGCAATTTTGAGATAGTTTCTAAATTTCCCGAATAGGACGAACTCAGTAGTTCTGTTACTTCGTCGGCATCTCGGTTCCCAATTCCTTCGGGTCTTTGCACTCTTCGATAGCCGCTATTTTGTTTACCCTTCTTTGATGTCTTCCGCCGGTAAACTCGGTATTCAGCCAGGTCTCGACGATTTTCCTCAGGACAACTGCACCGACCAGGTCCCCTGCCAGGCAAAGCACGTTTGCGTCATTATGATTCCGTGAAATCTGGGCATTCAGCTCGTCGTGGCACAAAGCGGCTCTGATTCCTTTTACTTTATTGGCCGCTATACTCATTCCGATTCCGGTTCCGCAGATAAGAATGGCCCTGTCAGCAAGCTTGTTAGCTACTGTGAGGGCAGCTTTGTAGGCAATATCAGGATAGTCAACCGGATTTTTGTCCAGCACGCCCATATCAATACACTCGTGCCCTAATTGGATAACTATCGCCTTGATTTGTTCCTTTGCTTCGTAGCCGCGATGGTCGTTTCCTACTACTATCTTCATGGCAAAAAATCAGTTCCTCTCTTTTTTATAGCTTTCTCTATTAGTGCCCCACAGCTCTCGTACACCTTTTTTCCGCCGCCTATCGGATCCAAAATTTCCTGGTCTTCCGCAAGCAGTCGCGTCTTCTTGACCGCTTCCGGGCTTAAGCCGGCCACAAACTGCCGATGGGCTTGACACATCACGAATATATAATCGCAATCTTGAAACAAATCCCTGGTCAAGTATTTGCTTCTGTGGGCTGTGATATCGACGCCTTTTTCAGCACAGAACTCTACGCTTTCATTGCTCGCTTTAAGCCCAAATGCTGCCGTAGTTCCTGCCGAGTCAATTTTATACCCCATTTCCTCGAGCAGGTCAACCTCACATTCCAGTTTTTCTGCTAAGTATTTTTGAAACAATCCTTTGGCAATTGGGCTTCTGCAGATGTTTCCAGTACATACGAAAAGGACACAAATCGTTGAAAGGCGCTGCAAATCGTCCTTTGAGACCACGCCCGGCCGCAGGATTTGCAATCCATTTTTGCCTATTTTAACAACAGTGCTGGCTTTTTTGTACTTGCAGGGACCACCATCGAGCAGCAAATCAATTTTTCCATCGAATTGGTCAAGAACTTCTTTAGCCTGTGTGGCTGGTTTTCGGCCGCTTAAATTCGCACTCGGTGCGATAATCGGCCACACGGTGTTCTGAAGCAACAAAGCTGCCACCGAATTATCAGGGCAGCGAATACCGATGGAATTGTCTTTGTACATTTGTGCGAACGTTTCTTTTTGAAAAATTCCCTGCACTTTTTCGATTTGCTGCTCAGTCAGCTCAAAGACGATACTGATTGGCCCCGGCCAGCCCTTTTGTATCAACTTTTCCTCTCTGGCTGAGATTTTTGGCACATATTTTTTGACATCTTCTTTTCGGCCGATGTGCAGTGTGTAATATTTTTCACCGCTTCTTTGTTTGACCTCATCGAGCCTTGCCAATGAATCAGCCTGGACCCGGCAGCCAATCCCATATACCGTTTCGGTTGGAAAGGCAACCAGCCCGCCTGATTCGAGCAGTTTTACTGCCTGTTTTATTGCATCAATGTCCGGCCTGTCACTATCGACTTTTATAACATTTGTTTTCATCGATGCATAAAATACCTAAAAACTGTCCTCACTGCAAGAGATTTGCCGTAACTTACGTTATATGATATGGTAACAAGTGAACTTTCGTTTCAACCACCGGCGTTTGCCTTTTTCAGCTCGGTTCACTATACTTTAGGAAAGCTGAAAATCCGAATGTAAGAAAACTATAACCCGCAATCTGAAATATGAAAATACTAATTAAAAGTTTCGGCTGACCGATGGGTGCAGTATTATACGACTATCTTAAATTATCTAAATAACATATGGTGAATGGAAGGAGATAATCGTGAAGCAATGGTATGAGTCGTTATTTGAAAATTACGCTAAAAAATACGACAAGGAATGTTTTGTTCAAGGAACCGCCGGCGAATGCGATTTTCTTGAGCAGGAGATAAATCGTGATAACTCCTTAAAAGTCATAGATATCGGCTGTGGCACCGGCCGTCATTCCATTGAATTGGCAAAAAGAGGTTATCAGGTCACAGGAATCGATCTATCCGAGTCGCAGCTTAAAAGGGCGAGGGAAAAAGCCGAAGAGCAAGGCTTGCACATTGCTTTTGAGAAGCATGACGCGAGAAATCTTCCTTTTAAGAGTGAATTTGATCTCGCGATAATGCTTTGTGAAGGTGCTTTCCCTTTAATGGAGACGGATGAGATGAATTTTCAGATACTTGAAAACGCAACTAAGGTGCTGAAAAGTAAAGGAAAGCTGATATTTACCACTCTCAACGGACTGTTTGCTCTTTATCATTCCGTCGAAAAGTTCTGCGCCGCGTCAAGCGATAAAGACAACGCTACATATAAAAGTAACACCTTTGACCTGATGACGTTCCGCGACCACAATATCACCGTCTTTGAAGATGACGTGGGGAATAAAAAAGAGCTGAAATGCAATGAGCGCTATTACGTGCCAAGTGAAATAACCTGGCTTTTAAAAACGCTTGGGTATAAAAAAATAGATATTTTTGGCGCAAAACTGGGAGCATTCTCAAGGAAAGATAAATTAACTCCGGAAGATTTCGAAATGCTTGTTGTCGCAGAAAAATAGTCGAATGAAATGGACACTAAAAAAGCAAAGGCATTAGAAGAAACCAATGTAGCATTATCATATACATTCATCGGTTCATACAGTTTTAGCCACTTAGACATGATTTTATAATACGCTGATATGAAAGAAGATAAGAAAAAAGTTTACCTCCGCAGTTTCGGCTGCCAAATGAATAAGCTCGATACGGCCCTGATAACCTCGGCGCTTCAGCAAGCCGGTTTCCATCTGGCCGATAGTGTAGATGAAGCCGATGCGGTGCTGATAAACACCTGCTCGGTCCGTGAGCATGCTGAAGAAAGAGTCCTTGCGCACTTAGGTCATCTAAAACACATCAAAAAGTCCCGGCCCGAAATTATAGTTGCAGTGGTAGGTTGTATGGCCCAGAGACTCGGCGATAAGCTGCTCGAGCACGAAGCGGTTGATATTGTCTGCGGCCCGGGCCAAATTCCAAGGATGCCTGATTTGCTAACTGAAGCACTGGCCGGCAAAAAGAAACGTATTGCAGTAAGCGAGAAGATTCGGCAGACCCCGCCGGTGGAAGAGGCTGAGGCCCTTGACCGGTTCGAGTGTCTTTACGACTCAGACAATCAGCAGCCGCCCTGCCAGGCCTATGTACGTGTGATGCGCGGCTGTAATAAATTCTGCAGCTATTGTGTTGTACCGTTTGTGCGGGGCCCTGAGGTCTCCCGGCCGCCGGCCAAGATAATTGAGCAGATAAAAAAACTCGCTGCGGGCGGCATAAAACAAGTAACGCTTCTCGGCCAGACGATAAATTCATACAAATACGCCGCCGGCGAGAAGACTTATTATCTGGCTGATTTGTTAGAGATGGCCGGCGAAGTAAACGGCATCAGGTGGATTCGCTTTATCACAAGTTATCCGGCAAACTTTGACGAGGCCATCCTGCGGGCAATGGCGGGTTTGCCGAAAGTCTGCCCGTATCTGCACATACCGGCCCAGAGCGGCTCGGATAAAATCCTGCGGGCAATGAACAGGAATTATGCCGCCGCTGGATACCTGGCACTACTCCAAAAGGCCCGACAAATCGTGCCGAACATCGCGATTGCGGGCGATTTTATTGTGGGTTTCCCCGGCGAGACCGAGGAGGATTTCAAGGCGACGGTGGATTTGGTCAAAAAGGCTCAATACAAAAACTGTTTCGTCTTCAAATACTCGTCCCGGCCGGGTACGGCAACTGATAAAAAATTTAAAGACGATATTCCCGCGGAGGTCAAAAAGGAGCGTAATCACAGGCTCCTGGCAGTTCAGGAAAAAATTAGTGACGAGCTTAGCCGGGAGTTTTTGGGCAAGACGGTTGAGGTCTTGGTCGAGGGGCTGAGTAAAAAACCGCATCTGGATTCCGCTGAAAGTGGGAGTAGGCCGCAATTAGTCGGCAGAACTGCCGCGGATTGGATAGTGGTCTTTAATGGCCCGGTGTCCCTGGCCGGCCAATTCGCTCAGGTAAAAATAGTTAAGACCAGCCCGTTAACGCTGTTCGGGGAATTAACCACAGAGAAAAAAAACCAGTAATTAATCGTGGCATATTAGAAATTGGTCATTTTAACAAATGATAAGTCCGAGTGGGCGGATTGTTGCAAACACAAGTGCCTTCTTGTAAATATAAAATATATATGATTTAATAACTCTCTGTGTTGTTCAGAACCTGAGATTCTTTATGTCTTATCTCCGCTGAAAGGATTTAAACGAATGCCAAGGGTAAAAAACCTCGTATTATTATCATTGCTGTTATTCTCAGCTTTTCTTTTAGGTTGTTCATCCTCGCTTTATTCATCCTCGCCGAAGAACGTAGTCCTCTGCATAGGTGATGGAATGGGCTTTGAACAGGTTAAGGCGGCATCAATATATGCGACCGGCAATGAAGGCACACTTTGCTTTGAAAGCTTCCCTTACAAAACGAGTATGACGACACATTCTGCAAATGCCGCTGTAACCGATTCGGCGGCTTCGGGAACGGCAATAGCGACAGGATATAAAGTCAACAATAAGGTCCTGAGCATGAAAATACCCGGAGACGGCACGGAACTACAAACATTGCTGGAATATTTGCAACAAAAAGGCAAGGCCACAGGATTAGTTACCACAACTCCTATTACACATGCTACACCGGCCGCGTTCGGTACACATGAGAAAAGCCGATATAATAATGGCAATATCGCAGCAGATTATCTTACACAAACAAGGCCTAATGTATTGTTCGGGGCCGGCGGGCATGGGATAACGCCGCAGGCCGCGAAAAATGCCGGCTATGTTGTTGTAAGCAATTTAAGTGAGCTGCAAAGTCTAAATACTGAGGATACAACATTTGTTTCAGGGCAGTTTGGTGAAAACATACCGTATGAGGCGCAATGGACCGGGGACTCGCCGCATCTCTCGCAAATGGCTGAAAGTGCGCTGGCAATACTTGATAATGACCCGGACGGATTCTTTCTTATGATTGAGGGAGGCACAATCGACTGGGCGGGACATGACAATAACCTTGCCAATAACATAGGCGAGACAATTGAATTTGCAAAAGCTGTTCAGGTAGTTATCGACTGGGCCGAAGAAAGAAATGTTACGCTGCTGGTTGTTACCGCAGACCACGAAACCGGGGGACTTAAGGTCATAAAAAACAACGGCAAAGGCAAACTGCCGGATGTTAGCTGGTCCTCAAAACACCACACTGCAGCACAGGTTCCTGTATATTCCTGGGGGGCAGAGGCCGGTCTTTTCACAGGTCAAATGGACAATACCGACATACACAAAAAAATAGTCAAAGCCGTAGGAAATATAGCATCACCAGAATCCTGTCAAAGGACAAAGGCTTTGTCTACTATCGAGAACCATTAGCTCCGGTGAAAGAAACCTGTGACAGAAGCCGGTATGTAATAAAAGCCCTCCTAAGCGGGGCTAATATCAACAAGAGTGAAGCCTGTCTATCCTTCGTATAGCAGGTTGGCAGCGAATGCGATGCCCTATATCCCCAGTGCCTCAATCTGGTTAAGCAATAGCTGGTACGCGTAAACCATCAGGTACATGCATAAGACCGTAACGACCAGAACGACCACGGTGATAATTGCCTTAGTCGCGGGTTTATAGCGAGGATTCAACCAGACAAGTGGAAGGGCCAGCGGCCCAAGACAAAGCAATGCAATGACTATACTCGGTGTTGCAAAGTACCATTTTTTCGGCCTCTGCTTGGAGACTGTCTGGCTGCGGCCGTCAAGAAACTCGCCGCAGTATCGGCATTTGATGGCATCTGTCTGAACCTGCTCGGCACAAAAAGGGCATTTCTTCATACAGCTCATGTGTCCTGCGGGGGCATTGTTTTGCTCCCCTGTTGACTGTTCTGTACTATCGTATGTGACTAATTCTGTTTCCATAATATCATTTATCGGCTCTTTAGCAAGGCTTCTTTAAGAGCTTCATATTCGCCTGTGATTCTAAAAAGACAGGTAAGGCCTTATATAATTTTACTTGCTATATAATGATTCAGAAAGCAGAATATATGCAATTGTGAGCGAAAAATTGACCTTTCATTAATTTTGAAGAACTACTTCAATATTCCATAGGAACAAGGGCAAGGAATGTATCTCGTATCGGACAAGATTGATAATGAAAAGGAGAATCTTATGAACTATGGAAAATTTATGAAACTTACAGGTGTAATTTTGCTTATTTGGTGTGGAGTGTCCCTTGCCGAACCATCTTTGACTATCTACAACCAAAATTTCGCAGTTGTTCGCGAGCAGCTCAGGCTGAACCTGAAAAAAGGTACAAATGAGGTTCAATTTGCGGATATAACTGCACACCTTGAACCGGATTCGGTAGTCCTGAGAGACCCCAAAGGCAAACGGGACATACAAATACTCGAACAGAATTACCGTGCAGACCCGATTTCTCAGGGATTACTACTTTCAATATACGAAGGAAAAGAAATAGAGTTTCTAACCGCTGATAAAGACAATAAAGAAAAAATTATCAAAGGAAAGATTATCCGCAGCGGCTATGTTCCTCACCAATCGGCTATGAGGCGATACGGCCAACAGTACGCTCAGCGTCAGTGGGCGTACGCTCAAAGCCCGGGGACAGGCCAGCCAATTGTAGAGGTGGATGGGAAGCTGCGTTTCAGACTGCCGGGAGAGCCGATTTTCCCTTCGCTGACGGATGATACTATTTTGAAGCCTACGCTTCATTGGTTGATTCGCACTAATGAGAAAGGAAAGCTCGATGCGGAATTAAACTATATTACGGGAGGGATGAGCTGGGAGGCGGATTACAGTATGCTTGCGCAGGGCGACAACGAGCTCCTTGATATGATAGGCTGGGTAACGATGGATAATCAGAGCGGCAGGATTTTCGAGAATGCCCGCATTAAGTTAATGGCCGGGGACGTTAGCAAGATTCAGCCGGAGGGAGATTATCTTAGTTATTCGGGGTATGCCAGAGAGATGTCGGAAGAAATGGCGCCGGCTGTTTCAGAGAAAGCTTTTGATGAGTACCATCTTTATACATTGGCCAATCCGACCACACTTCGCGACCGCCAGACTAAGCAGGTTGAGTTTGTTCGGGCGGAAAAAATAAAAAGCAAAAAGCTTTATGTTTATGACGGAGTTAAGATTGACAGACGATACCGTGGATATGACCCGGAGAGTATCAGGCGTAACAGGGATTATGGTACACAATGCAATAACAAGGTGTGGGTAATGCGGGAATTTATGAATTCTAAGGAAAATAACCTCGGAATCCCGTTGCCTCGTGGTCTTTTACGGTTCTATCGCACGGATGATTATGGGCAGTTGGAATTCACAGGCGAAAACTACATTGACCACACTCCGAAAGACGAGAAAGTACGTGTTTATACCGGCAACGCCTTTGACTTAATCGGGGAAAGAAGGAGAACAGATTACAAAATTGATACATCCCACGACTGGCTGGATGAGGCCTTTGAAATCAAAATTCGCAATCACAAAGAAAAAGATACCGTGGAATTCAGAGTGGTAGAACACCTCTACCGGTGGATAAACTGGGAGATTGTTGAAAAGTCACATGATTTCGAAAAGACAGACAGCCGAACTATTGAATTTCGCGTTAAAGTGCCTGCAGGGCAGGAAAGGACAATTACTTATAAGGTCCACTACACCTGGTGAGAAATACAACCGGCTGATTAATAGTTATGAATAGCAGTAAAATGTAAATAAGGAGCATAGATTATGAAGGCAAAGCTGACACCGTCTGCAATAGAGGCCCGGATAGCAGAAATCAGAATGGGTAACATCATCGTAAAGACCAGGCCGGGCGCTGATGTTAAGGTTCAACAGGTTCGTCACGAATTTTTATTCGGCACTGCGATTGCAAATGAACTTGCGGAAAAAGACGAAAACGCAATGTCGCCGGAAGACAGAAAGATGTTTCTAAAAGTTCTTGCAGAGAACTTTAACTACGCCGTGCACGAAAACGCCTTAAAATGGTATCACTGCGAGAAGCAGTCCAATGTCGTCGATTATTATGCAGCGGATAGAATATGGGAGCTCTGTCAGGAACGTAACATACCAATGCGAGGACATTGCATCTTCTGGGAGAAAGACGGACTGGTTCAGTCCTGGGTAAAAGAGCTGAATAATGATGAGCTTCGTGCAGCAATAAAACGTCGTGCGATTGGTGTTACAGAACATTTTAAGGGCCGCATCGAAGAGTTTGACTTGAATAACGAAATGATTCACGGTGAATTTTTCCGCCGTCGTCTGGGTTATGGTATTATCAACGAGATGGCTTGGTTAGCCAAAGCGGGAAATCCGAATGTTACCCTGTTTGTAAATGATTATGGTATCCTGGATATAGGTTACAACGCCGGCGCTTATATAATACAAATCGAAAACCTTCTTGCAAACGGCGTTCCAATAGAAGGCATTGGCTGCCAGGCTCATCTTGCATATACTTTACCGACTATTACTCCGTCCGAGCATGTCCAGAATACCCTTGATGAACTCGCAAAGTTTAATATTCCGATTAAAATCACCGAATGTCTTTTTGTTTTTGACGATGAACAAACCAGGGCCGACGAGCTTAGAAGACTTTTTCCGATTTACTTCGCACACCCCAGCATCGAAGCTATTCTGATGTGGGGATTTTGGGAGGGCGCTCACTGGCAGTCGCACTCTGCGATGTGGAAAAAAGACTGGACACCTACCCCTCAGGCGCTGGCTTATCGCGACCTTGTTTTTAATAAGTGGTGGACTCAAATTTCCGACAAAGCCGACGGCAGAGGGACACTCAAAGTACCTGCATTCTACGGCGATTATATAATCACTTCAGATGGACAGACTAAGAAAGTAACTCTTAGTAAAAAGGAAAAAACGATAAATGTAAATTTTGAATGATGAAGCTCCGCAGGCAAAGCCCTGTACCATACGGTGCAGGGCTTTTATCCATCACAGGCACCGAAAGGTTTGGATTGGCACAAATTCAGTTAAAACGATTTGACATAGTCTCGTCTTGATTTTAAATCAGCAACTTTTACTTTTAACAAAAGCCGCCGGGCCCTGTCTTTTGATTTTTCGCAGGTTCTTAAGATACGTTGTTTCACCAAATGCCTCAAGGCCCTTCAGCTTCTTGCAGGAGACAAAATCATCACATTGCCAACAGCCTTCAAGACCTTTTTTTTAGCACATTTTTTTATTGGGCACTGCGCAGAGCCGCCTCCGCTCTTACAGGCCTTATCACAGCGCATTTTCATCATTGTGCTTAATAGGTCACAGGCCTTCTGGTAGTGTTTAAAAGTCTTGAAATCCGGAATCTTGGCAAGAGCCGGTGCAGCTTTATAAAATTTTACCGCTGCGAAGCTCCTTACGTAAGTCTCTGGTGAGATTTGCGACGGTTTGTGTATAATCGGGGCAGGTGCCACAATATAATCCGCAATATCCAATCAGGTCTATTTTTTTTGGCATACGCTTCTCCTCAAAAAAAGACTGATTTCTTAAAACACTACTTTAATTATTCTGAGTGTCCTCTGTTAGCTTTTCGTCCAAAGCTCAGCGTAGCCAGTAAGCCTGCAACAAAGCCGAACAAAAAAGTCAGCATCAGTAAAAATGCCCTCGGCATGGTAACTTTGACAAAAAGGAATTTTGTCTCAACAGACTGTGTGTTCTGCAAAACAATTATCAGAACTAATAACAGTACGAGGACGATTACGATAGTCTTAAATTTTGTCATTTGTTGGCCTTTCGCTAAATTACCTTATTTCCTCAAAAAATATCGCTTTCTTTTGTTCAACACAGGCCGCTGCATAGAGAAACATTGCAGCCGACCAGCTTTGCCAATCCTGCCCCTGAGGTGTCCCGTCCTGGGCGCGATGCCACTCGTTAAAGCCGAATTTAACTTCTGCCTGGCGAGGTTGTTTAACAAGTTGGGCTAAGGAAAGCAGTTTTTTTGCTGCAAGGTTAAATTTACCGGCCGATACCAAGGCTGCTATATAAAATCCACAAATAAACGGCCAAATGCCGCCATTGTGATACTCCCCCGGTTGATTATACTTTTTATAACGAGGCAGCCAGTCAGGGTCATCTTCTCTTACATAAGGGAAAAAATTAGGAGGTAAATCAACAGCGAGCTCTTCTCTTTGCTTCATCGCTTTACATTCCGCCTCTATCCAGGCGATAAGCTTTTGTGCCCTGGAAGGCCGTGCGATTCCGGATAAAATTGCCAGGCTGTTGCCTAACAAGTCAAAACGTTCACTACGATATACCTTGTAAGACCACATAGCATAATAGGGTTTTAATCTTAAAACCAAACCTTCATGAACATGGCGGTTCTGTCTGTCGCCCTTGACCGTAAATCTTCCCATATCCTGCTTAACTTTTGCGGCTCTTTCGTGCTGTCCAAAAAGACGAAGATAGATATAGACGATAGTGTTGACAAATAAACCATATCCTAAAACCCACTGTTCATCACGCCAGTCACTTGTCGGCAACTGTGCAACAAGGTATCGATTTGTCGGGCTTTGATACTCCATCCACCTCAAGGCCCTCTGAGCAGCTTCTTTAAGAAAGTCATTTTCTTCCGTCACTTTTCGGTAAATTCCCACGGCCATAAGAAATAGCGGAGTGGCATCGCTTGAGCCTCTGTCCTGAGGGTCATGAACTAATGATGGAATATGGCCGAACTCAGATTGATTTTTTGCCAGTGTTTCCAGCACCCTGCGTAAAGACTTCAGCAGTCTTTTGTTTTGTGTGGTTAAGATACCTAATGAGCATATCATCAAATCCCTTGTATATGGCTCCGGGTATCCCCAGCCTGCAGTGCGAGGTAAGTTTCTATATGCGCCATGATTGTTATAAAGCAATACCTCCAAAGCTGCCTGCCTGGCTTCATTAACCAAATCCTTTTGCTGTTCATTCATATTATGATATGCCTAAACGTTTTGATACGATGTTGATAAATTTCTTTGCTATCACCCGATAGTCAAAGTTTTCGACAATTCGCTGCCTGCCGTTCTTCCCCATTTTTTCTCTCAAATTGGAATCTTGCATCAGGTCCATAAGATAATTGGCGATGTCATGAACACTTGCCCGATAATCTACAATCCGTGGTCTTTTGAAAACAAACTTATGCCCGTCTTCGTAACCGGATTCATCACCAAGCGTAGCCTCTCTTAATCTGACTTCCTGGGCAACTTCCGCCAGAAAAGCTGTTTTGCCGTGCACTAATGTGTCCAACATTCCCATTGCCTTGATTCCTATGACGGGTTTCCCGCATGAGTTGGCTTCTATCTGTATCATCCCGAATCCTTCCAATCGTGAGGGTGCTGCATAAATATCACAGGCTGCCAAAATATACGGCATGAAATTCCTGGAAACCCTGCTGGCGGTATATATCACATTCTTATCTATTCCCAGGTGATTAGCTAATTGCATATCTGCCAGATTTTGCTGCTCTGTCCTTGGCTGAGGCCAGACTTTGCAGACATATTTCCAGTCCGGTGCTTTTGTATCGTTGATTGCCAGAGCCTGCATAACTTCCTGGGCTCCTTTGGATGCAGCATCACCTCCGATGGTCAATATCATAACCTGGTCGTCTGCAACTCCAAGCGCATCTCGAACCGCTGCAACTTTAAGGTCGCTCTTTTGGCGGGGTATAAAAGAATTAGTGTCACAACCAACATGTAGCACCTCGATATTTTTCCCGCTCAGACCATCCCGCATGTAAATTTTCTTGACCCAGTTGGACGTCACAAGTATCAAAGGCAAAGCTTCAAGAATCTCGCGATAATTTGCCATGTAGCCGTCGGCAACAAGCCATGGAATTGCCTGTATACCATATCGCTGTGGATGCAAAACCAGATGTGGTGTATGCCCCCAGTAACCGATTCCCACGACGATATCCGGCACAAACCATCTGTAATACCATTCTTTTTCCTGTGCAGATTCGAAGTTTACGGAAAAAACCTCAATCCCCATCTCCTCCAGTCCTCGATGCAGCAAATGTCCTTGAGTCGCAAGCCCTGCCGGTGAAGGAGGATAATCATATAGTAATAACACTTTCATTTTATCAGCTCCAATAATCCAACATTAACTTGCTGCTCTGAAGCACCGGAATGCTTCTTGCCGGGGTGTTGTTCTTGCTTCAAAGCTGTCTTTGCTGAAACCGTATATTTTAGTAATTATATCATACTTCATCTGCCAAACATCGTCAGGCAGCTTTATCTTCAAATCAGCATTTTTGTCGGGACATGGCAAGTATTTTTTGCCACCATCTTCGTATGCAAAAGACCAGACTTGCTTTGCCTGCAATCTATTGGATTTCCACAGCTTCAAAACCGCTTCGGCCGTCTCCTCATGTCTCAGGTGCCGTGTGTATTCACCGGAGGTACTGTGAGTTAAAAGAAGGTCAAATTTATCCGATGGCAGCAATTCCATAATTGCATCCTGGACCTCTTGTTCCGCCAAAGGTATTTGTTCCGGACCGTCATCAAGATTACCCATAAAACCTATAGCTCCGAATTTTTCAAGTGCTTTAGAAAATTTGGGTGCACGGTCCGGGTCACTTTTCCTGCAAATTGTTATGACGGTCCATTTAGCCTCAGGATGCATTAATATTAAGCCGCCTGCCCACAAGGTTTCATCATCAGGATGTGCAACAATGACAGCACATTTGCTGTTTGTCTTTATATATGAGTTTTTGTAGTCTGTCACTTTTTCTTTAATTCCCCTAATCAGCTCAATCGCTGGGTGGACATTTAAGAATCAAACTGATTACGTCACCGTAATCCGCTGTT
>CAYZTY010000037.1:0-11066 GCA_964481525.1 uncultured Pirellulales bacterium
CGGCCACAGCGCCGCCGCCGGTATCCGAATTAAGCGCGAGAAGGTCGAGCAATTCAGCCGGGCCTTCGAGGAATACACACGTCTGCATCTGACCGAAGACGACACTCTCGGCAGACTTTCAATCGACGCTCTTACCAGTGTGGGAGAACTTAGCCATCGTGTTGTGCAGGAACTACAGCTACTGGCGCCGTTCGGCCAGGGTAACCCTGCACCTGTTTTTGCCACTACAGGAGTACATCTGATTGCACCACCGAGGAGGGTCGGACAAAGAGGTGACCACCTGCAGCTTTCCATTAGCGATGAAGGCACCCTGCCGCAGAGTGGAGCGGTCGGCTCAGGTCAGAAAGGCGCGGTTCGATGCATAGGCTTCCGGATGGGCAAACTGGAAAAACAGCTTTTAGAGCGGGACTTCTTCGACGTCGCATACGAGCCGAAAATCAACAGCTATAACGGCAACAATAACGTCGAGCTTGTGCTTGCCGATGTCCGGTTCGATTAAACAGCGGCGGCAAAACTGAAAGTTCCTTCACCACATCAGGGAAGGATACAGACTCTCGCTGGCTTTTAGCAGACTAAGTTTTGCAGCTTGCTAAAAACAATCGGGGTCATACGGATTGCCACAAGTCAGCCATTCGGTAAAGGCAATAGCTAAATCCCTGAAGTCAACATAGCAATCGCCGTTCAAATCCCCGGCAAGTGACCGCTGACAAATAAATATAGTGAATTGCCCATCGCTGATATCATTAACGTCGGCGTCACCGACATCACTGACGCGAACAAGACACTCGGTAGAATTTACATCGGGCACCTGCCACAGGTACGTGCCGCTATTGCCCTCGTTGGGCGGTTCGACAGCAGTCCAGGCCTGACCACTATTTGTAGAGTATTCGACCAATACCTCCTCGATGGTACCTTGAGTTTCCCACTGAATCGTTTGCTGCGTTCCGGCCGCGAAGCTTTCGCCCCCGTTGGGTCCCAAAAGTAACAGTGCCGGCTCAGGTGCAACATAAAACGGCAAAGAGAAGTAAGCGATTGGATTATTACAGTAAAAGAGCCATTGTCCTTCCTCCAGCGGTCCAAAGTCGCCCTCAAGCCCACAGACCAGGTCCCACAACGTCAGGCAAAATTCCGGTGCCGGCGGTTGAAACCAAAGCTCCACACTCCTGGAGGAATGGTTAATGCTGAGGGCAGGCGAGCCCCCAGCCGCCCCTTCAGCATAACAATCATTCGAATATGTTTGGTTCAACGGCCCAGAGAAATTAATCACATCTGCAGTTGTGGATTCGTCCGGCCATATGGACCATGGCCCTGCGCAGACCTCACCGCCAATCCAATCCAAACCTGAGGCTGTTTCAACTTGAATGGCAAGGAATACAATAAGAAAAACTACGCTGATAAGTCTTTTCGGCCCCATTTTTGCCCTCCTTATCAAAGTAGTTGGCAACTATCCCCCATATAACTAAATTATACTCTGTGATTTAGCCGACGCAAGTGCTTTTTTGGATTTTCCCCCTAAACTATATTAATAATTGTTTGCTGGAACAAATGAGTTGTCATAACACCTTATTTGGTAGAATCTTAAGACCATGAGGGACGAGCAGCACATCTCTTAAAAACACCAATCGGAACCTTAACAAAGCTCCGAAGTAAAGCAGAGGTTGTTTTGTGAGATGCAGTTACTATTTTTTGATTTTAACGTCGCTGATTTTAAAATTGCCAATAGTTGAGAGCAGTTCGAGAAAATCTTCAAGATTGCCGTTTCCACTGGCAAGCGCGATGTGCCTTGCATCATAGCCGTTCGGTGCGCGTGTGGCGTCCAGGCCAATCCATTTGTCGCCCAGATACACCTGAGTCCAGGCGTGTCCACCGAAGATATTCCTGCGGCCGGCAAATTCATCAACATACATCACCCCCATAACAACCTCGGCGGGGATTCCAACAGCCCGACACATTGCGGCGGTCAGGACGGCGTGCTCGGTGCAATCGCCCTTCCTGCTTGCGGCGACCTCCGCTGCGGAGGCATAACCGACCGATAGACCCATCTCGTCAATATACTCGCCAACAAAGGTCTCAATCTGCTTAGCGGCCTGGGCCGCATCTTTTGTTTTGCCGACGGCACGTCGTGCCAGTGCTATAATCCTGTTACCTTTACTCTGCACGAATCTTGTGGGCTTCAAGGCCTCCAGGGCACGTTTGTTATCGCCTTTATAAGGGAAAACGAAACCGGTCGGCGGTGTAACAGGGCAAACTTTCAGGATTAAGCCGCCCTTCCCGTCGGGCTGGGCGGTCTGATTGGCGTTGGGCTGAATCTGTAACTTATTGCTGTTTTTCGGAACGAGGTGATAGGTTATCGAGTTTGCGGATTTAGCATCGGCCAGCGAAACCGGTGAGGGCACAAAAGTCTGCCCTATAAACTCGACAGGGTCGCTGGCGCTTAGCGCAAATTCCCTGGCACAGGCAACCATTTCAACCTTTATACCTGCTACCGGCGCTATGACCTTTTGCTGTTCGAGGTCATCATCCACAAAGCTGGTGCTGACACTGAGCACCTGGCCGGTGGAGGACATTATAGTGCTTGTTACCTCGGTCAATGGAACGACACGTCCAAGCAAATCTACGTTTTTCTTCGGGCCGACCCGTATTTCCGTATCGATGGCTGAGAGCATACTGGGACTAAAAACCTTTACCGTAACCACCGTTCCTTCCTTTAAGCCATTTTTCAGCTGGAGCAACCGCAAGGCTTCGCTCATCATCGCCCCTTCAGGCCACTGCATTGTCCTGGTTTCCACCGTGCCCAAAGAAGATATTTTCAACTGGATGGTTTTCTGCTCGTTTACCGTTCCCTGAATCTCTGTCACCATAGCGGCAAGGTCCTGAATAACCTCAAAACCCAAAGGTTTGCCCTCAATTGTTTCGATGGTAGTTTCAACCATCTCGAGTGAAATGGGCACACCCGCCCGGCTCATTGTCAACGTGACGCTTTGAGTGGTAGTTACTTTGCCGTCGGCCACTTCACGTGTTAAGATGGTATGGCCCGCCTTTTCACCCTCCATAAAGACCGCGAAGTACTCAGTCTCGGCTGGGGCCGGAGGGGGCATAAAAAAAATAAAAGCCGCAAAAACAAAAAGGCAAGTCCGCATTGTTTAATTCCTCCTCAACATTTTTCTGCTTGTTCAATTATTATAGAGAATAAGCCCATTTAGTGCAATCATTTTCCCGCCGACTACGCACCGAAACGGTGTAGTTTGTAAACGGTGGCCCTTGGTGGAAGTTGCATTATTGTTATGCCTGGTTAGAATAGTGAGGAAGTAGTCTAAATTGGGCCGTGATATGAATCTGAGTGGACTTTTGGAGCTTGTAACTCCACAGGGCGCGCAAGGCGGACGACGTGTCTGCGCCGATTCACGGCTTGTAAAAAAAGGTAATGTTTTTGTTGCCCTGAAAGGCGGCAAATTCGACGGTCACGATTTTGTCGATGAAGCGATTGCCAACGGGGCCGAATACATCGTCGTCCAAAACCCTCAAGGCGGATATAAATCCTCAGGTGCAAAATGCAAGGTAATAACCGTTGAGGATTCCGCTGTGGCTTACGGGATGCTCGCCCAGGCAAGCCGTGGCAATCCATCAAAGAAATTAACCAACCTTGCCGTTACCGGCACAAACGGCAAGACGACGGTCGCATTTCTGGTCCGCTCGGTAATTCAACAGTGCGGGCTGATTGGAACGGTCGTTTACGAGACCGGCTCATCGAGCCGCGAAGCAAATATGACCACGCCCGACGCGGGCGTTATTGCGCGGATGTCGCGCGAAATGCTCGATAGCAAGGTAAAGTATATGATGATTGAGGCGAGCAGTCACGCGCTTGCCCAGAAGCGCCTTGCGGGAGTGGAATTCAAGGCCGCGGCATTTACAAACCTATCCGGGGACCATCTGGACTATCACCAAACTATGGATGATTATCTTGCCGCTAAAAGCAGATTGTTCGAAGGCCTTTCACCTGATGCTACTGCGGTGCTTAATAAACAATCGCCGGAGGCCAAACAAATCGCTTGCAAAACAAAAGCCAACGTTCTCTGGTATGCTATTGATGAAAAAACAGATATAAACGCTCATGTCGAATCGATGGACATTTCGGGAACGGACTTTGCCTTGGAATACAAAGGAGATAAGCAAAGGATTAAGACCGCCCTGCCGGGTCGGCACAACGTGAGTAATCACCTCGCGGCCGCGGGATTATGCTTAGCCGTCGGATTTGACCTGCAAAACATAGCGACGGGCCTTGGCAGACTCCAAATAGTGCCGGGCCGATTGGAGCGCGTCGAGTGCGGCCAGAACTTCCATATATTTATCGATTATGCGCACACCGATGATGCGCTCAAAAATGTATTGGCAACGCTGAAGCCTTTGTGTAAGGGTAAATTAACGGTGGTTTTCGGCTGCGGCGGTGATAGAGACAGAAGCAAGCGGCCGCGTATGGCAAAGGTTGCCGAACAATTAGCCGATTTGGTAATCGTTACCAGCGACAATCCGAGAACCGAAAAGCCCAAAGACATTATAAATGAAATTGTCGCCGGATTTTCTCGGGGCTCATCTATTACGATTGAGGCTGACAGAAGAAAGGCCATAGAACTGGCCATCAAAACCGCTGATAAAAATGACATTGTGCTGATAGCCGGCAAGGGCCACGAAAGGTATCAAATCATCGGCAGTGAAAAAATAGAATTCAGTGACCAAAAGGTTGCTGAAGAATGTTTGCGAAAGATTTAACCAAGAGTCTATAACAAAAACCTAAAATGACTTTATTAAAAACATCTGGATTCCCGCGTAAGCGGGAATGACAGAAAGCGACAGGCGGTTTTGTTATAAGCTTTAGACAATCTCGAGGAATGAAAGAATATTCGATTGAAAAGCTGGCTCGAATTATCGGCGCCGAGCCGTTTGTGCATACCGACGGCACGATTGCCGGTGTGAGTACGGATTCGCGAACGATCAAACCGGGTGATTGTTTCTTTGCCATCAAGGGCCGCAACTTCGACGGGCACGATTATCTTGCAAAGGCTTTTTCGAATGGCGCGGCCTGTGCGGTTGTAAGTAAAGATGTGGATTATCAGGACAGGCCCGTTCTGCAGGTTGCCGACACGGTGAAGGCACTTGGCAAGCTGGCAAGAGAATATCGGGAGTCAGAGGATTTCAAAGTCGTGGCTGTTACCGGCTCTGCAGGTAAAACTACAACGCGGGAAATGATATACCATATCCTGAAGGCTCATTTCAAATGCCACCAGGCGCCGAGGAGTTTCAATACCGATATCGGCGTGCCGCTTACACTTCTCGGAGCCGAAGCCGACTGCGAAATTGTCATCGCCGAGCTGGGTAGTAATCATCCGGGTGAAATCGCCTGCCTCAGCAAAATCGCCCAGCCCGATATCGCGCTGATAACCAATGTGCAGCCGGCACATCTGGCAGGCTTCGGAACTATCCAGACAATAATTGAGGAAAAAGTCTCTATCGCGCAAGGTCTGCGGGCAGGAGGAACATTGATAATCAACGGCGAGATACCCGAACTGACTGAATTTTGCAGAAAAAAGGGACTGCAATCCCTTCGACTCCGCTCAGTCCTATGGACTCCATACGGAGGACAGGCCCTTACCTTCGGCACAGAAGCACACTGTGATTACCGGGCTGAGAATTTTAAAACCACGGCCTTTGCCGGGAGTTTTTCGATTGAAGGAACAGAGGTTATGGTACCACTGCCGGGCGCCGGCAATCTGCAAAATGCGCTCGCCGCCTGGGCTGTGTGTCATAAACTGGGTCTCTCGATTCGGGACTTTGCCGAAGGGATGCAAACGATTCAGCCGGTCAGCAGCCGAGTACAGGTAATAAAAGCAGGGCCCTTGCTCATACTGGACGACTGTTACAACGCAAACCCAGGCTCAATGAAAAACGCCCTTGAGTGCCTTGCGAAAATAAGCTCCACCGATAAAGGCCGGGCCGTCTTTATCTGCGGTGATATGCTGGAACTCGGGGACCAAAGTGAGCGGCTCCACAACCAGCTCGGCGAAGCGATTGCGGCGGCGGGTGTCGAGGTATTACTGGCAGCGGGCGAATTTGCAAGATTGACCACTGCTGCTGCGCAAAAGGCGGCGGATGATATTCTTGAAACCGCTTGCTTTGACGACAACATCTCACTTTGCAACGAACTGAAAAAACTCATAAGGCCCGGCGATATAATACTGGTAAAAGGCTCGCGCGGTTGTAAACTGGAAGAAGCGGTTGAAAAACTAAAGGAACTTTTTTCATGAAGGTTGTTTTACTTTTGGCTTTTTAATTTCTTCCTAATTCCGGGCTAAAATTGATATACCACATTTTATGGTCTTTGCGCGACGTTTTAACTCATAGGCTCGGCTTTTATGCCTATCAGGACGTAATGTTCCGCTGCATAATGGCCGCGTTGACCAGTCTGCTTATCGCGCTTCTGGTCGGTCCAAAGATTATTCGCTGGCTGATGCGAAAGAAAATCGGTGATTTGCCCGAATTTCACCACGCGGCGCTGAACGAGCTTATGAAAGAAAGGGCCAACACGCCCACAATGGGCGGCCTTATAATTCTGCTATCCATCTTCGCCGGCACCTTCTTTTGGGCCAAGCTCAACAATCCATTCGTCCAGAAGGCCATCTTTCTGCTCGTATGGTTCGGCTGCCTCGGAGCCGTGGATGACTGGCTGAAACTGACGAGCAAGATTCGCCACCGGACCCGTCACGGCCTGAGGCCCTGGGAGAAACTGGTTTTTCAATTCGGCGGCGCGGTGCTTATCGCTTCGTTTTTGTACTGGGACTTCACAAACATTCAGGACGGCAAATTATTCTGGCTGCCTTTTTACAAGCACGGCCTGCCGCTGGCCAACTGGATGTTCGTTATGCTCGCGATATTCTATATATCAGCCACGAGTAACGCCGTTAACCTTACCGATGGTATGGACGGTCTGGCGACCGGATGCGTGGCCATCGCCAGTGTTGTGCTAATCGTACTTTGCTATGTCGCCTCGGAGACAATGGCGCGAGTAAGTCCGGTGACGTGGGCGAGCTATCTGCTGCTGCCGCATATACCGCAGGCAGGCGAGCTTTGCATTTTTTATTCGGCCATCTTAGGCGGCACGCTGGGTTTCTTATGGTTCAACTGCCATCCTGCACAGGTTTTTATGGGAGATGTCGGCTCGCTGCCGCTCGGGGCTGCAATGGGCTATGGTGCGCTGGTGACAAGGAACGAAATTTTGCTCTTAATTATAGGCGGCGTCTTTGTGCTGGAACTTGGCAGCGTAGTTCTTCAGGTCGGATTTTACAAATATACCGGAGGCAAACGTATTTTCAGATGTGCCCCGATTCATCATCATTTTCACTTAGCCGGCTGGAGCGAGCCGCAGGTTGTCGTCAGATTCTGGCTCCTTGCCGCCGCCTTTGCAGCGTTCGCACTGGCCACATTAAAAATCCGCTAAGAAAGTAACTACCCCTCCCTCACGGTCGGGGCTCTGTTCGATGAAACACCTTTTATGATTCTTGCGAACTGTATTCGTGGATTATTCCGAGCGTGGCAAGCCCTGAAGTTTACCGAGGCGATTGTTGGTCCATTGGTATGTTTTTTCGCCCAATCGGCTGAACATTTCGCGGCCCGGATACATTTGCCGGAACTGACGGCGGTAAGCATCTTCAATTTGAACGGCCATCTTATACTGCTCAACGGCAATGGCCGTCTTGCCGAGCTGCTCAGCTATTTGTGCAAGTTCGATTCTGAGTTTGCCGTTTCCCGGGAACCTCTCGACAGCCTTCCAGGCCGAATCGTAAGCCTTTTGCAACCAGGCCTGCTTCTCCTGAGGGGTCGAGATTGCCGCCAAGAAGCGGTAAACTCCCGTAAGGTTTTGAAAATTTTTAAAGTCGGCTTTGTTGCGAGCGATTGCGGCCAGCATTCGCCGTTCAGCCTGCAAGAGAAACTCCGGTTGCCTGCTATCCGTATGCCTGAACTGCTGCAGATATATCTGGGCGTCCAAAGAACAAGGCTTGGAACTTAAGGGGTCAAGCTGTGCTGCGGCGTTCAGCAGATTATGCGCATCGTGGAATGCAGCATCCGTTGCCGCTGATGCGCTGACAAGGCCGGTTCGAATCTGCTCAGAGGCGGCCTCAAGCTCAATTTCTGCCCGACGAATTTTCACAGTACTCCCGACGACCGGAACCAGGACATAAATCAGGCAGGCCCACACTGATACGCCGATTAGCATTAAAGCTACTATTCTTACAGGAAATGCAACTCTAAGAAGCCTCGGACCTCCTCGCAGATTAAGGGAATCGGCCCCGCCGGAGCGGGCAAGCGCGATTAAGCAGGCTGCTACGGCCCAAAATGCCGTCATTACGCCCGGCTCGAAAATAGCGAAGTCCACGCAATTGTGAATCAGCACGCCGATTAGGCCATAGAAAAGCACTACTTTGCCGGTGGCACTCGGCGCGGTTTTATCCTCTTTAAGTGAGAGAAGCAGGAAAGCGACAGAGAAAATGATTACGGGAACAATAAACATGAAGGAAATAACACAGAGCATAACCGCCATTTCGTCACCAAGGTGGCTGGGCAGCACCATCGGCCGAACTATCAGCAGGGCCGGAGCGATTATGAGCAGAAGAGCCGGCGCAAGGTTCCTGGTCTTTTTTGAAACGCCCGGGATTTCAGCGTCAGTCGGCTGCTTCCCGCCAGCCGGCAGGCAAGGTCGGGCAAAAATCATCCATCCTATAGGTACAAAAAAGGCAGCGAGGAAACCAAGCAGGCCGAGAGGGCCGTATTGCGACAGGATACTGAGAAGAAAGTTGTGCGGGTCCTTGACGGTTTCGGGGGCCGCGGCGGTTTTGTAATGGGGGTAGAACTCGGCGAAGTTTGCTCCGCCGACGCCGGTCAAAGGCTGGTCGGCATACACCTCGGCAGCGCCTGTCCAGTATTGCCACCTGACGAGCATCGAATTGCCGCCCGGAAGCCGGCCATGCGTTGAGCCATACCAGATAATCAGGCAAATACCTGCAACAAGAAAGAGAAGGCCTGCGATAACAACGAAGATTTTATGGCGGTTTAGCCACTTTGCCGCCAGACGATGTATAACGAACATCATTGCGGCAATTATTGCAGCGGCGATAGCACCTTTACTGTGAGTAAGCAGCAGCCCGAAGATAATGAAGGCCGTTAGAAAGGCACAGATAATAAAAATGGTAAGGCTTTCATGATTTAACTTTAGATTTCTCGCCTTTTCGATAAGCAAAACGACGGCGGCGGCAAGCGCCAAAAGCGCGAAAGAGCCGGCGGAATTACCGGTAGTAAAGTAGCCGCGGACGTCCTTCGAATAGAGCTGATGTTCAAAAAGCATATGGCGATACGTACCCGGAATGACACCTATTCTTTCGAGCATGCCGTTAGGGTCATTCTGATACTGCTCAATAGTTATCTCGTTGCTGGCAAAGAACTGGTCGGTACATTCGTAAGCCTGCATAACACCGAGAGCGGTGATTACGTACAGAACCAGTTTTATTCTTGCGGGTGAATTCAGCAGTTGTACGAGAAGGACGGCCATTAAAAGAACGCCCACAAGAAGGACAAAGTCCGCAATGGCCAGCCGTTTGTTGGAGGCTACGTAAATTGCCGAAAATCCTGCGATGACGAAGAAAGCCAGACCAAATTCGATACCGCTCAGACGATATTGAAATCGCCTGCGGCAGAGATTGACAGTGAGCCAGGCCAAAACCGAGAAGACAAGCGCGGCTGAGAGCACGGCATTGTACGTAACCGTAGCAAAAATATCCTTTCCGGCGTACAGTACGCTTGTGATACCTTCCGGTATGGTTGCCCTGCAGGCCAGAACGGTCAGGCACACGGCGAGTAACAGATAATCGAAGACAGCAGTGTTTTTATGCGGGCGCAGGTCAGTATTATTTTCAGGGCTGGTCACTATTACTCCCTTTATTCCGGCCGGGGAAGGCTTCGAGGATGGCAACTATGGCCAGTATCATAATGGTCTGCAGGAAGATTAGTACTGCGCCTTTCCAATTGACCTGGTTTAGAAAGGTGGCACCCAGGCCGGTACAAAGCGTTGCGAGGTAAAGGGTCAGAACGGTTTGCCTTTCGCTAAGACCGCGTCTTTTAATCCGATGCGAGAAGTGCTGGGTATCGCCGACGAACGGACTTTTGCCCTGGCTTATCCGCAGCAGCGTTACGGAGACAAAGTCGTACAGCGGCACGGCCATAACGAGCAGCGGCATAAAGACCGCATACCATTGGCCGCTGCGGGCCTCGTGATAATAAGTGGTCCTAAGACTGAGCAGAGCAACGACGCAGCCGACGACCATCGAGCCGGCATCGCCCATAAAGATTCCGGCCGGTGGAAAATTGAATACCAGGAAACCCAAAAGAGCCGCGATAAACACTATTGCAAGGGCCCCGATAAAGACCTGGCCGCTGGCGGCAGCGGCGGAAAGCAAAATCAATGAAACCAGGACGGCAATGCCGGCCGAAAGCCCGTCCATATTATCAAGAAAATTAAACGCGTTTATTATGAGCACTATCCATATTGCGGAGTAAGCGGAAGCTACTATTCTGTTGGCGATAAATAACTCGACGCGAATATCGGCAAAGACGGCAAGCCCAATTGCGACTGCAAACTGAACGGCAAGTTTAAGAAAAGGGCCGAGCCCACTTTTGTCGTCCCACAGACCAAACAGATGCAATATAAGCAGGCCGATAAGTACGATTATAAGCTCATCCGTCTTGTCGAGAAAACCGGCGGCGTGGGCGGTAACAGAGGGTCCCAGCCAATTGAGCCAGCCCGGCGCCAGGAGGAATTTAACAATGGCGATGCCTGCAAAAAGAACTATAAAAATGGTAGCAAAGATGGCAATACCTCCGCCGAGAGGGACGACGCCACGGTGGTATCGGTCTTCTGTCGGGCCGGCGACAAAGCCGACTTTTATGGCGAGCCTTCGAACAACAGCAGTAAGGATGAAAGACAGGACAAATGTACCGATAAGCAGGATTATTGCTAAGGTTGT
>CAYZTY010000037.1:11076-22061 GCA_964481525.1 uncultured Pirellulales bacterium
CACTGTTTTAACTGCTCCAATAATTTAGTTCTGAGTTTAGTGAAGAAATCGTGATAACATTTTTGTCTGTAATCGGAGTAAGTGTACTCAAAGGCCCGCCAAGCACCTTTTTCAAAAGTCAAAGTCACTTCGGCATACATTTGGCCGCCGATATAGATACGATGCGCGTAATTTTTTGTTGTGGCCAGGACCAGCTTCGAGGGCTCTATCAGCCCGGGGTCAAGATTAACCGGCCGGGGCTAATTCACGTTCAACCGCTCTGCCAGCTCTTTCTCCAGTGCGTTCGTCCTGTGTTTGACTTCTGCAAGCTCACCGGGGTCAATCAGCCGTTCGATGCCGACGAATTGCCTGAGTATATTCCCGCCGGTCTCTTTTAAGTAATAATCGGTCTGGGTAAACGGCCAAACGTCGCTTATTAAATCAGCATTGCCAAACTCAGATGTAAGCGCCTCTATCGCCGCCTGAAGGCAATTCTTATCAGCCGCCAGAATTCCAATTACCAGCTTTACCGGCTCAGGCTTTTTAAGATTCCACATTTAACCCGCTCATATTATTTGTCATTCCCGCGTACGCGGGAATCCAGAATATATTATTTCCAAGATTACCAAATAAAAACTTTTTCTCACACCTCATCAAAACCGATACCTTCCTTGAACCAAGTTTTTCTAACAGGATGAATAACAATAGCAGTAGTGCAATCTTCAACAAGATCATTCAAAAACAATATATCCCACAAAACATTCTCCGGAGTTGTCCGCCATCCTGCGGTAAAATCTTTATCAAACTGATCCCTAAAGCCTTTCGTCAATGTATGATATAATTTAAAAAGCCTTTCCGGCGGAGTACACGCAAGCCCATTTCTGCCACGTAATATCCAGTGCCATGCAATATCGCAGATGTACCTTATATTTTCTGTCGGAACATCTATTTTCCATAAAACCTTATTTTCATTAATACCTCGACTCTTCTTTGCCTCTTGCTCGTTAGTATAGCACCAAAGAATCTTTATGGCGCTGTTCTTATCATGCCCAAGACGCTCCCATATTCTTTTGTAAGCATTTATGAATCTTTGTTTTTCTGAAAAATGTATATTAGGGTCGTTTACGTAATATGAGTATTTTAAGCTATCATATTCACCTTCAATCGGTGATACCTTTGGATTTTGCCAAGTCCACAAAAGCATTATTCAGCTATTTTCCCGAATAAGAACTGGATTCCTGCTTTCGCAGGAATGACATCCGTCAATTCATAAGCTACAGAGCACTATATTCCCGCCTTTTACTTTCGCAGGAATGACAAAGTGCGGATTTTACCTGTTAGCTATAATTTGTCATTCCGCACCCATTCGGCTTTGCTCAGGGCAGGCTTTGATGCGGAATCCAGTTGCTTTTCATCATTTTTCAACTGCTCAAGTCGTGATACAAATCCTTCCATTCGGAATTAAGCTTCTCTATTAGCTCAATCTTCCAGCTTCTTCTCCATTTCTTAATGCTTTTCTCCCTGGCTATAGCATCATAAACATCATTATAAACCTCATAATAAACAAGAGTGTGGACGTTATACCTTTTCGTAAATCCCTCTATAAGGTTGTTTTTGTGCTCGTAAACTCTTTTAAGTAAGTTACTCGTCATACCCAGGTAAAGAGTCCCGTTTCTTTTACTTGCCAACATATAGACGAAATATTGTTTCACTATCTCTTTTTGCCTGGATTCCTGCTTTCGCAGGAATGACAAGAAAAAATTATGCTTTTAACTCGTCTTTCAGCGAATCGACGATTTTAGTGACAGCTTCAACCACCTTTTTAACAGGAACTTTCTCGCTTTTTGCTTCAGCGCGCAGCTTTATTTCGACCTTTCCATCGGCAAGCGACTTTTTGCCCACGGTAACCCTCAGCGGTATTCCCAGTAAATCGGCGTCTTTGAATTTCACGCCGCCGCGCATTTCGCGGTCGTCCAAAAGAACATCAAAGCCTTGCTCAAGTAGTTGCTTATAAATATTATCCGCGGTTTTAGCGACCTCGGCGTCATCCTGATTTGCGGAGGTTACAAGCACTTCAAAAGGAGCAATGCTGATTGGCCAGATGATTCCGTCCTTGTCATTACCCAGCTCGATGGCTGATGCCATAATCCGATTAACGCCGATGCCGTAACAGCCCATTATGCAGGGTTTTTCGGCGCCGTCCTGGTCGAGAAATTTTGCTCCTAATTTAACGCTGTACTTGGTGCCGAGCTTAAATACCTGGCCGACTTCGATGCCGCGTTTGAATAGAAGTTTCTTTCCCTTATATGTATCACCTTCGACGGCGCTGCGGATGTCGGCAATGACTATATTGCTACCCTCAAGCGGGAAGTCTCTGCCCGGCACGACATTTTTAATATGGTAGTCGGTCTTGTTTGCGCCGGTTACACCAACGGGCATCGCTGCAACTCCGTGGTCGATGATTAAAGAACAACTCTTCTTAAGATTTACAGGGCCTGCGAAGCCAACTTTAGCTCCGGTTACTTTTTTTATTGTAGCTTCATCAGCAAGTTCGAGGTGTTTTCCACCAAACACCTGACTTAATTTTTCTTGATTAACTTCATGGTCGCCTCGAACTATTACAGCAAAGTGTCTCTCAATTTGAACTATAGTTTCAGCCCAAGAGTTCTCATCTTTATGAGTCGCTTCATAAGCTCCACGTTCTTTTATATACTCTTTCTCTGTTCCAGATGTATAAATCAGCGTTTTAATCATATCTTCCGGCCGGGTGTTTAGAAATGCGCAGACCGCTTCGATGCTGCCGACGTTGGGTGTGTGCACTTCCTGCATCGGTCCGATGTCCGAATCGGCCTTGACTTTCGGCAGCGGGTCAACGGCGGCCTTTTCGATATTAGCTGCGTATGAGCCGTCTTCGGTGCTGACGATTATGTCCTCTCCCGATTCGCAGGGGACGGTAAACTGGTGCGAGCCTGAGCCGCCCATTTCGCCCGACTCGGCCTCGACGATTACATATTTCAGGCCGCAGCGGGCAAAGATTCGGCAGTAAGTATCGTACATCAGCTTGTAAGTCTCATCGAGGCTTTCGGGAGTTGTGTGGAAGCTATATGAGTCCTTCATAATAAATTCGCGCGACCTTAGTACGCCGAAACGCGGGCGGAATTCATCGCGGAACTTAAAGCTGATTTGATAAAGGTTCATCGGAAGCTGCTTGTAGGAGCTTATCTCGCCGGCGGCCAATGAGGTGATAACCTCCTCGGCGGTCGGTGCCAGTACGTTTTCCCTGCCGTGGCGGTCCTTAAACCGCGCCATCGTCGGGCCATAATCGACGTCCCTGCCTGTTTTCCGCCACAGCTCGATGGGCTGGACGGCAGGCATCAGAAGCTCCTGGGCCCCGGAGCGATTCATCTCTCGGCGGACGATATTTATAATTTTCAGCAGAGTCCGCCAGCCCAAGGGAAGATACGTGTAAGTCCCGCTGGCCAACTTGCGCATCAAACCGGCCCGGAGCATCAATTGATGAGAGGCTATTTCGGCGTCGGCCGGCACTTCCTTAACCGTGGGTATGAAACTTTGGCTGTACCTCATATTCGGTCCTTCATTTTTGGAAGGATACGCCTGCGGCGCACTAAACTGTAAGTTGCTATTGGCAAAGGTTATAGCTCAACGACGGCCGGTTTGCAAGACAATCTTTGCTTGCATAGAACCACGCGGGCAAATATACTGCGTGGCACTCTGTCGAAACAAAACTTCAATACGGAGCGGATGATGGTACATAAATTCGTCAGTGAATTAGATGCGGGCCAACAGATTGATGATATTTATATGGTAACTCAACCGGTGCTGCGAAGCACGACGCGGGGCGATTTGTACATTGCGATGTACCTTTCGGACAGGACCGGCAGATTAAACGGACGGATGTGGCAGGCGACGGAACAGACATACAATATGCTGCCCAAAGAAGGCTTCATTCGCATCAAAGGCAGAAGCGAGGTGTATCAAGGCGCGCTGCAGATAGTTGCAGACCATATAAGTGTTGTCAGCCCCGAGAAAGTCACACTGGAGGATTATCTGCCCAGGACCGAGAAGGACATCGACAAGATGTTCGCGAGAGTCAAACAGCTCGTTTCAGGTATAAAGAACCGGGACCTGAAGGCGCTGGTCGAAGCGTTTCTGGGTGATGAGCAGTTAATGCAGAGATTCCGCCGGGCTCCCGCAGCAATGGTATATCACCACAGTTATCTCGGCGGCCTTTTGGAACATACGCTGAATATGTTAGAGGTTGCTATGGCAGTGCTGCCTTTGTACCCCAAGCTGCAGGCAGACCTGGTCCTGGCAGGGATATTCCTGCACGATATGGGCAAAACAGAAGAGCTTTCATACGAGACTGCGTTCAGCTATACGGATTCCGGACAATTACTCGGCCACATAAGCCAGACAATTACTATGATAAACAGAAAAGTTGATTCGCTTGCTCAGGAAGGCATCAGTATCGACCGGGCCATTCTCGATAATATCCAGCATATCGTTCTGTCACACCACGGCAGTTACGAATTCGGCTCGCCAAAACTGCCTGCAACGGCTGAGGCGTTTATGGTGTGTTATATTGATGACCTGGATGCGAAGATGAATCAGGTAACCGGCGCCATCGACAATCAGTTGGGTGATTCGAGCTGGACGGATTACAAAAAGTCTCTCGAAACCCGACTTTACAGACGACGAGTACTGGAATAATATATTTTATCCCCGTCTGCTATTATTCAACTACACACATTTGCAACTATCTATTTTCTCCCCTACCGGGCTCGCCCCCTCTTAGCCCGAGCCCGGCAGGTTGCTTTCAGCTTCCTGCTTCAGCCCTGCCGAGTCTATGTCCCATAATGTCGGCATTTTATTTTATAATTCCTCACTTTTATCCCTCACACCGTGCCAGGTGTATGGCACTACCGTAATAAAATTTGTCTCGGAGGTCTACATCTGTCATAAGGTAACCGTGAGCGATGGAAATCTGTCCTGTAAATAAGGTGCTTTTAACGGTATGGGGCCCCCTCATCCTACAGCTTGTCGAAAAGTTTCAAATGCTTTGCCGGACTATTTTGGCACCGACGGAGTTTAGTTTATTTTCGATGCTTTTATAACCCCGGTCAATGTGGTAGACGCGGTTTACGATGGTTGTTCCCTCTGCAGCCAGGCCGGCCAGGACCAGAGCCGCCGAGGCGCGCAGGTCTGAGGCCATAATCGGGGCAGCCATCAATTTCCTGACACCGGCGATAATCACACTCGGGCCTTCCTTTCGCAAATTGGCCGCCATTCGGTTAAGCTCGGCGACGTGCATAAAGCGGTCTGGGAAAACCTTTTCGGTGACAACGCTGTTGCCATCGGCAAGAGAAAGCAGGGCCATTAACTGGGCCTGAAGGTCCGTGGGGAATCCCGGGTACGGCTGGGTGGTAATATCTGCGGGCTTGAGGGCTCCGTTGCGTGCAACAACACAGCCATTGCCGGCCGACTCAATGGTTACACCAATTCTGCGGAGCTTATCAACCACAGCCATCATATGGCCAAGAAGGCAATTCTGAAGGCACAACTCACCGGCGGTTATGGCTGCTGCAACCATAAACGTGCCTGCTTCTATACGGTCAGGGATAACGGTATACTCGACGGGCTTCAAACAGCTTACGCCTTCGATGGTCAGGCGGGGTGAGCCGATACCGCTGATTTTTGCGCCCATACTGTTAAGGCAGTTTGCCAGGTCGGCTATCTCCGGCTCGCAGGCCGCTGCTTCGATGGTGGTTTTCCCCTTTGCCAGACTCGCCGCCATCAGGACATTCGCGGTTCCGAGCACGGTCGAGCCGAACGGGCCGCCTAAGAAAATATCGCCGCCCTTTAATCCATCCGGCGCCTCAGCAACTATATAACCACCCTTGAGATAGATTTTCGCACCGAGTTGCTGCAGGCCTTTTAGATGAATATCCACAGGCCTGTCACCGATAGCGCAGCCGCCGGGCATTGAGACCTGAGCCCTTCGGCAGCGGGCAAGCAAGGGGCCCAAGATGCAGATGCCGGCCCGCATTTTTCGAAGGATATCATACTCGCCGACGGGATTATCAATTACAGTCGAATCAATATGTAAATCGTCGTTTTCATCCCTGCTGAGCCTGGCACCCAACTGACTAAGCAGTTGACCCAAGACGGTAACATCAGAGAGCCGGACCGCATTCTTTATAACCGATTTTCCGGGTGCCATAATGGTTGCCGCCATTATGGGCAGGGAGGCGTTTTTAGAGCCGCTGATAGTTATTCGGCCTGAAAGCCTGACTGGGCCGGCGATGTGAAAAACATCCATCATAAAATTCCTTGAAAAACTCTTGCAAGTGTAATATAAATCAACTATATAATCAAGCAAGTCAGGGAAGCGAGATGGAGTTCGCCAGAGGAGGGTATAGAAGATGGTAAAGCTAGTATTAGGGGCGGTCAAGTGGTACCGGGACAGTTTCAGTCCCACAGAAGCACTGGTAGGTTTTGTCTGCCTGGTGGGGGCCTTTCTGTTTGCTCGGTGGGTGGTCAGCACTTCGGGTGGAAAGACGGCTCTGCTTGACGCTCAACCGAGACGAAACAATATGCCATTGTACCTGCCGTTTATACCGATAGGCTTTTATGTGGTGCTTCGGGGCGCTGTGAAACTATTTATTCAAAATGCGCTGCCGGATTTGTATGCCTGGGAAGAGGTGTTTCTGGGGACAATATTCGGCTGTGTCTGCGCTTTGCTTGCAATTGGCGGGATTATTGCGGTGGCACAGACGACCTTTGCCCGGCAACTGAAAGGTTTCGGGCTTCAGCCGCGGACCATGGGCAGAGACCTGGCCGCGGCAGTAGTGAGCCTGGTCTGTATATGGCCGATTATAACAATAACACTATTCCTTACGATACTCTTTGTCCTGAGCCTTGGAGTAAAAGGCCCTCAGATAGAAAGACACGAGATGCTCAAGATGCTTCTTCTTTACCGGCAACTGCCTGTCAGGCTGTCGATGATTACCTTTATGGTGGTGATAGCGCCGATTTTTGAGGAGATGCTTTTTCGGGGCCTGTTTCAGACACTAATCCGCAGGTTTGTGCCGAGTGTGTGGGCCTCGATTGTCATTAGCTCGGTGTTATTCGCCACGGCCCATCAGAACTTTACACACTGGCCGGCCCTTTTCGTGCTGGCTTTGTGCCTTGGCTATTCTTATGAAAAGAGCGGCTCACTTTTCCGACCAATTTTCATCCATGCCCTTTTCAATGCCACCAACGTTATCAGCGCGATAATGTCAGTGAATTCATAGTTGATAGTTCGTAGTCCATAGTTGGGGGATTGCTGTCGCGGCAGACGAAAGGCAGCCGCGCTTCACGAGATACCCAACACATCGGCCATTGAATACAGGCCGGGCTTTTTACCGATTAGCCACTCAGCCGCCCGCAGGGCGCCGCGCACAAAAGTATCTCTGCTGTGAGCGGTGTGCGAGAGAGTTACCGTCTCGCCCAGTGTACTGAAAATTACCGAGTGCATCCCAGCGATATCACCTGCGCGGACGGCGTGTATGCCGATGGTGTTTTTGTCTCGGAGAGCTTCTTTTCCTCTTCTGCCGTAGACTGCACAGTCGGGCCAGCTTCGGCCGGTAGCAGCGGCAATATTTTTTGCCAGTGTAAGAGCTGAGCCGCTGGGAGCATCCTTTTTGAACCGATGGTGCTGCTCGATAATTTCGATATCGTAATCCTCACCGAGGGTGGAAGCTACTTCTCCGACCAGTTTGAACAGCAGATTCATTCCAAGGCTCATATTGCTCGCCTGTACAATACCAATACTCCCGGAGGCGGCCTGTAGGCTTTGTAATTGTTTGTCCGTAAGTCCGGTAGTTCCCAGGACAAGGGCCGTTGTGTTTTTCAGGCAGTATTCAAGAGAGATCTCGGCAGCCTCAGGTACGGAGAAATCTATCAGAACATCGGCATTCGGCGGATATTGGCAGGAAAGTTTGATATTTACAGGGCCTGTGCCCGCTAATAGTCCGACGTCTTTTCCTGCGTGGGGGTGATTTTTTTTCTCGATTGCCGCAATAATATCGAACTTATGAGCGTCTATAGCAGAGGTGAGAATAAGTCTGCCCATTCGGCCAGCGGCGCCATTAATTATAAGCTTTGGGTTCATTTCGGCCCTTTCGATAAAAGATTTATTGTCAGATTGACGATAAATATAGCTCGAAGACCCATATTTTACAAGTTCGAACAGTTGTCGGGGGATTGACAGTATAATTAAGAACGGTTAGATAATAGTATTGGAAACTCAGCTTAATTTTCCAATTGGAGGTGTAAAATGTCAAAAGCTTGTTTAACAATTCTGATTACCGCAGGGATTGGTTTAGGTCTTGCTTTTACGGCAGGCTGTGAGAGTGATGCGCAGACAGGAGGGGCCATTGGCGCTTTGGCCGGTGCCGGCATCGGCCAACTGGCCGGGGGCGACACGGAATCAACGCTTATTGGAGCAGCAGTGGGAGGCGGCGCGGGCTATGTAATCGGCAATGAGCAGGACAAGAAAAAGATGAAGGCCGAGATTGAGGCGTCCAAGCAAACGGCGACAAACACCGTTACAATCAACGTCGTCAACAGCAACGGGTCAATCACACCTGTAGTCCTAAGGGTTCAAGGCAATGTCTATGTCGGCCCAAAGGGCGAACAGTATATGAACCTTCCAACCCCGGAGCAGCTTAAGCCCGTGTACGGCTTCTAAGAGTTTTAATATAGATGATTGCCAGCCGATAGAAGTTGTATCGTTAGCCGGTCAAGCTGTCGAGAGGGAAAGATGTGTATTCACCTGTGACGCGGGACCGGTGGAGGGGAGCTACTTCTATAGGGGATTATAACCGCCTCGTCCGGTATCAGGCAGACTACTGGGCCGATTGGGCCATTTCATCGTATCGAACAAAAAATCGCAGGCTTGGCGTATCATCACATCCGGCATACAGGGGAACATTTCAAAGGCGGCAATAACGTCGCTGTTGTGCCGATTGAGGGACTCCAGCAAATAGTCCCAGTCTCCTCTCGGAATACCTCCTCGCAATCCCGGTGGATTATGGTCATCGACCCGACCATAGTTATCACTCAGGTGCAGGTGGACCATTCGGTCTATCAACTCATCGACGTATTGTTTAAATGAGTGAGCAGGGTCAAGATTGGGAGCACCTGTGTCGAAACAATAACATATTGAATCGAATCTTCTGCCCACTTCCCTGGCCGCCTTGAGGTTGCCTGTTTCGACGCATAACTTGACGTTGTGTTGCTCGGCCATTTTGACGACTTCCTCGGCGAAATCCCAATCGGCGATATCGAACTGCTCGGATATACACAGGCTGGGTAGCTCGGTAACGATATTTGCGTTTAGCATCCTGGCACACTCAATCTGCTCGTTCCACTCATCAAGTGTCGGGCCATCGCTGCGGGAGTGCATAGCGACAAGCATATCCTGAGTTGCTTCGGTAAGCCTTGTCCAGTTTCGCCTTTGGTAACGACACTCGTTGGCGCCCCTGATTGAGGGCCATAGCTCGATGCCAAAACCGAGTGAACGGAGAAAATCGCACTCCTGCTCGAAGGAGAGCTTGTTTTCCCGCCACCAGAACAGCATTGTCGAGATGACATATCTGATTCGCATCGTTGATTCCCCGGTCAATTTCGGAGGACATTCTAAGATTAATTACTGTTTTGGAACGAGCAAAGTTTCAGGTTTTTGTCAAAATCCGGCTTTTTGGCTCTATCCAACCCACCCGGTCGAAGTGCTGCACGGGCCGATTGAGGCAAAAAGGCCGGTCTGTGGGTGGTTTTTACCCATCTTTACCGGGACGCCGCATTTTCAGCGGTCTTTGCTTCTGTGCTGTTATCGTTAAAAACAGGCACGATTGTTAAAAAATTTTTGTTGAAATATTCAGTTAAACAGGTAGTATGAGTTTTTTACGGATTTGGAGAGTTATTTATGAAAAAAGATATCCACCCAAAGTATCAGAAGGTAGTTGTCCGTTGCGGGTGCGGCAATACCTTTGAGACACGGAGTACAGCCAAGGAAATCCACGCTGAGATATGCTCTGCCTGTCATCCGTTTTATACGGGCAAGCAAAAATATGTTGACACAGCGGGGCGAATCGAGCGATTTCAGAGGAAATACGGAACGGACTACATCAAAAAAACCGAAAAAAAACAAAAGCAATAGCCCGTTTTGGACTATGTTTACGCTGTTGGGTATAATTTGGACAGATTATGTTCCGGCAGCGTAATTTTTTTATACTTAAGACGGAAGCTTGAGACTATATGGGGCGGTTGCGTCTTTTGAGCAATGATTATGAACGACTCCGGAAAAAAAGACGGTCTTCTGGCAAAGCTCGAAGAGCTGGAGCGCCGTTATGGGGCGCTTGAAAAAGAGATTAACGACGCAGCTGTGGCCGGCTCGACGGGCAAGCTGGTGGCCTTGAGTAAAGAGCAGGCAAAGCTTAAACCGATTGTCAGCAGATACCGCGAATTCCAAAAAGCCGCTGAGGAGATTACAGAAACGAACAAGCTGCTTGAGGAAACGGAACTGGATGAGGAGATTCGGAACATGGCGGCCGAAGAAATCCGCCAGCTTCAAGCAAAGCAGTCGAGTTTGCTTGACGAGATAAAAGAGACACTGGTAATGGCTGATGATGCGGCCATTGATTCGGTGATACTGGAGATACGAGCAGGGACGGGTGGTGACGAGGCATCACTCTTTGCGCGCGACCTGTACAATATGTATGTAAAGTATGCCGAGAAGCAAGGCTGGAAAGTCGAGCAGCTCGATTTCAGCCCGACGGAAATGGGCGGATTTCGGGAAATAATAATCAATATCAAGGGGCCTGATGTATGGTCTTGCCTGGGTTATGAGGGCGGTGGACATCGGGTTCAGCGCGTGCCGGTAACCGAGTCGCAGGGCAGGATACATACCTCCGCGGCCACGGTGGCGGTTCTGCCGGAGG
>CAYZTY010000038.1:0-21838 GCA_964481525.1 uncultured Pirellulales bacterium
ACTTAGCCCACCAAAATTTAGCCCAGCCAAAATGATACAAACCAGCATAACCAATAGCTCTGCTTTTGTTATAGCGCCCTTATATTTCATAATTCCTACCTTTCTTATCACAACCCTAATGCTTGTTTTTTAATCCATAGTTAACCATTGCCGAACCAGGGCATAAAGGTCATTGAAATCGACCCGCAGGTCGACATCGACATCTCCAGTGAGATAATGCTTATCACCGTCGTCCCGCCCGTCCGTACCCAAATCGGTCTCGGCCCACCAGTCGGCCGACAATAATGCCAGGTCGGTCAGATTCACAATCCGGTCGCCGTTTATATCCGCGGTTCGATGCAGGTCTGCCGTGTTCGGGTCGCAGCTACTTTGTGAAATTGCCCAGACAATGTTATTGGCGTCCGAAACATACAAGGTGCCTTCTCCATCTATCACCGGCCAGACCAATCCATCAATACTCCGGAACCAGCTTTGTACCCGGCCGTTGGGGTCAATCACATAAAGCTGCGAGTCATCACCGGCGGCATAGATTAAACCGTCGCTGCCAACGGCCATTGTAAATGCCCCAACACTTCCGATTCGTTTTACCCACTTGACGCTGCCGTCCGGATTAACGGCCTTTAAGTGCGGTTCATCGATGCTTACTACACCGATAAATTGTTCATCTATCCAGATTTCCTTAAATTGTGAGTCATCGAAACTTACATAGATGGTGCCGTCCGGCCCTAATGCCGGCGTAGACCACGCGAATGGCGGCATAATGTATTTTTCATAATAATAACAATCATAAGGATTCATGCATTCCAAATTCGGTTCACCCAGATAAGTAATCCAGATTACCTCTCCGTTATTCGGGTCAATCGCATATAAATTCGGGTCTTCAAGCAACGCCACGTATATCGTCCCGTCCTTCGCGACGAGAGGTGAAGAAAAGGCTCTTCCACTCATATAAGCAGAATTGGGGTCGCAGGGGTCGAGCAGATACGCGAAGCTGCGGGCCCATTTTATGCTTCCGTCATTCGGGTCCAGCGCATACAAATTCGGGTCATAAAGTCCGCCGATGTAAACCGTCCCATCGGCGCCTATCGCGGGCGAGGTCATAATCGAGCCGTCAAGCCAGCCCAATCCCGCCGTTGCGAAACTCCACAACTCACTGCCGTCAGAACCCAGGGCATACAGCCGTCCATCCGTCGAGCCGAAATATACATTGCCGTCAGACGAGACGGCAGGCGATGAATAAATAAATCCCCCGGTATTATGTGTCCACCTCAGCAAGCCGTTCACGTCGATTGCGTAGAGCTTTCCATTTTCCGCACCGACATAAACAGTGCCGTCGGCCCCCACGCTCGGCGAGGAATACAGCGGCGAATTAACGTCATAACTCCACACAAGCTGCCCCTGTGGGCTAACGGTATAGATATTGCCGTCCTCGCAGGCAATATGAGCCCGGCCGTTTGCGCCGAGAGCAATGCTTGCAGTTACCGGCCCGTCTGTCTCGTAGGTCCATTTGATACACCCGAGAATCGGCCCGGAACTTTCACTCAAGCCGGTCCGCTTAAAGTTTTGACTTTCCGTTTCCCAGTCAGACGTTACCGGCATGCCCGGAGGGCTGGGATGAATTGTAAAGTTCCCCTCGCTCTGAATATATTCGATATACGGCACCACCTCAGAGGCCGTTACGGAAACCACACACTGATTCGAATCGACACTCGGCAGGGTCCAGAGATAGCTGCCCGTATTTGCCGCGTTGACCTCAGCCGGCGTCCAGCCTTGTCCATTGTCGATGCTCCAGGAAATATCAATCAGGCCATTGACGTCATAGCTTTGCCACTCGACCAGATGCTCGCTACCCGCGACCCATACTTCTCCGCCCACCGGTCTGGTAACTACTATCCCGGGCGGCAGCTCATCGGCGCCAATATCAATCCGACCAGTCATTATCCTCGGCTGACCGTCAAAGTCGGTTTGTCCCACCAGCGGTACATACTCCGGGTCACCAACATTTCGGCAGGGCGAATCCGGCCTTAGGTGATAATCTCCCGGAACGTAATCAATACACACGTGCGTATATGGGTCTCTCGCAAGGCATTCGCCGGGAAGCCGAATAAATCTCGGCCAGGCGCTGGTATTTCCATTTATCGAGCTAAAATCATACTGGTACGGCTCCAAATCCGGATCCTCAGTAATATATCCTTTTGATATCGAGCAATAAGATACCAGATTTGCATCCACCACTAACAGACTACGGTTTCCGCCATTTATAATGGTGTTATTGATCGTTATTCTGCTGAAGACGCCATCAACATCATAATAGTCCCATTCACTTCCGCTGTTTTCATTATTAACAATAGTACAGTTTATAATTTCACTGGTGCCCGAGGTGGCCGGTTCACTGAACGCTAAGATACCGCCGCCACGTCCATAACTGGTATTTTCAACGATGAAGCAATCGGCAATTAACGCCTGGCAGTTACCAATCAAGGCAATTCCGCTCCCATGGTGGGGTAATGTGTCAGAAGGCCGATTTCTGGTGATTATACAGTTCAGGATTGTCGGCGAGCTATTCATACAAAGAACTCCGCCTCCCGCGTAGTCATTCAGTGAGGAATAATCCACTTCAGTACCCGAGCCGTTGGTCAATGTTAGACCCGCTAAGACGCTGTCCGGGCCTTCATTGTTGTCAAATACCACGCAACTGCCGTCTTTATCCCCGTCGATTATTGTGCTGTTTACGATGTCCCAGTCGTACGGGTTTGTGCTCCTGAGGGTTACCTCTTTGCCGGCAAAGTCAACATTCTCAACGTACGTCCCGGGCCTGACGGTTATCGCACCGCCGTTACTCACGGCATCAATTCCCTGTTGAATCGTCGCAAAAGGCTCCTCAAACGTCCCCAATTGCTCAGGACTGCCCGCCGCGTTAACATCGACCCAAAGTCCTTCGTATGTCAGACCCCACTCGAGGCTGACGTATTCGACCGGGTCAACAATGTCAAACTCCTGAGGTCCCGGCACGCCCTCATCGAGGTACGTAAACCTGACTGCAAAGCCGGTCTCCGAGTCGCCCGGCAATATCCCGTCATAATAGGCTAATGCACGATAAGCACCGTCATCAAGCCAGATGGGGTCGGGTTCAACCGTATCCTGGTACCACTCGTATCCTATTTCAGGAGCCGAGACGATAGAGAGGTTCTCGTAATTCTCGGCCTCGAACCAGACAATAAACTGCTCGATGGGCTGGCCAAGTGTGTTATTCGTGAGGGTATAGTTGTAAACCCACTGCCCGCCGCCTAATTCTTCGAGATAATAGCTGACTTCCGTCCCGAGAACCGGATTGGCCAGGCCCAAACATACTAAAATAATGAGATTTACAATGACTATCTTTCTGTTCATTTTTACTCCTTTGCCTGTGCTTGTCGGTAAAAAGGGTTTCTACCTTGCCAAGTTCGTGGTCTTACTGAATTGACAGGATATACCGGTATTTGAATTGATTTTATCAGACTATCCATTTAATTTCAAGAAAATTTGTCCAAAAACCATTAAAGCCTGGAAAGAGTGACTTCCGCTCCTCTCAAAGCCGGATACTTCTCATTATGCAGGATGCGCTAAGTGCTATCACTGTTCCATTTTTTTTCGAATTTTTTTCAAAAATGGGTTTTAATATAGAAAATCGCTGATTTGCCGCAGAACTGTCCCCTGCTCAGTAAACCACCAATGATATAAGGACAGCTTTGCTCCAGTACTGGTTTGCTTGTTGAGAAGCTTATAGCTTCAATCGGCTTCTTGAAGCACGCTAACGCCCAGCTCAGGATTGAGACGTCTGGTTAGTTTTTTGTTTTCAAATGGTATGAGCAGAATCTCGGCCAAATAAAGTACCTCGGATGAATCCTCGAGGTGGCCGGAGTAATTCTGCTTAAAGCCCCTCGAAACGACGGCATGCAGGTGCGGCTTGCCGTCGGCAATTATGCCCTGCAGAGAAACCAATTCCAGCGGCTCATCCTCTAAGTTTATAAATTCTTCCGCCGGCGGGAAGGAAGTGCCGGTGATACAGTGAAGCTTACAGCTCTTAAGGGTCCCGATGCCGGAGATAACGACGCCGTTTTTAATCTCATTGGCGATTTCCGTTATAGCTTCCAGAAGCATCCGGCCCGGCTCGACGTAAATCGCGATTGCTCCCGGTATTTTTATATCTCTGATGACGTTCATAAAAGGCTCCTTTCTCTATGGCTATTTTTTCAGAAGTTTATACCTTTTTTCGCTCCAGCCGCATCGGCAGGCCGGGCATATTTGCTTCTTTCCTGCCCTGTTTCCGCTTCGGCACTGAGCTTAACGGTGGTTTGTAGTCCTTGCAAGGCATTTATTCATGCGTCTGTGGCCTCGAATTTTTCGCGTTTTTTGCCGAAAAAAGCTGGCAATTCCATCGCGATTCTGTATATATAGGTGTTTTCCAATAGAATGTGGGAAGGAAAACTATGGCGGTAAAATTGAGAATGACGAGGTTAGGCAAGCGGCACCGGCCGTTTTACAGAATTAACGCAGTCGAGTCGAGAACGCCGCGTGACGGCAGGATTATAGAAAAGCTCGGCCATTACGACCCAATAGAAAAGGACCCCGCCAGGCAGGTGGCGCTAAAACGCGAGCGTATCGAGTACTGGCTTAGCCGCGGCGCAATTCCAAGCGATACGGTTTCGCAAATACTGCTGCGAAGCGGCATAAAGAACAAGTACGCCGAACAGAAAACCACCCGCAGGACGAGGGCTAAAATTGCCGCTCGCAAGAAGGGCGTAACTTTTACCAAGGCTGAGAAACTGGCCGCCCAGAAGGCCGCAGAAGAAGCCGCAAGCTCAACCGAGGCAAAGAGCACATAAACCGGGGACTGTATCGTCGCCGGGTCGGTGCACGTTTAAGCTCGGCGCTGCTTACTGCCGGAAAGCCTGATGAGAATCGATATTCTTACGCTTTTCCCCGAGATGTTCGAATCACCTCTGAGCCATTCGATATTGAAAAGGGCTCAGGAAAAAGGGATAGTTCAGATAGCTCTTTGGAATATACGAGACTTTACTTCGGATAAGTACAGGAAGGTTGACGATAAACCATACGGCGGAGGGGCCGGGATGGTTATGATGTGCCAGCCGGTCTTTGACTGCTTCGAGCAGGTCATAAAGCAGTATCCGGAACCGGCCCGGTCCATATTGCTGTCGCCACAGGGAGAGAAGTTCAACCAGGCAAAGGCGGTAGAGCTGAGTAAGGTCAGCCGGCTTGTACTCATAGCGGGCCGATACGAAGGGTTCGACGAGCGGATTCGCATCGGTCTGGGTGCAGAGGAAATATCCGTCGGCGATTACGTCTTGAGCGGCGGCGAGCTTGCAACAATGGTAATCGTTGACGCAGTGGTAAGATTGTTGTCGGGTGTGCTCGGCGACGAGGAATCCGCCAGGAACGATTCGTTCGGCGAGTCCAACGACGGCGGATTGGAATACCCGCAGTACACTCGGCCGGAGGTTTTTCGAGATATGAAAGTGCCGCAGGTACTACTAAACGGGAACCACAAGAAAATCGCAGAATGGCGGCGCCAAAACGCACTCGAGAGAACCAGAAACCGCCGGCCCGATTTACTGGATAATTTGCAGGACAAAAAAGTTTAGCGTAAAAGCAATTAACTATAAACTATGAACTACAGGGACTGAATAAAAAGGAGCTGTACAGGTGAATACAGAACTATTAGACGCAGTTGAAAGAAAGAAATTAAAGGATAATATCCCGTATTTCGAGGTTGGCGACACCGTCGATGTCCACTGCAGGATAAAAGAGGCCGACAAGGAACGCACTCAGATTTTTACAGGGACGGTAATCGGTCGTCGCGGCCGGGGGATTAATGAAAACTTCACGGTCAGGCGTATCGTAAACGACGAGGGAGTGGAGCGAATCTTTCCACTTCACTCGCCCAGCGTTGTCGACATAAGGCCGGTACGCAGCGGCAAGAAAAGACGAGCGAAGCTGTATTTTCTGCGCGGACGTACGGGTAAGTCGGTAAGATTGTCAGCTAAACACAGTAAACATACCGTTTCCAAATGACGAGGGGCACATAAGTTGTTTGGCCGCGCCTGGCATAGAAAGAGGCTGTTAGCGGACGGGAAACGCCTCGGCCGATGGGGAGAAAGATGCGTCGAGCGGCTTTTACGCGGCAGGGGCCTTAGGACACTGGCACGCAACTTCTCCTGTAAGGGCGGGGAAATCGACCTTGTTATGGCTGATGAAGAAGGCTCGGTCGTATTCGTTGAGGTAAAGACCCGGAGCGACGAAAGCTTTGTCGAGGCCGAGCGGTCGGTTACACCCGGCAAACAAGTCAGGATGCTCAGGGCCGCACGATATTTTCTTTCGTCACACAAAATCGAAGAAAGGCCGTGCAGGTTCGATGTGGTTACAGTGGTTCTTCCCGAAAAAGGCCGTGTCCGGACAAAACACTACGAAAACGCATTTACACCTTAGCTCAAATCCCACGACTAAGGCTTTGCCCGTTTATAGAACTCCAGTCGATTGCGAATATGGTCGGCCAGTTTGTCAACCCGGCGGGCAGTTGCCAAAGCCAGTGCCGCCTGTGCGGTTTCCACCGCCCGGTCAAATCGCCCCGCCGCTGCGTATGCCTCTGCCAATGTATCAAGGACTTTCGCGTCCTGATATCTGCTCAATGCGGCTGCACGTTCACCGAGTTCAATTGCCTGACTCACATCACGCTCCTCCGGCTCTGAGCGAGTTACCAAAATCCTTGCTATAGCTTCCAATGGCGCCGGCCAGTCCGGCCGAAGACGCATCGCTTCTCGAAAATGCTTCAGTGCCTCATCATATTTATTTGTGCTTACCAGCGCTCGCCCGAGGTTGTAGTGTACCGTAAAAAAGTCGGGCTCGATCTGAAGCGCCTGACGATAATGTTGAATCCCTTCTTCTAATTGACCTATCCTGCAGAGGGCATTACCCAAGTTGTTGTGCGCTTTGGCATAATTCGCTTCAATCCGAAGTGCCTGATGATAGTGGCGAATCGCCTCCTCAAGTTTGCCCTGTTCCGCTAAAGCATAGCCCAGGTTGTTATGTGCCAACGCAAAATTGGGGCTTATCTGTAGTGCCTGACGATAGTGTTCTATCGCCTCCTCAAGCTTGCCCTGGTACTTAAGCGCTATACCCAGATTAATATGAACATCAGCAAAGTCGGGTTTCAGCTGTAGTGCCTGACGATAGTGTTCTATCGCCTCCTCAAGCTTGCCCTGAAATTGAAGTGCCCTGCCCAAGTTGTAGTGTGTACTGGCAGAAGTAGGCCTAAGCTGCAGCGATTGCCGAAAGTGACTAATCCCCTCATCTAATTTACCCTGCATGAAAAGGACTATACCCAGATTGTCGTGCGTTCGGAAAGAGTCCGGCTCAATCTCCAGTGCCCGCTTGTAATGACTGACCGCCTCCTCAAGCTTGCCCTGGGACTTAAGTGCAATGCCCAAATTGTTATGTAGCGGTGCAGCATCCGGGGCCAGCGTTATCATATGTTTAAACAAACTCACCGTATCACGCCAGTACGTCAGGTATCGCCGGGTGGCAACCGCCTCAGCAGAAGCTAACATCAACACCATTATTGCCACAATGGCACACCGCCTCACAGCTTTATCCTTACTACCGGCGTAGCAGTACCAACTCAAGAACGATGCCAATACCATCAGAAGACCTATCGATGGCAGATAGGCAAACTTGTCCGAGGCAATGACATTACTGAAGCCTATAATCTGCATTGTGGGCAGAATTGCCACAAAGAAAAACAGCCAACCCACCAATAAAACGGGTGTCCATCGCAGAGAAATCAACAACAAAACAATCAATATGTACGTGCCGATGACACCAGCCAATATCATTGGGTCTGACAATCCCAACGGCTGCGGATACGGATAGTGCGATGACAAATTCACCGGCCAAACTATCTTGTACAAGTAGAAAATAATATTGTGGCAAAGGATCAATACAATGCGTCCAAGGTTATATCCACCCGGCATTACTACCGCCGCAGTCCGGCTTTGTGAAACATAGGTTATGACGGCGAAGATGACACCAACCCCAAAAAAGGGGGTTTTCTCCAAAACTGTACGCCAGCTTAAACGCTTCAGCGGCCAACAGTCCATTAAAAGCATCAAGGCAGGCAACGCTACACTGGTCGGCTTGGACATTAAAGCAAGCACGTACATTAACAGGCCAAAAAAATATAGTCTCCAGTTCTTATTGCGCGTATAACGTACGTAAAGAATCAAACAACACAAAGCAAAGAACGCGGCCAACAGTGTTTTACGCTCACCAACCCAGGGAATAGGCTCTACCGTCATAGGATGAAGCCCAAACAGCAAACCAACTCCTGCCGCCACCCATGCACTACCGAACAAAAGATAAAGCAGCACAACCACCAGGGCGGTGTTAGTCATATGCAAGACAAGAGAAGTGCGGTGAAAAGGCATAAGGTTATCAACTCTGCCCCCAATAGCATAATCGACCATTAGTGAAATCATTGTCAGCGGTTGATAGTACCCACCTACAGTAGATGGTTCTAATACCTCGGCAAGAAAACGATAGGCCGATTCCCAACCGGGATTCTGAACTAATAAGTTCTCTGTTAGATAATCCTCGTCGTCTATCGACAGAGCCTGGGCCCACAATACCGGCCAGTGTACTACAAGAACAGCAGTGCATACGATGAGAAGCAAAATTACCAGCAGTTTTATTTCGGAGCCTGGCCGCTTCAAAAGGCTATCACCGCCACCGCTCATAATCCTTTGTGCTGACTCCTCAACGTTCTGCCGCATTTTATCTCCTGACCCATAGCTTCTTTTCGGTTATGTTACTACTAAAGCTATGGCAGAACAAGACTGTTTACGTCCCTCTCGGCAATAATCCGGGAACCACTCATCCGGCAACTTTAAATTGAGAGAATTTCTCGTTAAGAACGGAGAAATTTTCACAGATTGTATTGCAATTTTGCTCAGATATTCTATTGTTAATAACCTTAGCTAAAGAAGCACCAAAATAAAATGTGCAGAATATAAACAATGGAGCTGATTGATACTCATTGCCATTTGACTTTTGATGACTTAGCGCGGGATATTGATGCAGTAATTGCGCGCAGTCGAGACGCCGATGTTACCGGCTGGATAACCGTTGGAACCGACCCGGAACATAATCGAAAAGTAGTACAGCTTGCCGAAAAGTTTGAAAACATATATGCAGCAGTTGCGATTCACCCGCACGATGCCAAAACTGTAACGCCAGATACACTTAAGGAACTGCGAGAACTCGCACAACACGACAAAGTAGTTGCCATTGGCGAGACGGGCCTTGATTATCATTACAATTTTTCACTCCACGAAGACCAAACAAGAGTGTTCGCCGAGCATCTGAAAATCGCCGTTGAACTTAATCTGCCGGTAATTATCCATTGCAGAAAGGCCTTCGACGAAACTATTGAGATTTTGCAGCAATTCAGAGATGTTAAAAAGGTGGTCTTTCACTGCTTTAGCGGCTCGGTTGAGCAGGCAAAGATAGTTTTAGACAGAGGATATTACATTTCCTTTACCGGCGTAGTTACTTTCAAAAATGCCAAGAAAACCTGCCGGGCCGCCGAGGTAGTGCCGCTGGACAGATTAATGCTCGAGACGGATTGCCCGTATATGTCGCCGGAGCCGATGCGAAAGCAAAAGATAAACGAGCCTGCCCTTATGGTCCATACAGCAAGGTTTCTGGCTGAATTGAAGGGGATGGATTTGGCCGATTTTGCACAAATCATAACCACCACGAGCAGAATCTTCTTTAACCTGCCCTAAACAACACAACCAAAATCAACAACGTACAAGTTCCAACTCTATTTTCACAAAAAACCGCTACCCACGAATCATTAAAGGTATTTGAGTGACTATAATTGAGAAAAATAGTGTAAAAATTTCAAAAAATCTGTCTTGTAAACACCTCGATATTCGCCATTAATAAAGCGAGGAGGGAAATCTTTCTTTCTGTTACCAGACAAACCCTACCTCTACAAAACATGGCTCTCTCACAAAAAATATTTCACAGGAAAGGAGAAAGATATGAGCGTATTTAAATTGCCTAAAAAACGTGAGCATCCCTTTACGCTTTCGTGGTATTTGTGCAGCTAAAACCCAAAAGATACAAGAAAGCTTTTAAGCAATCAACCGTATTTGATTGACAAAGGAAACATTGAAATGAGGTGTAAAGTGAAAAGAATAATTATTATGTTAATTCTGACTACGGCAGGCATACTAGGTGTGTCTGTCGGAACCCTCTTGGGGGACCAATGCACAGAGGACTGTTTTCAGACCTATCGCAGGCATTTGAGGGAATGTAAGAATGAATGGTCAAAGGAAGAAGAAAAAGAAATTTTAAAAGACTGCATAGAAGGTGCCAAATTGGCATTGAAGACTTGTCTTGAGTTATGTTTGAAACCAAAACCTAAAAGTGCGAGTATCGAGGGAGAGGGTTTCTTGCCAAATATAAAACCATCCGGCGCATCCTATATGGTAAATGCTAATATCGACGACCCTTGTGGGGTCGTCGATCATATTTCTTTTTACCTTACGCATACAAACGCGGGTGTCATAACAAATAGTTTGCTTGGTACCGATACAAGTGGTACAGATGGTTGGTCTGTTACTTTTTCCCCTCAAAACTTTTCGCTTTCTGAGGATTCTACAGTAATAATCCACATGGAGGTGCTGAACTCAAGCAGTGAAGGAGTTGCAGGAGATGGTGCTGTTGCGGTTGTAGAAAAAGGGATTCCTACTGTTTCCGAGTGGGGTTTGATTATTATGGCGATGCTTCTGTTGGTGCTGGGAGCGATTGTGATTCAACGAAGATTAAGACCTGTGCCAGCATAAGAGTAGGTTGCAGCTGCTGGGTCGTAAAAAATTGTTGTGATTAATAGCGTAAGGGACAAGGAGAAAGTCCATCAGTCACTGAAGCGAGAGACGCAAGGGTCATAACACCAACTCGTAAGAGGGTCTCTGTGCACAGACACCAAAATAAACGAAAACCTTACAAGTCACAGGCAGCCGGCTTCTTTAAGAAAACCAGGCGGCAGGAGAAAAAACCCGCAGATGCGACTGTAGCCGACTGGCGCAGGCGGTACGCGGTGTTTTTGTTTCTCGCTGGTTTCGCGGCTTTGATGGGCCTGTTCTATGCCTTTGCCCTGTTTACACCTTTTTATGAGCGGCACTTTCCTTACTATCTTGACTTCAATGCCAGACTGTCGGGATATATACTGAGGTTTCTCGGCCAGGACATAACAGTCCGGGGCGCATCGATTTCTTCATCGGCTTTTTCTATCACCGTTAAACAAGGCTGTGATGCCATCGAGCCAACCGTTTTATTTATCTGTGCGGTCCTGGCCTTTCCGGCACCTTTCCTGAGTAAAATCCCCGGCATTATCGCCGGGGCACTGTTTCTGGCGATTCTCAATCTCGTAAGGGTCGTCACACTGTTCCTGACCGGCGTCTATTTCCCCAATGCCTTTCAAATCATGCACGTTGAGGCGTGGCAGGGACTTTTCATATTTTCTGCCATTATGTTTTGGTTTCTCTGGCTCTTATGGTCAACGCAAAGTCGAATGAAAAAACAGTCCCTTCCAGGCTGAACGCCAAAGCAGTCATAAAATTTTTCTGCCTGTTCGTACTCATCTATGGACTGCTGATGGCCCCGTGGCTGGGATTGAGAGCGGCTTACTCGAAATTCTTTATAGCCGGCGCAGCTTTTCTGTTCGAATCATTAGGCCCCAGCGGTGGCATTCGCTTCCGCCAATCAACGGATAGTAAACACGATATAGACATAATTGTTTATAATCGAGACCAGATAGGTCCCGATGGGAAAGTACCTCTGGCCCTGCGGGCAAACTATTCCAGTCATTACGCCGGTTATATTCATACGGTTTTTATCACCGCTTTGATTCTGGCTACTCCCATCTCCTTTAGACGCAGGGTGTGGGCACTTGTTTTAGCTCTGATTTTGATGCACGTTTTTATCGCTTTCAAACTGCTAATTATGCTTATCAGTCTTCTTAGCAACAGCCGGCTTTCCCTGTTCGTTCTGAGCCCGTTCTGGAAGGACGTTGTGGTTACCACTAACCAGGTTGTCGTACGCCACCTGACCACCGGTTTTATAATTGCCTTCTTTATCTGGATACTGGTTTCGTTTCGCGGCGAGAGCCTCCTCAAATTTCTTACGCAGAGCCATCCGACAAAAACATAGTCTTATTATGATATGAGATGCCCGGCCAATGTTTATGAAAACTCAGACCCCAATAACTTAATAGCAAGGTGTCAAGCTTAAGTGCTTTTCTGTGGAGGATTAACTAAAACAGCATGGTAATTCCGACGTTTAAAGCATTTATTTCGCTGCCGGAAGAATACTCACCTTCGTAACGTACGTAAGCCGAGACATTTTCTTTCAACAAAACAGAAAGTCCGGCGCCATAATAGACGCTGTCGTCTCGATTACTGTCTATGTCCGTTACAAACTTGGTTGCACCGCCCATAAAGCTTGCCTCAATCTCCTCGGCATCTATAAACTCATGCGCGTATCCCACAAATAGTTCCGGCGCAACTTTCAATGTATCCAGCATAGCCACGGTATACAGCTTGACGCCGAAACGTGAAAGCAAAGACTGCTGCGTTTGGGAATATACGTCCAGACCCGCAGCTCCAGCGCCGCTTTCCTCGAAGCTCTCGTTTCGATAACAAGTGTACTGAACCGAGGCTGTGGGAGTTAGTGTCCACCGGCCAAGGTCAAGTTCATACCCGGCTCCCGCAGAGGCAGAAAGGTCATAGGCATCGTAATCGGCCTTAGCAGTGCGGTCGATTCCTCCGAACTCTACTTCCCGGTTTGTTTTGTTCAGGTGGTAACCAAAGCTAACCGAGCCGTCCAAATATAAGTCCTCAATGAAGTAGCTTGCATAAGGTCCCAAACGGAAGCTATCAATGTCACCACCGCCGAGCCCCTTATCAAAGTCAAGAAAGGAATGGCTATATGCCCCGCCGAGACCGAAAATCCAGTTGCTCCCAAACATCCGGTCCATACCGAACTGTGCACCCACGGCCTGGGCCTGAAAACCGGTAAACTTAGTCGTGGAATCCTGGTCAAGAAAAACGCTAAAAGGCCTAAAGAAAGTGTTAACTTCCCGGTCAGTCTCTTCCTGCTGCTGTCTGCGCCTTTCGGTTTCTCTGATTACATAGGCAAGCCTTTCCGGATTGCCGGAGGCATCGGCAAGAAGAAGGTCGCTGTGCCGCAAGGTCTCGAACTGTGCCAGATGTTCTGTATTATGACGTCTGGCCCCAAGATGCCCGCTCATATCAAAGGTCATATCCTGAATCAGTGTGGCATTGAACGAGCCTGTGCTGGCGTGTGACAGGGGACTTAGCCGCTCCACTGCCGCATTGAGCGCCGCGGAGCCAAGGGCGGACAACTCGTTAATAATCGTAACATAATCCTCGCCGGCTGAACCCATATCCGCGTCAACAGTCTGCAGAAGAGCGATATTATTACTTCCGAGGCCGCTCCCGCCGAACGCGTTTCTCGTGGCGGTCAATAAATAATCATTTCCACTGATAGAACCGGCAAAACTCAGGCTTGCCGAGGCACTGGTCACCATCGCACCATTGTCTGTGACGCCACCGCCGGTGGTAATAATCGTAAAGACATCACCCGTACCAATGAATCGGTCGGTCGGAGTAAGGTCCGTGACGTTAACAGTGCTGCCTGCTTCGAGAGCAGCTGTCCCGGTTACATCAAGCAGATCACTGCTAAGGGTACCGTTGGCAGCCTTAAACACTTCAATTTCAAGGGTCGAACCGGCGTTTTGCACGTAGTCACCACTTACAGTCGTGGTACCTATGCTACTACCTGGAGCTAAGGTACCGCCGCTATTAAGCGTGAGGTTGCCGCTGTTGGCTATGGTTCCCGTTCCCATAAATGTTCCGTCATCAACCACAACATTACCAAAAAGCTGGCCGCTCAAATTCAGCATTCCCGCTGATAATGTTGTAAGTCCGGTATAGGTATTGTTTCCACTGAGCGTAAGGATGCCGGCACCCGTCTTGGTCAGTGCTCCGGTTCCGCTAATTATGTCTGCATAGGTGCCATTACCGGCCTGGTCAAAGGTTACAGCAGCGTTATTAGTTATATTACCTTGAAGACTGCCGGTATTACCGGTCAGGCCGCCTGCGCTGACCGTTGTGCCGCCGCTGTAAGTGTTGTTTCCGCCAAGAGTAAGAATCCCGGCTCCGGATTTGGTTAATGACCCGTCACCTGTTATCGCCCCGCCAAGGATCAGGTCGCTTGCCCCCGAGACCGTCAAAGCATTACCGCCGGTAACGATAGTATTACTCACTAAACGAATGTCATTATTTGATTGAAGCGTGCCGGCACCGCCAAGGGTCAATTCTCCGCTGCCGAGTGCACTATTATTACCAAGGATAATCGTGCCGGTATTCAAAATCGTACCGCCCGAATAGGTATTAGTCCTGGAGAGGGTAAGCGTGTCGGCATCTTCCACCATTGATGTTATTAATGAGCCGGTGCCGGATATCACTCCGCCAATGACCAGGTTGCTTGAGCCCGAGACCGTAAGAGCGTTGCCGGGATATAGGGTAATTGAATTCGTCAACGAACGGTTGTCATCATTCGATTGGATTGCAACATTACCCGTCACCAGCAAGCTGCCCGAGCTTAATGCCGAATTGCTGCCCAGAACAATAGCTCCGTCACTTAAAAGTACGCTGCCGCCATACGTGTTCGTACCGGACAGGGTAATTGACCCGGAACCGGATTTGATTATCGTGCCGCCGCCGAATATTTCACCTTCCAGAGCCATGTTATTTGTGCCCGAAAGCCTTAGTACCGAGCCCATACCAAGGTCGATTGTATTCGCCAACAAGCGGTTGTCATCATTTGATTGAAGCGTGCAATCACCGCTAAGAGTCAATCCTCCCGCACCGAGTGCAGAATTATTACCAAGAATCATTGTGCCGGTACTCAGCGTTGTGCCACCCGAATAGATGTTTGTTCCACTAAGCGTAAGAGTCCCGGCTCCGGACTTGGTCAGTGAACCGGCACCCGATATCACCTCGGTAAGGGCCAGGTTGCTTGAACCGGAAACTGTAAGTGCCCTTGTGTTATCGATGCTGATGGCGTTACTTACCGAACGCGTATCATCATTAGAACGAATAGCACCATTGCCACCAGAGATTGTCAGAGTCCCGGTACCCAGCGCACTATTATTACCAAGCACAATGGTGCCTCCGCTAATCGTCGTACCGCCGGTGTAAGTGTTCGTACCATCAAGCGTAAGGTCGCCGGTTCCCTGTTTAGTCAATGTTCCAGTCCCACTCATTGTATCAGAATAGGTGCCGCTGCCGGCCTGGTCAAAAACCACGGCTGCGTTATTAGTAATGTCGCCCTGCAGACTATCGGTGTTGCCAATGACGGAGCCGCCACTTACTGTCGTGCCGCCGGTATATGTATTTGTGCCGTTTAACATAAGAATAGAGGAACCGGATTTGACCAATGAACCAGCGCCTGATATGACTCCATTAAGAGTCAACTCATTCCCGGCGGAAACCGTCAGTGTCCTCGTGTCCTCAATGCTGATAGCGTTGCCTATAGTACGATAAGGGCCCCAAACAGCCCGCATTGTACAATTGCCGCCGGAAATTGTTAAAGGCCCCGTACCCAGTGCATTATTGCCGGCAAGTTCGAGGATACCTGCACTAATGGTAGTTCCACCAGAGTAGGTATTGTTTCCGGCAATTATATATGTACGATTGCCCGAAAAAGTCAATCCACCACCGGCAACGCCGGTGGAGATGTTGCTATATAAAGTCACATTAAACGTGTCCGAATCGAACACTATGCCCCCCGGCCCATTGCTGATAAGAGGTGCGCTAAAGCTTTGGGTGCTGGTACTGTTGCCGCTAATCGTAGCGCCGGATTCAAATGAAAAGGGGTCTCCAATAATCATAAATCCCGAAGAAGTGAAGCTGATGCCCTGAATACCCGTCATTGTACCAAGATCGTTTCTTGGCACATTATATCCACTTGGTCCAAAGACTATTGAATCGTTAATCGCAGCAGGCGGCGCCCCGTCCAGATTCCAGTTTATGTCAGAGGAAAAAACGGTGTCAAGATAACTACCCTCACCATCCCAGGTATAGACGGCCCATACCGGTGAGTAAATCAGGAATAAGGAAATGAAGATTCCAAATACGAGACTGTAATGATTCAGCTCGATACGTCGTTTCATTTATACGCTGCATATTAGCGGTGACCCCCGACACCGTAGTGTAAGTCCTTGTTAAGTCAATTGTTACACTACACGTTAAACTGCTCTACGAGAAACCTTTCTGTTTCCGGATAATCAACAAATGTAATATCGGTAGTCCTTAAACTTGACTTGAGAGCAATGATAATAGAAATGACTAATTTTACTTCACATATTTTCCAGAATTAAGTGTTCTTTATTTCATCTTTATCCAAAAATCCCTTCTTTGTTTAGGATGGCCGTTTTGTTGCGATTACGACTCTGTCGTTGCTATTGAAGTCTTTTTCGATAGCAATTTTACTAAAACAATTGGCTTGCTCGAGCATCTCTTTAACTGCCGGCCCCTGCGCGTAACCTATCTCCAACATCAATGCAGCACCCGGCTTCAGGAAGGCTTCAACTTTTTCAATAATTCTTCGGTATATATCCAAGCCATCATCTCCTGCAAAAAGCGCCAACTTTGGCTCATAATCTTTCACGTTTTTACCAAGCTTTTCAAACTCAGCAGCACTTACGTAGGGGGGATTGCAGACAATCAGGTCAAATTTCCCTGCGTCCAGATGCTGCATAATCGGCTCAAATAAATCGCCGCACAAAAGCTGAACTCGGCCTTCAAGATTATGGACTGTGAGATTCTCTGCGGCAATGTTTAAGGCGGCTTTTGAGATATCAGTGGCGATTATACCGGCGTCTGCAAAGTTTTTTGCGATAGCTATTGCGATACACCCGCTGCCGGTACATAAATCACAAACGGATTGTTCACCGTTACGGCTGCGCAAAAATTCTACAGCTCTGTCAACAAGCAATTCAGTTTCCGGCCGGGGAATCATACAATCGGGACTTACCTTGAACTTCAGAGAATAAAATTCGGTCTTACCGAGCAAGTAGGCAATCGGCTCATGCCGCCCAGCCCGCTTTACTAAACCGTGCAGTCGGTCTAACTGCTGCTGGGTAACAGGTTTGTCGAAGTTAGTGTAAAGCTCAATTCGCTTCAGGCCCAGAACATCGGAAAGCAAAAGCTCTGCGCTTAGCCGTGGCAAATCGATGTCCTTATCGGCCAGATAGCCAACGACCCAGTTTAATAGCTTCTGTATTGTCCAGTTCTGCATAACGGAATTATAGATAATGCAAATAAAAGTAAAAGACAAAAAGAGCTTAGAGAGGCGCTGGGTTTGATTGGGTTTGTTTTCCCCGCGTCTGCGAATTCGTTCATTTTCATAATACTTAGCTAAGACCGAACTTATGTTCATTTTAGTATCCAGCAAATTGGCTTTGTTTTGCATAATAGTTCGTAGTTTATGGTTCATAGTTCATAGTTCAAAGTTCGTGGTTCATAGTTTGTAGTTAAACGGCGTTTCACCTCCCGGATTCAATCTTTTGACGAGATAGAGTCTTTGAAACTCGAGGAGTGTTTTGTACAAACTGTGCTCTATTCTGCGCTCATACATTAAGAGGCGTTCGAGAACCCTTGCATCTGAGAAGTCTTTTATAGCCAAACGGCCAAGCGCAAGTTCGAAAGTAGAGGTGGGAGTATTGGACAGCGATTGGGTGAGTCTGGCTAATGGGCCAGAGGTATTACGAGCGTTCAGGGCGTCGATGGTCTGGTTCTGGATTCGCGTCGCGCGTTTTAGTCGCCAGGAGAGAGAGACGATGCGCTCGGCGAGCATAGATTCCATAGGGCTTGCCGGGGCCAGTTCGTCGAGCATCTGTTCACGGTAGAAGTCGAATTCAGCCTGGCTTTCTGAGCTGATTACATCCTGATGGGCTGAAAAGCCGTGTTTTACGGCATTTTGTGAGACAGCGGCCTTACCCTCGGTGGTACGTGGGCCTGTCGATTTCTGGGCGTTACGACGGTTGGCAAGGATTTGAGCTTCGGTTGCCATGAGGAAGTCTCCTGATTTTCTATTTACTATTTTCTATTTACTATTGACCTAAGGGGTTTCCGCTTCGCTCTAAGACTATTCACGAATAAGGAATCTGGGCCTGCTGGCCCCAAAGGCTGTGTGGCTAAACCACTTACAGATATGCGAACTGAAATGTCTGTTTCCTTCCGCCTACGGGCGGTTTATCGTTTGCCTGCTGACAAACATACTTATATTTTAACACATTTTCAAACAAAAGTCAAGAAAAAATTTAATCGATGCTGGATCCCGGATGCTTGATACTCGACACACATCCAATAGCAGACAGCGTTCAGGGAACTTCAGTACCTGTCAATAACAGGTAGTGCCAAAATCGGCCATTAAGGTGGTTTTTTTCATAGTCGTAGTTCGCGGTTCTTGCCTGAAGCCGCGACGAGGAAACAACTAATGGCACGCTGAAAGCGTTCATATAACAGATATCCGAACTGAAGGCAGGAACGCGATAATCTTAATATGCCGCGGAGTTGATTTTCTTCTTTATTTATGTCCGATTAATCATCATAATATTTATTTTGAGAGATAGATTTGTAAAAAGTGATAAGGATGGAATATATTACTTTATAAAGTCGTACGTTATTTATACATAAGTGAAAGTAAAAAAAACGACAATAAACGAACTAGCCAATGAGGGATAGAGATTTTTAATGAATACTAAGAATTACGTAAGAAATAATGGTAAAAGAGTACCTCCGCCAATTAGTGCTTTACGCCAACCTAAAAAAATAATCGCTTTTGGTTGGTATGGTGGAAAGTTTTCTCATCTTGATTGGTTGTTGCCGCTATTACCTTCTTATAGGCATTATTGTGAACCGTTTGCGGGTTCTGGTGCGGTATTGTTGAACCGTGAACCATCACCGATTGAGACATATAATGACATGGACGGTGAAGTGGTAAATTTCTTTCGTGTGCTACGAGATAAAAAAGAGAAGTTGATTCAGGCCATTTTGCTGACGCCATTTTCGCGTGAAGAATTCGCATTAGCGTGTAATTTAGATCCAAATCTTTCAGACTTTGAGCGCGCTCGCCGGTTTTATGTTCGAGCAAGACAAGTAAGAACAGGATTGGCTCAAAAAGCCTCCATCGGGCGTTGGGCAAATTGCAGAAATACTAGTCGCGCAGGCATGAGTGGTGTTATTAGCAGATGGTTAGGGGCGGTTGAACATCTTCCTTGGATTGCAGAACGTTTGTTGCGGGTCCAGTTTGAGAATAGGCCCGCAGTTGACGTAATCGCTTTGTATGATTCACAGGAGACAGTATTTTACTGCGATCCTCCCTATATACATGAAACACGAGGCGACACTAATGCTTATGGAATCGAGATGACTGATAAGGATCATTGCAATCTAGCGGATGTACTCAATGCTGCAAAGGGAAAAGTCGCAATTTCAAATTATCAGTGTGAGTTGATGGACAAACTGTATCGTAAGCCTAAGTGGTTAAAATTTGTCGCACTTGAAAAAACCAATCATGCAACGAAGGGGAAACGTATTGAAGTTTTATGGACAAACTACGACCCAAGGGAATTTTCTGATAGTGGCCCATTGTTTGGAGATATTATCTGATGCTTGATCCATCGTATATTTTGTCCGAGTTGTTTTCCATCGCCATCTCCAAGGACTATAGCCAAATGCAAGCTAATCCGACTATTTTGAAGAAAATAGAATATGTCTGCGAATGTATTAGTAATCGTGCAGGAGTTCGCTTGTTGATGGCTTGCTTGTTAGCAAAGTTACATAGACCGAGCATCAATCCAACTAAACCTTATACAGAAATTGGAAGTGACGATTGTTTCTCTGGACGAACTTATGATGAAAAGTATATATCGAACTTCATTGCTGATAAAGACCTTCCATGTAATCCCACAACAGCATTTCTAACTCCAGCGTTGCGAAATATTGACAGGCCGCTTTCAATAGACTTGGAAATCATCGGTCGCCCTCGTAGAGTATATACTGACACAATATCGCTTTTACATTGTGTGCAAGATGGAGAAATTGATGCAAGAGAGTTGCTGATTGAAGTTATACATAGATTAATTGTAATTCGAAACAGCAAGAAAAAATCTCTATCAAAAAAGTTGGAAGAATTAAAAAGCCATTCAGAAGAAGTAATTTTATCTTCAGAAGAGACAATAACTTTGATTGAGCAACATTTATCGTGTAAACATAGTAGTCGATTGCCGGTTTTGATCGTTGCTGCGGCATATAATGCTGCGGGAGATAGAATAAGAGAACAAATCCACACTTTGCTTTCTCACAATGCTGCTGACGAACAAACTGGAAGTATGGGGGATATTGAAGTGTGCTTAATCAATGATGAGAACGTGAGAACTGTTTATGAAATGAAAATGAAGAAAGTGTTGCGAGAGGATATTGATCGAGCAATTCAAAAAATCGCAAATGGTGGAGAATCAATCGATAATTACATTTTCATAACCACAGATGAAATCGATGAAAACATTTTCGAGTATGCAAAAAGCATGTATGAAAAACTTGGACAGCGTGAAATTGCTATTTTAGATTGTATAGGTTTTCTAAGACATTTTTTGCATTTTTTTCATCGACTACGCCGCTGCTTTCTAGATGAGTATCAAAAATTAGTAGTCAATGAGCCAGAAAGCGCTATTAGGCATGAATTGAAAGAAGTATTTCTGCAACTGAGACAAGTCGCTGAAACAAGAGAATAAAGTCACAACATTCACTATTGACCGAATATATCCCAACCTTGCAACATCAAAAACAATCATCAATGTCATACAGATATGGCATAATTTTGATATTGCTGGCCAAGTAATACAATCGATTGTTTTCGATTTTAGAAAAAGAAAATCCTGCGACAGATTACATGTTAAGTTGAGTAAGAAAATAACTGACCGCACACGTCTACATAAGAATATTTTGCGCAGGACAGCCGCCGAAGGCCTCAGGTGAGTTTCGCGTGCATAAGCCAAAAGTTCTTGCGTGGGAAAATTGTGAGAACTTCGACATGGACGCGGCAATACAATCGTTTTTCGAGGGCGTTGACTGCCACGAAAAAGGTGCGAAGATATGGAATGAATGCCTCGACGAGTCTAAGTAAATGCTAACAAGCGGATGCAACGGACGCAGGCAAGCCGCAGGCAGCAAATTCATTTTTGATTTATCATTTACTATTACTATTTTCGATTTAACCCCCGCTATAAAAGCGGGGGCTTACGGTTTTTAGTCGCCGGAACGTCGACGGCTAAACAAATCCACGTTAAATATGGGAAACAAAAAGAAACCCCCGGCAGGCGGGATGGTGGGGTGAGACCCCACCCTACCTAAATGTACACTTTGTCCATCAGGCGGGGGAATGCGATGCACTGGCGGATGTGTCTCTCGCCGGTCAGCCAGGCGATGGTGCGTTCCACGCCCAGGCCGAAGCCGCCGTGCGGCACAGAGCCGAATTTGCGAAGGTCAAGATACCACTGATAATCCTCGGGATTTAGATTGTAAGACTTGATTCTCTCGAACAGGATTTCGTAATCGTCCTCGCGGGCCGAGCCGCCGATTATTTCGCCGAAGCCGGCCGGCGCGAGCAAATCGAAATTCTCAAC
>CAYZTY010000039.1:0-296 GCA_964481525.1 uncultured Pirellulales bacterium
GGGTTGAAAAGGCCAATGAAAAAGGAAAAGAAGAGGCCGAGGAAAAAGTTGGCGGCATAGGAAGGGAACATCAGAAGCAACTGAGGACTTTTGAAAGGCAAATGCGCCGTGAAGAGGCAAAACACCGCTGGCGTGTGGCAAAGATGAAACGAATTCGACAATTAGCCGTTGAGTCAGGCAACAGTGGAACAGTTGAACGGGTCGACCAACTTTTGAAAAACGAACGATATCACTATGAGCACAAACTCGGTAAAATTAATCAAAAAAGAGAAAAAGTTCTACAGTCCAATGAAGAA
>CAYZTY010000039.1:306-21653 GCA_964481525.1 uncultured Pirellulales bacterium
CAAAGATGCCGCAGCGGTGCGCCCAGCTTATTGAGGCCTTTAGTATGGTCGGCATCGAGAAAGAAGAACTCATCGACTCGCAAAAGGTTCAGCAGAGACTTGAGCGGCTGCAACGAGAAGAAGCCGAAAAGCCGCCGGACAACGAAGAAAGCGGCGGCGAAGAAGTCGAAAAATAGAATTACTCGGGTCCGTTTGCAGAGAAAAATTAAGATAAATGTTTGTGAAGAGGTGGTAAGATGCTAAGAACAATACTGGTTATAGCAGCGGCAGCAGCGATAGGTATTTTTTGTCTGAGTGGATGTAAGGAAGACTCCAGCCAGATCGATACCGAACAGGAAGAAGTGGTCAAGACGGCGGTTGAATATCAGGAGGAAGCGGCCGAGACGGCGGCTGATTACCAGAAGGAAGTGGCCGAGAAGACGGCTGAATACCAGGAGAAAGTGACAGAGACGGCGGACGAATACGAAGAGGAAGTGCTCAAGACGGCGGTCCAATACCAGGAGGAAGCACAAAGAGAGATTACATTAAAGAACATGGAAGCCGAGCTTAAAAAAATCGAACAGGAGCTGAAGCAGGAAGCCTCAGAGGAAGAGTAGCCGCGGATTACATGACTCTTTTCCAGCAGCCGTTGTAGATGTTCTGTAATTTTTTCTCATTCGATTTAACAGACTTTCGCTTCAACCGATGTTAGTCAACGAGGATTAGTCCGTAGTAGTTTGGGCACTGGCGGGTTGTTCGAACGACCTCTATGGGAAAGCCGACCTTTTTCACTGTAGAGAAAACATCGATACCACAGGCCTCCATCGCCGGGCGGGCACGGTCGGCGTGGAGACACTGCTTTTCTTCTACATTACACTCTTTGCAAAAATAGCAAGGCCCCGCCCCAAGGCCGAAAGCCTTCCAGCAGCCAAGTAGAAAAATATCACGCTCAAGCTCGGCAACGATTGCTTTTACATTTGCCTTCGGCTCACAGTGTATTAATACCGCCCGTCGGTAGGCATCCAGTACTTCACGCATCTGTCGCGGCCTCGGCGTAAACGGTGGACAAACAAGGCACCGGCCGAAACCGTCACAACCAAACTGGCATTTCAATCGGACCCAGCCGGCAGTTTCCACCTGTGATGGAGAAATCATACGAGCGTCTATAACGCCGGATTTATCCTTTACGAGCTTGCGTAGTTCCTCGTCGGACAACTTTGTCCTTTTTGTTGAATCCTTGGTCTTACGTTTCATTTCTTAAGGCGTAAGTTTATTGATATCAATTGTAGCTGGTTTTCAAAGCACGTAATTTTTTTACTCTCACGGCTGGCGGTAATATTTCATCGCTTCGGGAATTAATTTCTCGATGTTCCGTATTCTGGTCGAGTCGGCAGGATGCGTGCTCAGAATCTCGGGCGGGGCCGGCCCTTCCTTTGAAGCGGCCATTCTCTTCCAAAAATCTATTGCCTCGTTGGGATTGTAGCCCGCCATTGACATAAATATCAAGCCCAGATGGTCGGCTTCGCTTTCATGCTTTCTGCTGTACGGAAGTAATATGCCATACGTCGTTCCTATGCCGTATGACCGCATAAAAAGGTTTTTCGTTTGCTCGGGTCTGTTTGCCAGGGCCTTCGTTAAAGCGATTCCTCCCATCTCCACAAGAAGCCCATGTGTCATTCTTTCGGAGCCGTGTCTTGCAAAGGCATGCGCGATTTCATGGCCCATTACCACCGACAGGCCGGCCTCCGTCTTGGCCACCGGCAATAGGCCTGTATAGACAACGACTTTTCCGCCGGGCATAGCCCAGGCGTTTACGTTGGGGTCTTCAATCAGATTGAACTCCCATGCATACGCTTTCAGCCGGTCTTCCTTGCATTCCTGAACGCAATATTGCTCCACGGCTTTTTGAATCCTGCCGCCGACACGCTTTACCATTTGGGTTTTCTCCGAATCGGTGCTTAGCTTTTTCTGGGACATAAATTCGCCGTAAGACTGGAAACTCAGCGAATTCATAATCGAATCGGGAACGAGATTGAATTGTTTTCTGCCGGTGATTTCGACCTGCGAACAGGAAGACAGTAACAACAAAAAAGCAGTTAAAAGAATAAGTTTGGGGACAAGAAAGGTCTTCATAATCTGACTCCTTAATTTGGTTTTCTGGATTATATATACTTTGACAACGCCAAGTCCGGTTTTCAAGTTTTTTTTTGCCCTAAGGCATCTCTTAAGGGATTACGGCATTTGACAGGTCTGAAGGGCCGGATTAAAGTAGCCCTGGAAAGCTTTTACTTATCAGGGTTATTAAATGCGGACAAATATTTGCATAATCGGAGCCGGGCCGGCGGGCCTGATGGCGGCTATTCACTGTACCGCAGCAAATGCGGACTCGATAGGCTCGCCACAGGCCGAAACCGTCGTGATTGAAACTAATACGACGGCAGGCAGGAAGCTTCTTCAAAGCGGAGGCGGCAGGTGTAATTTTACACACTCAGCCGGTCCGGATGAGATTGCGCGGGCCTTCGGGCCAAAGGGCAGATTTTTAAGCTATAGCCTGCATGAGTTTTCGCCGCAGCATGTCCAGCGGCTCTTCCGCAAATGGGGACTGGAAAGCAATGTCGAGCAGGACGGCTGTGTGTTCCCTGTCAGCGACCGGGCAGGTGACGTAAGGGACGTTTTAGTAAAACGTGCAAGAGGTTGCGGCGTGCGTTTCTGTTTCGGCAAGGCAGTCAAGACTGTTGTGAAAGACGGCAATTCCTTTGCTATCCACACAGACAGAGAGATGATTTTGACTAAGAAGGTGATAATCGCAACCGGTGGTCTATCGTGGCCGCAGACCGGTTCGACCGGCGATGGTTATCGGTTTGCACGGGAGCTTGGGCATAGCGTTATTAAGCCCAAAGCGTCTTTGGTTCCGCTGGTAACACGTGAAAGCTGGCCGGGTGAACTGGCAGGGGTAAGTCTTAAAGATGTAAAGATATCGGCCACCGTTGAAGGCCGGAAGGTGGTTGTATGCGGGCCGATGATTTTCACAAACGACGGGATTGCGGGACCCGCCGTTCTTGATTTGAGCAGGTTGCTAAGCGATTATCTGCCAAATGAAAAGAGGCCGATTGAGATTTATGTTGATGTGTTTCGGGAAATGAGCGAATCAGAGTTTGATAAACAAATTCGTGAACGGATTGCCGCGAACCCCAAAAAGACCATTGCCGGTATTCTGGCATTTTTTCTGCCGAGACGCGCGGCGACAACTTTGTGCGGACAGTTGAATATTGATGCCGGACTTTCAGGTAGTGAGCTGAAAAAGGATGCGCGAAAAAAATTAGTGCGGCATCTCAAGACCCTGCCGCTTTCAGTGGCAGGTACCCGTTCGCTCAATGAGGCAACGGTAACACGCGGCGGCGTAACCACGGCCGAGATAGAACCTAAAACGATGGAGTCGAAGGTTTGTCCGGGTCTATTTTTCGCCGGCGAGGTCCTTGACGTTGACGGTCCCTGCGGCGGTTATAATCTTCAGATGTGCTGGTCAACCGGCGCTTTAGCCGGCCGCTCCGCTGCAAAAAAACCATAGCCACAGAGTTCACAGACAACGAAGAGAAAACAGAGAATCTTGACGAGATACGATTCACGAGCCACGCTTGTCCGGCGAAGTCTTGACGAAGACGGAAGCGACGAATTCGGCCGGGCCTTTGGATGGGATTTTAGCTTGACGAAGACCAAGATTTTGGATATTATTAACATTGATTTCGAGTTTGTGGGCGATTAGAATTGAGTGAAGCCAGAGACAATAATAACAGTATTGAAAGGGAGGTAATTTGATATGCCAATACCTAAAGCGAAATATCCAAAAAATAGCACGTTTGCAAAGCGAATTGAGGACGACTTACAAAAAAGGAGGGTAGGTAGATACATAGTTGATGAGTTTTTGGCAGACGGGGTAACGGCATTCATTACTGATGGTAGCAGCACTTTGTATGTGGGCTTGGCATTGTACAGGAAGGCGATGAATAATCCAGGATTTAGGGCTACAATTTACACCAACAATTTGGCTTTGGCTCATGAGTTTCCGTTATGGGACTCGCCGCCAAATAAACAAATTCCAAATGTAAATGTATCGATTGCATCAGGTGATGTTATGAGTGATCTTATGATGGTTGGCGGTCTAGATGCCCAAGCGTATAGCAGAATAAGAGCTGAAGCATCTAATTGTATAATCATATCAGTGAGAAATCTATTCGGCGAGCGTGGTCCTACAGGAAGAGAACATGAATCGTTGGCAATTAAGCTAAGTGCGTTGGAAAAAGCTAAAGACAAAAAGGTAATCTTTGTGGCTGACTATACTAAGCTTTTGGAATTATACAACAATAGAGTTATGCCGCTTATTTATGATTCAAACAAAGATTGGGAGGAGATGATGTATAAAGACAGCACTTACGTGGTATCCACCAAACTTCCTGTTAGTACTGTAAAGGAACTGGGGCGGGAAATCACACCGACTGAAAAAAAGAGATACCAGCGTAACCGGGATTTCATCTATTCGAAAATGAATACAGACAAAAAATATGGGAGAGAAAAACCAGATGACGAGAAGAGATTCATTGAGGTAGACAAATCATTATTAAACAGGAATGGCATCTGATTTGGTCTGTGAGTGAGTAAAGTTCTTCCTTAGGAAATTTTTTTGTGAGTATGAATATTTTCTGTTGGAGTTCGATTGCTAACTTATAAGCATCGAGGTCTCGAAAACTTTCAATTTTTTTACTCATTATTTTGTCCTCCGTCGTCTGTCCTCCGTTCTCCATCAATCTCGTCCCTTATTTGGCTCAATAAATTAATGGCTTCTATTGGAGTTAAGTTATTCACATCCATCGAGGAAAGTTTTTCGAGTACTGATTTGTGTTTTTGTACAAAGAGTGTGTCTTTGTTTAGCTTTTTTGTGGCGAGAGAGGTTTTTGGCCGGTGGCCTCCCAGTGATGACGTAGGTATTGTGTTATTGCGAGCCCGCCGGAGACGGACGAAGCAATCTCCAAACATTCGCCAATCATTACTATCTAAGAACTTTTTCAAGACAGTTTATATAATAGTTTTTCATTTAAGACATAATTTGCACCGAACCTTAATGTTTTTGAATGGCTCTTATTATTAGTGGATAAAGGCAGACATGAAGTGAGCGAGCTTTTGTGCGAAGTTCTCCAGCGGTGTCTTCTTGGCCAGGAAGACGCTTACAAAATCATTGTCCGGCGGTTCCGGGAGCAGGCGCTTGAGTTGGCTTATTCGATTGTGCGGGATGAACATCTGGCCGAAGACGCCGTACAGTCGGCATTTTTGAGCGCATTTTGCCGATTAAAGGACTTGCGGGAACCGAGGGCATTTCCAGGCTGGTTCAGGCAAATCGTACGAACGCACGCTAACCGAATAGTCCGCCGACGTAAGGAGAAACCATATGGTTCTATTGGAGAAGAACGAGCAAATCAGGCTTCACTGGTAAAATGTATTGAACTTAAAGAACTTCGCGCACTTGTCAGGGATACTTTAGCTCAGTTGCCCAAAGTTGAGCGCGAAACAGCAGAGCTTTTTTATCTGGACGAACGGAACCACATCGATGTGGCAAACCTCTTAGGAGTGCCGAGAGGGACCGTTAAACGTAGATTGCACGATGCCCGGCAACGACTGCGTAATATGCTCTTAGGTTATGTAACCACTGGTGAGACGAAAAACAAAATTAAAGGCAAATCCAACAGGAAGCTGCCGTTATAAAATTGGAAAGGAGAAATTATGGCTATCGTACAAACAGCAGAGCTGGAGCGTTTCCTCCAGGATGCGTTCGATAAAGGCGCAAGTGATTTATTCCTGATTCCTCACGAACCGCCAAGTTTTCGCATAAAAGGTTCCATAGAGCGGACCGAAACCGATGCTCTTCGTACAGAAGATATTTGGAAAGTGGCTGCCGGCGCTTTCGGCGAAGAGCAGATTAAGCTGGTGGGTAGCCAGACCGGCCAACTGACTACTTCATGCAGCCTGCCGGGTGTAGTTGATGGACGGATGTGTCTGGCTCGTTCACGCGGCGAGTTTACAATAGCGATTAGATTACTACCCACGAATATGCCTGATGTCAGTGATTTACGAATTCCTGAAGGGATGTTAAAGGCCGCATTGTCACAAAACGGTCTGGTTATCTGCGCCGGGCCTTCCGGTTCCGGAAAAACTACTGTTTTGTACGGCCTGGCTGAGTATATCAACGAAAATTTGTCATCCCACATCTGTACGATTGAAAATCCTATTTGCTGTCGTATTAAGCCTAAGAAGGCAATCGTACAACAACGTGAGGTTGGGTCTGATATTCCCGATGTTGCGGCAGGAATTAATGCGGCGATGCAGCAGGACTTCGATGTTCTTCTACTCGGTGAGATTAAAACGGTGGAAGAATTAGCAGCCTGCGTGACGGTAACTCAAACCGGGCATCTTGTTCTAAGTCAGGTCCATGCCTGGTCGCCTGAAGCAGCTATACAGCGATTGATTGATGTTCAGACCGAGGAAAATGTGGCAGTATTCCGCAGACATTTTGCCGAGGCCCTGCGAGCTGTCTCCGCCCAGATACTTTTGCCCAAAGCTGCCGGCAAAGGCCGTGTGGCCGCGTATGGCGTGCTTGTTCCCGATAAGCAAATGCGAAAGGCAATCGCCGAAGGCCGGGATATCTTCGACAGAAAAGACCCGCTGCCGGAAGGCTGCCAGAATCTGGCGGAGGATATAGAAAGGTTATACAGCGAAGGTACTATTACGGAAGAATCCAGGAACAATGCGTTAGCGGAATTGAAATAGCCGGTGTGTATTACTTTGCCTAAGTTTCATCAATTTCGTTCCTGATTTGATTCAACAGATTTATTGCTTCAATCGGAGTCAAGTTATTTATGTCAGTTGTGGAAAGTTTTTCCAAAATGCTCTTGTGTTTTTGCACAAAGAGTGTGTCCTCATCCGGCTGTTTTGTTTTGTGGCGGGAAAGACGTTTGCCGGCGGCCTCCTTGGTAAATGTACTTTCCAATTCGGCTAAGATTTCCTTGCTGCGCTCGACGATGGTTTTGGGTACGCCGGCAAGTTTTGCGACGTGGATGCCGTAACTTTTGTCCGTGCCGCCGGGCAAAATCTTGTGCAAAAAGACCACCTCGTCCATCCATTCGCGCACCGCCACGTTAAGGTTCCTGATATTGACGAACAACTCCGCTAATTCTGTCAGCTCGTGATAATGTGTGGCAAAAAGGGTCCTGCACTTTAGTTTGTTCGCGATGTACTCGGTAATTGCCCAGGCCAGCGCCAGGCCGTCGTAAGTGCTCGTGCCCCGGCCGACCTCGTCGAGAATAACGAGCGATTTTTCGGTGGCGTTGTTTATTATGTTCGCAGTCTCGGTCATCTCGACCATAAAGGTTGATTGCCCTCGAACCAATTCGTCAGAGGCACCGACGCGTGTAAATATCCGGTCAACCAGGCCTATCGAAGCTGCCTTTGCGGGGATAAAGTTGCCGGCCTGCGCCATTATCACTAAAAGGGCCGTCTGCCTGATATATGTGCTCTTGCCGCTCATATTCGGGCCGGTGATTATGGCGATGTCGACACTGTCGCCGAGGTTGACGTCGTTGGGCACAAACTCGGCGCCCAATGTCTCGGCCAGAACAGGATGTTTGCCCTCAGTTATAGTAAGCTCATTGCCGTCGGTAACCTGCGGACGAATGTAATTTCTTCTTCGTGCGACAAAGGCAAAAGAGGTAAGGCAGTCGATATTAGCAAGGCTCTCAGCGAGTTTTTGCAGTCTGGAGATATATTTAGCGCTCTCGGCCCGAAGCTGGTCAAAAAGCTTTTGCTCTAATTCCAGCGCCTTATCACGGGCGCCGAGGGCCTGCTCCTCATATTTTTTCAGCTCTTCGGTGATATATCGCTCGGCATTTTTTATGGTTTGCTTCCGCACGTAATCGGCCGGGACCTTGCCGGCGGCTGAATGGCTTACTTCGATATAGTAGCCGAAGACCTTATTGAAACCGACTTTCAGGTTAGCTATGCCTGTCCGCTGCGATTGAGTTTGTTGATACTTACTAAGCCAGATACGGCCATCCTTTGATACCGAGCGCAATCTATCGAGCTGAGGGTCGAAGCCGGTTTTTATCACGCCGCCGTCCCGCAGATGATTCGGGCAGTCCGGCCTTATTGCCGATTCAAGTAAATTCGCAAGCTCGTCCATACTGTCGCAGCGCTCGGCCAATTTTAAGAGCAAATCGGCCTGGCAGCTTTGAAGGATTTCCTTTATCTGCGGCACCCGTCGCAGAGTTACAGCCAGGGCGAGCAGGTCCCGCGGGGTTTGTCGCGATGTGCTTATGCGGGCGGCAATGCGTTCCAAATCGGACGTGTTCGAAAGCAGTTTGCGAAGGTCCGTCGTTTTTTTGTCCTGCTCTTTTAGCTCCTCGACGGCATCCTGTCGAAGCTCTATAGCGCCGCGGTCACAAAGCGGCATACACAACCAGTCCGAGAACATCCGCCCGCCCACGGCCGTTGCCGTCTCGTCAAGGCAGGCGAGTAGTGAGCCTTTTTGGCTTTCAGTGCGGATAGTGCGCAGGACCTCGAGACTCCGCAGGCTTGTCTGGTCGATTTGCAGAAATTTCGTTCGGCTTATTTTTCGAATAGCAGAGATATGCTGCAGGGCCGTTTTCTGCGTTTCGCTGAGGTATTCGATGATGGCACCGGCGGCAGAGATTACTTCATCGTTGTCGGTTATGCCGAAACCTTCCAGCGTTGCTGTTCCGAAATGTTTGAGCAATCTTTTTTTTGCCTGGAAAGGCTCGAAGTACCAGCCGGGCCTTTCGGTTATGACGGCGCTTGTGAGCTGGGCGATTTGGCCGGCCAGTTTTTTAGCTTCGTCCTCGAAAAGCTGGCCCCTTCTTTCGGGCAGCAGACATTCCGCCGGCGAAAGCTTTAGTATTTCATCGAGCAGATATTTTTCCGGGACACTCTGCACGAAAAAGTGGCCGGTCGAAATATCGACCCAGCTAACGGCCACTGATTTTCTGCCGAGGTTGACTGCACAAAGATAGTTCGCCCGTTTTTCATCCAGCAGCATCTCGTCGGTAAGTGTGCCGGGCGTAATAACGCGGACAACGTCGCGGTCAACAACGCCTTTGGCGGTCTTTGGGTCCTCGATTTGCTCACAGACAGCGACTTTGTAGCCGGCCTGGAGCATCTTTTTTAGATAGCCGTCAACGGCGTGATACGGCACACCGGCTAAAGGGATTGGATTATCACCTTTGCTTCGGCTGGTCAGGGCCAAGCCGCAGACCTGCGAGCAAAGCTGGGCATCCTCATAGAAGGTTTCGTAAAAGTCGCCCATGCGAAAAAACAGTACCGCCTCCGGATATTTGGCCTTGAACCGGTGGAACTGCTTCATCGCCGGTGTCAGTTTTTCTTCCTGCTTCGCCATAGCTGATGATTATACACAGGCAGGACCATTTAACAAGTTAGCAGGCCTTCTTAATTTATTCCTCACATCTTAGCCGGCTGATCACTTTAATCAGGTGTTGGCGCTTTGGAAACAATTGCTTCCATCTCCGACGAGGTAAATGCCCGCAAAGTCTGCGTTCTGACGTTGCCGAGTGAAGCCAGACCCAGCATGACTGCGGTTGCCGTCTCGTCATCCGGAGCTTCCATAATGATTACCGCGTCATGAGCACCCAGGGTCCAAAAGATATCTTTGACCGTTACTCCCGCCTTCCGGGCCATAGTTTTGAACTTGCCGGCCCTGGCAGGAGAGACCTTGAAATCTCGAACCCCCTGCCCGGTCAAATTCACCAGTGAAATGAACATGGCCATAATTAGTCTCCTTCCTTTTATTAAAATTAATGACCGTTTTTACGCCCGGATTATGGTTATGCTTTTTAGCCCTGATAGCGGTCGAACAGATTTCGTAATTTTAGCACAGTAAACAAAATCTGCCCAAGACTAATTTTTTACCTGATACTAGTTTCTGCAGGGCCAAGCTAACTTTAAACGTGGTATTGTTGCAGAAGAATAAAATTCTATAAATTTCCCCAAGTAATTTTGAAAAAATACTTGACATTGTAAGTAAAAAGACATATGCTTAAGCTTTAGGGAGAGGGGTATTTTCAGATAACCAAATCACCGTCGGACATTTTTTTAATAAAACGTCGCATGTATGAAGTAAATTTATTTTTCAGAGGTTTATTATGAAAAAGATAGCGGTATCAATAGCTATACTTTTGACAGCGGCGTGTTCGGTAAGCGCAGAGTTGATATGGGCTGACGGCCAACATCATATTGTAGATACCTATATTGCAGATAGTTTGGGTGTTTCCGGCTATATGAAAGTCGATGGAACCTGGTATGAGACTACTGTAGATATATTAGATAATGGTGATATAGGTGGAAATGTCAGTGTTGGTAGTTTGGGGATTGTCAATCTGGCAGGAGGTCTTATTCAGGGAAACTTAAATGGCAACGCCGATGCAGGAAATATAAACGTCTCAGGTGGTACAATTCTTGGTTATGTTGAAGTAACCGGAGTTACTCCCTTGCATATTTCTTCTGCGGATATCGGCGGAAACGTTTATTATGGCTTGTCGAATGATCTTTTTTCTATTACCGATTCAACAATTGGGGGAGACATAATAACTGCGGCAGTAAATTCATCCGACTGGCGCGATATACTAATTTCAAATACTGTAGTAAACGGGATGCTGAAATCCGTCGTCGCACCCAAAATGACGGTATCGGACAGTTTACTTCAGACAGGAATACAAGCATCCAGCTTTAGCTATTTTTCCATAGTTGACAGTGGAATAACCGGAGATGTCATTGCGGATGCCTCTGCTATAATACGTATCGAAGGAGAGAACTTCGAAGTAGATAGCATTGATTTCGCCTATGGCGGACTATCTGGTTTCGGCTCAGGGCACGTAACAGGTTTTTCTAATAATGGACAATTGATAGATTTTGATTTCAGTATAAGTGACAGCGCAGAAATAATTCTGGTTCCAGAGCCAACTACTTTAATATTGTACGGTTTGGGAGGCTTGGTTTTAAGGAAAAGACGTGAAAACTCATGAACAATTTTACTTTAACATTACTGTTATGCTTTCTGCTTTTCAGTCCCAATAATTGTTAAACAGATTTCGCAATTTTAATACATAAAGCAGGACCTACCTGCTATTTATTTTCACCGACTATTGCTTGGCACAATTCACCTTACACGCGGCCGTTTAACAACTCTGATATGAGTTGAGCGACGCGGTCTTTAGATTTGATGTTTACCAGTTGTCTTAACAGGTCTTGCTGTCGGTCGGTGAAACAGACGGGACTTTGAAGGTTAAAGCCGCTGACGCCGAGAGTGTCGCGGATTTCCTGAATAAGCTGTTCGATGCCGTTGCCGAACTTGGCGCTAATGCCCAGAGGCCTGCCAATATTTTTGGGCAATTTACTTTCATCTAATTTACGGGGTAAATCAGATTTGTTCAGGATGGTTAATACTTTAATGTGCGCGATTTTGCTAAGCATTTGTTCGGTTAGCTGCTCGGCATTGCTGCTACCATCGAGGACAAGCAGGACCAAATCTGCCTTGTGGAGCAGCTCTGCGGTTTTGCGCTGTGCGGCTTTATCAAGAGAGGTTTTAGCGGCGAGGTACTCCGCTAAACCGGCGGTGTCGAAGAGCTCCATTAACAGACTCTCAATTCGGCAGGTCGCTCCGACCCAGTCCCGCGTAGTGCCGGGAATATCGGTAACGATGCTTTTTTGCCTGCCGCAGAGACAATTAAGTAGAGTGCTTTTGCCGCTGTTGGGCGGGCCTGCGATAACTATCGAGCAGCCGCTTATAATCAGTTGAGCAGGTTGTGAGTTTTCAAGTATTAACCGGGCCTGACGGTGAATCTCGGTAAGCGGTACCGAATCAATATTATCCAGCCAGTTTGTCAATACTCCGGCAAGACCGGGGCCGGTCTGATTAAGGATTATCTTCGTACCCACAAGAGTTGTTGCCTTTACCTGTGCAAGCTGCGCTTCGAGGGCAATCGAACTTTGCTGTGCGGCTTCGGCAAAATAATGTTTCAGCAGCTCTTCAGGCTGGACGGGCTTTGCGCCATTTTCCTGTAAAAGCCGCATTATTTCGGCAACGATGAGAGGATTTCCATGACAGTTAATAGAGAAGCCCTCGATACCCTCGCAACCGATAATGACATGGTCAATGATTTGGCCATTATCGAGGATGTCCCCGAGCAGGATTTTGCCGTTTTGTATCTTAAGAGGTTTGCCACCGGCGGATTTAAATATATTCTCGATTATTTGCGATGCTCTCGAGCCAGCCAGCCGGATGCTTGATATGGCCCCGACGCCTTTGGCGGTCATTACTGCAGCTATCGTTTCCATAACAGCACTCAGACTGCACGTTCCTCAAGGTATTTTATATACGCCAGGACTACGCCCTTTACCACAAGGTCGGGCACAAAGTCATCTACGAAGGTGCAGTCGTCCTTTATAAGCTCAGCGGCGCCACCGGTCAGGACAATCTGCGGCCATTTGCCGATTTCCTCGGCATAGCGTCTGACTATCTCCTCGAGGGCGCCGATAGCGGAGTAATACAGACCGCATTGTATCGCCTCGCGTGTGGTCTTCCCGAAAGGCTTCCGGGGCCTTTTCATTCCAACCTTCGGCAATTGCGAAGTGTTGAGCCTGAGGGCTTCCGCGGATATCTCAAAGCCCGGCAAAATTGCTCCCCCAAGAAACCTGCCCTCTTTATCAACCAGATCGATTGTTACTGCGGTGCCGAAATCCGCAACGACCAGGGCATCTTCGACAACGGCATAAGCGGCGGCGGCGGCGGCGATGCGGTCGGTGCCGACCTTTCCCGGCTCCTTCAGGGCAAGCTCCATAGGTAACGGAATATCGGCGCCGATAAGCAGCAGCTTTTCTGCGAGTTTATCTTTGACTATCCGCCGGAGTTTTTTTGTCCAGGCAGGCTTAACGGAACTGGCAACTATTACGCCGTCCTTTTTCTTTTCCCTGGCACTTTTTACCAGAGGGACTTTGGCCCATCCTGAGATAAGTAGCTCGGTCAGCTTGCTCGTTGAATCGCCGGGGACAGCCTTAATAAACTGCTCCTTGCCATCAAGAAACAGGCCTATTGTAATATTCGTATTGCCGACATCTATCGCGATTATGTTCATAATTCGTGCCTTATAATCAGCATTTCTACGTATCCTTTTTACATTATTGTTTTGCAGATGTCAATCTGCGGCAATAAGGCACAAAACACAATAAATTTTAAAATTCCGGTGGACAAATTACTCCGCTCGGTCACTATACTCATAGAGTACGTCAAGACTTGAGGGCCCCGAGTTGACAACGCTAAGTGATAAAACGTTAATAAAAGCTGTGTTTGCCGGCGAAAAGGCAGCTTATGGGAGATTGTATGATAAGTACGCGCCTCTGATTCGGGCCATCTGTTACGATACTACCGGCAATATTACTGACGCCCGGGACCTTGCACAGGATGTATTTTTACGGGCCTATGAGAGATTAGAACGTCTGCGTAAGCCGGATAGTTTTGGAAAATGGCTTGTTGGGATTTCCCGGCTGCGCTGCCGGGAATGGCAACGCCAAAAAATACGTGGTCGAGATAAGAATGCAGGGCTTGATAAAGCTGCGTCCGTTGTTTCCGACCCACCAGGTGACGACCGGATAGAATTACTTCGGGAAATGATTACGAGGCTACCGGAAAAGGAACGCCTAGCTTTACATGCGTTCTATCTCAAGGGCCAATCTGCTGATAACGCACGCAGGATAACGGGCCTGTCAAGGTCAGGATTCTACCGTGCCCTTGACCGAGCCAGAAAACGGCTGGGACGATTGTTGGCCGAAGAGCAGGAGGATATCCAATGAAAAGGCAATTGGATAACGATTTGAATAAAGCATACGAGATGTTTAATCAAAACCACGACTATCTTCGCGAATCTTTGATGGCCTCTGTGCCCGACCGGCCGCCGGAAAAGAAGATTGACATAAGACAATTTATCGGAGAGACGATTATGAAAAGCAGAATAACAAAACTCGCAGCAGCAGCAGTAATAATTATTGCGGTGATTTTGGGACTAAACATTACCGGCGGCCCGGATAAGGCAAATGTCGCCTGGGCCGAAGTAGTCAGGCCTATTTTGAATGCCCGGACCGCGATTATGGACATAAAGATTGGTCCGGAGGAAAACCAGTTATTGCTTCATGACGAAATTATGGGCTCCCGTATCCGCCGAACCGTTCCTAATATACAGGGCACCGACATAATCATCGACCTCGAGGAAATGAAAGTCATTACACTTTCGCACGTTGAAAAGACCGCTGCATATATCGAAATGGACGGCCTTGGTAATATACAGAACTATCTGAAGTTATTGCAGGACATAGTAAAAAAGATGCAAAATAAAGCGAAATACCAGGTTGAGAATCTCGGTCTGCAGGAAATCGAAGGACAATATTACATTGTCTTCGTCGCAGAAAGTGACAATGACACAATTAACATCTGGGCCGACCCGGAAACAACCTTGCCAACACGTATTGAGCAAAAAACTCCGAATATGCAGATTATATGCGATAACCTGCAATTTGACGTTGACCTTGACGAATCGCGATTCAGTCTGGAAGTGCCGGACGATTATACGATCCTAAATGCAGGCATAGATTTCGGGAAAAACAACGAAAGCGAATTTATCGAGACATTACGGATATGGGCGGAAATTATCGAAGACGGCCAATTCCCCGATAGTATTAATATTGAGAACGCGGTTAGTATCGGTTTGAAATTCGATAAAAAATTAAAACAAGCTAATCTTACGGAACAGCAACAACTTCAAATAGCCATGCAATTCGGTCAGGGCTTGGTGTTTATCCGCTTTTTCAAGGGACAGGGGCAATGGTATTATGCCGGAAAAAGTGTCAAATTGGGCGATAGCAATACGCCGATATTCTGGTATCAGCCGCAAGATTCTGAAACATGGCGGATTATTTATGGAGACCTGAGAATTGAAGACGCTTCCCCGGAGAATCTTCCAAAGTAAAAGTACCAACTTATAATAACGATTTACACTGAAAAGGCCGGATTGGTTTAGCCCGGCCTTTTTCACTTTCAGAGGAAATTCAGCTTTTAAGCTCTTTTACCCTTTGCCATAAAAGTTCACTAAACTCTCGAATTCCTTTTCCGGTAACGGCTGAGATAGGGAAAATCTCGTTGTTTAGCGATTTCTTTAGCTCAGTCAGGGCTTTGCCTTGCGGGTCAAGGTCGATTTTATTCGCTACAACAAACTCAGGCTTTTGGGCTAAGGCGGCACTGTAAAGTTCCAGCTCTTTTCGGACTGCCTGGTAATTTTCGTCAGGCTTCGAGCCGTCGAGAGGCATCACATCAAGTATATGAACGATGATTCGAGTTCTCTCTATATGGCGCAGGAATTCGAAGCCAAGGCCCGCCCCGTTGTGAGCGCCGTCAATCAGGCCTGGTATATCGGCCATTACAAAGCGTCTGAAGCCGGTCAGTTCGACGATACCAAGGACAGGCTCAAGAGTTGTGAAAGGATAATCGGCGATTTTCGGCTTGGCGGCGGAACAGCGCGAAATGAGCGTGCTCTTCCCGGCATTAGGCATTCCAACCAAGCCGACATCAGCGATTAGTTTCAGTTCAAGCCTTATGTTTCTTTGCTGGCCGGGCTTGCCTTTCTGGGCATATCGCGGCGTTTGATTTGTGGGGGTGGCAAAGGCCTTATTTCCCTTACCCCCCCTGCCGCCGCGGCAAATGCAAACCTTAAGGCCCGGCAGGTCCAGGTCCTTTAGCAGGATGTCAAGCTCGGCATCATAAATGAGCGTCCCGGGAGGGACGCGTACAACAAGCTCGGCACCATCGGCACCGTGTTTATTTGAGCCGGAGCCGGTTTTGCCGTTTTCAGCTATCCAATGGTGCTTGCCTGCAAAATCCAACAATGTATCGAGGCCCTCGACGGCCTGGAAATAAACGCTGCCCCCCTTTCCACCATCTCCACCATCGGGGCCGCCCTTGGGAACGTACTTTTCCCGGCGGAAGCTGACACAGCCGTGGCCGCCGTCACCAGCCTTAACCAATATATTTGCCTTGTCGATAAACATAATTCTGCACTGGTTATAAGTATTTTGGGTGTTTGTTACCCGTTGCCGACATCACGCCGACTTAGACATAAAAAACAAAGCCTTACAAAATGTTATTATAGTCGACTAAACTGTAATTAACAGAAACAAATGAACGTATGCCGGTCGCATTGGTTGGTGTATTTTACTTTTTTGTGAAAGTTTTTGCGTTTATAATTGTTCCGGATTGGCAAAAATATGAAGGGAGCGTATAGAGTATTCTCAAAGCATTGATTGCATAAAACGACATAATCTGGTATAGACTTTTCCGGTGAGCCAATCGGAAAGGAACTAAGGCGGTATTATGGAAACAGCAGAACTGAAATCGGCAATATCGAATCTGCAGGCCCGGGTCCAAAAAGTCCGGGACTGGCTTTGACCTGCCCGGCAAAAAGGCGCTCCGTGCCGAGTTTGAACATAAAATGACACAGCCCGGGTTCTGGGACAACCAAGACACGGCGGCGGCTTTAGTATCACAACTCAGCGCGATAAAATCTTTAGTCGAGCCGGCCGAAGAGATTCTCCGCAGTACAGACGAGCTGGCGGGGCTGTTTGATTTGGCCGTGGCAGAGAAGGATTCAGGGATGCTGGAGCAGTTGGCGGTTGACCTGGCCGGTTTGGAAAAAAAGTGTGACGCTATAGAGCTGCAGAGGCTGCTGTCGGGCCCGGATGATATGAGAGGCTGCTTCTTCAGCATTCACGCAGGCGCGGGGGGAACGGAAAGCTGCGATTGGGTAAATATGCTTCTGCGAATGTACACCCGGTACTTTGAGGAAAAAGGTTACAAGTACGAGGAGCTGGACTTGACGCCGGGCGAAGAGGCAGGCATTCGGTCACTGACGCTACGTGTAAGCGGGCCGTTTGCTTTCGGAAAACTATCGTGCGAAATAGGGGTGCACAGGCTGGTGCGGATAAGCCCGTTTGACTCGCAGAGCCGCAGGCACACAAGTTTTGCCGCGGTTGATGTGATACCAGAATACGATGAGGATGTGGACATCGAGATTAAGGACGAAGACCTGCGAGTCGATTTTTACCGTGCGCAAGGAGCAGGCGGGCAGCACGTAAATAAGACAAGCTCTGCGGTGCGGATTGTGCACGAGCCGACCGGTATTACGGTACAGTGTCAAAAGGAAAGAAGTCAGCACAAGAACCGCGCACAGGCAATGAAAATGCTGAAGGCCAGGCTGTATCGATTAGAGCAGCAGAAGCGGGACGACGAGATAGCCAGGCTGTACAGCCAGAAAGGCGAGATTGCATGGGGTAACCAGATACGCAGCTACGTTCTTCAGCCTTATCAGATGGTAAAAGACCACAGAACCGATTTTCAAACCGGCAATGTCTCAGGAGTACTGGATGGCAAGCTCGATGAATTTATAGAAAGCTATCTAAGATACAGGGCGGAGAAAAAACAGAAAGTTAAAAGGGAAGAGTAAAATGAAACAAATCATCGATGTTAAAGTGAAAACAAATAAAACAGAGGCGAGCAAATACAAGGCTGATATGCTGGCGATTGGTTTGTATTCCGACACAAAAAAACTCGACAAACTATGCGCCAGCTTAGACAGTAAGCTTGGCGGCTCTATCAGGAGAGTGCTGGATCTTGGTGACTTTAAGGGCAAAAAGCAAACAAGCAGCCTCATTTATACAGCAGACGGTATTGGTTCCAAGCGAGTGCTGCTTATTGGGCTGGGCGAGAAAAAATCGGCAATACTCGACACTGTTCGCCGAGCGGCGGCAACCGCGGCACATCAGGCGGTCGGTATGAAATTAAAAACCATAGGCTTGGCGCTGCATCAGGCCTTTGGTAACAGGTTCAAAGCAGAGCAAATGGGACAGGTGACGGCGGAGGGGGCTTACTTCGGTGGGTATCGGTACGACGAATTCATTACTAAAGAAGAAAATGGGCGGCCTAAAACACTGAACATTGAACTGGTGGAATCCGACCCGGCAAAGCTAAAGAAACTAAACAAAGGACTCTCCACCGGCGTAATAATCGGCAGAGCCCAAAGTTACGCCAGAACGCTGGCCAATCGGCCCGGCAACGTGATTAATCCCGAGACGCTGGCTGCAGAGGCCAAGAGGCTTGCCCGCGGCCTACGGGGCGTGAGCTGTACTATTCTCGATGAGAAACAATTAGCGGCCAAAAAAATGGGAGGTATCCTGGCCGTAGGCTCAGGTTCGAAAAATAAACCCCGATTGATAATCTTAAAATACAATCCCGTGGGTAAATCGGCTTCCAAAAGGCCCGCGGTCGCGTTAGTCGGCAAGGCGATAACATTCGATTCCGGTGGAATCAGCATAAAACCATCAGCTCATATGGAGGAAATGAAGCTGGACAAGTGTGGCGGGATTGCCGTGCTGGCTACTATGAAGGCGGTCGCGGAACTTCGGCTCGGCATTAAAGTGACGGGGATAGTGCCATCGGCGGAAAACCTCCCCAGCGGCACGAGCTACCGGCCGGGTGATATCATTACAACTTACAGCGGAAAGATGGTTGAGGTACAGAACACGGATGCGGAGGGCAGAATGATACTGTGCGACGCGCTGGCCTACGCATCGGAGCAGAAATGTGATTCGATAATTGATATTGCCACGCTGACCGGCGCGTGTATGGTGGCGCTTGGAAAGTATATGGCCGGACTAATGGGTAACGACGAAAAACTTATAAAGCAGCTTGAAACAGTAGGTAAAGAAAGCGGCGAGAGGCTCTGGCCTATGCCGAGCGGCGAAGAATACCTGGCGGAAATGAAAAGTAAGATTGCTGATTTGAAAAATATCGGCAGCAGATGGGGCGGAGCATGCACAGCAGCATCATTCCTCGGACAATTCGTAGGCAAGACGAAGTGGGCACATCTGGATATGGCGGGCACGATGGATATTAGCGAAACGGATAAAACTCTTACAACAGAAGGAGCGAGTGGATTCGGCGTTAGGCTGCTGAGCTCGTACCTTATCGGCTTGGCGAAGAACAGGGCTTAGAAAATAAAAGGACCAGAGGATGAAATCACAAAAGAAAGCAAATATTGATGCTGAGAGAATCGAAAAGGCGGTCATTGAAATACTCGAAGCAGTCGGGGAAAAAGTCAACAGGGAAGGTTTGAAAGGCACCCCCCATCGGGTAGCAATGATGTATAAGGAGCTTCTGGGCGGGCTGCACGAACGGCCTGAACAACATCTGAAGACCATCTTTACGGAAAAATATGATGAGATTGTTTTACTTCGTGACATACCTTTCTACAGCATCTGTGAACATCACCTGATGCCGTTTATCGGGAGGGCGCACGTTTCGTATATGCCAACCGGTACCGTACTGGGCGTAAGTAAACTGGCTCGCATTATAGACTGCTTTGCGCGAAGACTGCAGGTTCAGGAACGCCTTACAGTACAGATAGCCGATTTTCTTATGGACAACCTTAAGCCCAAAGGAGTGGCGGTGGTACTGGAGGCGTCACACAGCTGCATGACGATTCGCGGAATAAAAAAACCGGGCTCCGTAATGGTAACCAGCGCGCTTCGGGGGAAATTCAAGAGCGACCCTCGAACCAGAAGCGAGGTACTGAGCCTAATGCATAAGAACGGTTAAAATGAGGAAAAAATCAGCAACACAAGCAAAAAACTCAATGGCGGTTTTTATTTTTTAATTTTTTGTCTTTTACATTTGAACTGGTATGCACAAGCTGGCAAGAGAAGTCAGATTTTCAATAAATCCTTTTTCAACGCAAATCGAAAAGGGGTTCAATTCTTATGCGTCTAACCCGACGGCCAAAGGGCTGTCGTTTTACTTAGCTTTGGGTGTAAAACTAAGCAGTCAGGTTCAGCCGGATACGGGTTTTGTTGTTAACGTGTCGGATATCGACAAGGCCGTCCGCAAATACGCTGTACCGATTCTCGGCCAAATAATAAGAGAAGCTTTTCAGAACCGCCGAGACCTTTCAATTACGGACATAGTGGAGTTCCTGAAAAATGCCTGGCAGCAACTTCAGGACAAATTCGTACCGGCGCATTTGAGCAAATTGAGCCTTAAATTAAATCCATTCAGGAAAGTAGCAGTTGATTCGGAGGACTGCAAAGTGGTTTATTTTAGTGAGAAATTTGAATTTGCCGCGGGGCATAAACTATGGAACGAAGAGCTTTCCGATGAACGCAACTTCGAGCTGTTCGGCAAGTGTGCCAACCCGGCCGGGCACGGACACAATTATATCATCGAGGTTACGGTTAAAGGACCTTCAGAACGAGACGGCTGCGGTTCTGGAGAATTTGAAAAAATCATCGATGATAAATTCATCAGGCTCGTTGACCACAAAAACCTGAATGTTGATGTGCCGGGGTTTGAAAATATAAATCCCACGGTTGAAAATATCACTGCCTTTGCCTGGAGCAAGCTCGTGGGGCAATTCGGTCACAGGCAACTACATTGCGTCACCGTTTGGGAAACCGACCGGACAAGCTGTTCCTATTACGGCAGGGACTCATAATTAGTGAGCCGTATATCGTCGAAAGAGACAAAATATGCAAATCAAAACCCGTCAGCCACGATATATTCAGGCAAGACTGGAATTTTGCCGTTCTCTAAATCGGTTTTGTACCTGGTGAAAATTTTCTCCATTTTATCAAGATAAGCTGACGCGGCAGCACACGTAAAATCTGCTCGAAAATCGGGCTTTCTTTTCTGTCGCGCTCAAGGCGTAAACACGGCATATCCCGATAATACCAAACGCTCTCATGAGAGTCTGCCTGAATATACAGATTTTGACTTGTCGCTGTCCATTTTTCAAGAAGACCCCGATATTTACCACAACTCTTGACCACATAAGTTTAAACAAAATCTGGAGCAAAGATGAAGTAGAACCCATGGAAGAAAACCGTGAAAAAGAGTATGTAAGCCCTTATAATGCCCCGGATTGCTGAACAAAAAGCCGGTAAACACCTTATGGGAGCCTTTTTGCCCAATGAATTCGAACTTGGCTTGTTAAGGCAACGTAAAATTACTGTGCGAATTTAGGAGTGGAGGTACCCCTTCGTGTGCCCCTTCATTAAAGCTATGTTCAGTATCCGTCGATAGTTATGCTAAGTCAACGTGGGTGTTTACGGGCCTTTTGCGCAGCCGACGGGGGCGGAGTCTAAGCAGAGCAAGTCGAGCATTATCCAAAGATTATGCAATCCTTCCAAATAAGTCTTTTGCGATT